>DFWY01000010.1:0-45195 GCA_002381615.1 Polaromonas sp. UBA4122 | reverse complement strand
CCAACTACGAAACGATGTAAGCGGCGGCAGCGGTGGAAAAAAGCTTGCCGTCAGCGCCCAAAAACTCCATGCGCGTGCTCGCCACCCGCGAGCCCAATCGAAGCACTTCGGCCCGCAGTTCAAAGTACTCACTGATGCCCGGGCGCAGATAGTCGACCCGCAGGTCAATCGTGCCGAGCTTGATAAAGCGCTGCAACCGTTGCAAGGGCGCTTCGTCCATGTGGCGTGCGCCAATGGCCGCCATCACCGCGAGCCCGCCCATGGCGTCCAGCCCGGCACTGATGACGCCGCCGTGAATGCGGTTGTAGGCATAGTGGCCCACGAGTTCGTGCCGCATGTCGATGCGCGCCGTGACCCGCTCGGCCTTAAGCGATGTGATCTTCAGGCCCAGCAACTGGTTGAAAACAATTTTCTCTTCAAAAATACTTTTCAGGCCGGCGACGAACTCTTCTTCAAATTCAAGGGCTGGGGATGTCTGTGGGCGTGGGGTCAAAGCTTGGGTCATGGTTGTCATTGTCGTGCCGGTGACGGAGCCTGCACAAAAAGCGCCATGGCCGCATCAGCCAGATCGTCCAGAGACGCATCCTTCCTGGCGTCAAACCATTGCACCGACCAGTTGAGCGCACCAAAGATCAGCAGGCGCGCCAGTTTGACAGGGCCTTTGATCTGGCCTGCCTGGCTCAAGGCCTTGAGCACGGGCTCCCAGACGGCTTCGTAGTCGCCCTGCAGCTTGGCCAGCGACGCACGCTGCCTGGCCGTGATGGACCGCGACTCATAAAGCATCACGGGAATGAAATCGCTGCCAGGACCCAGCAGCACATCGAAATGATTGCGGATCAGCACGCGCAGCAAGGCCGCTGCGCCGGGCGCGGAGGGTGCGGCGGCCTGCAGGGCCGCGCTCTGCCGGGCTATGGCCGAACGCATGCCTTCGTCCATCACGGCGTAAAGCAGCGCCCCCTTGCTTTTGAAGTGATAAAAAGGCGAGCCGCTGTGCATGCCCACGGCGGCTGCAATATCGCGCGTGCTGGTGGCGTCAAAACCCTTCTTGCGAAACAGCCTGGCGGCAGCGTTGACCAGTTCCACCCGCCGGTTACCGTCGTCACGCTCGTCAGCCGTTTTGCGGGGACGGCCACGCGGCCGCTTTGCAGCGATGGCGGGCGCGTGAGAGGCGGAGTGGGTGCGCGCAGCAGCTTGGTCCATGGGGACAGACCATAGCAAAAGACGATATTTTTAGCAAGCGGTTGCTTTGTAAAAATAAAGCCGCTGAAAGTACACATTGTTGATAGCTGCTTTTCTACCCTGCTCACCTTTTTCAGCCTCGGCGAATCAGCCAACACGCCTGTTCCTTCATTTGTGGCTGCGCGCCCAAAGGCGATGCGCCCAATAGGTATGTATGCCCGTAAGACACAGCGTCAGCCATGCGAGGCCTTCGGCAAAACCGGCAAGCACATCGCTCAGGTAGTGAACGCCAAGATATACGCGGGTAAGCGCCACCAGCGCCACCATCGTGATCGCAGCAAGCCCTATCGTCACGCGCCAGCGCCAGGCGTTGGTCCTCGATACCAGCATCGCAGCCACTACGCCATAAAACAAGGTGGCGCCAGCCGCATGACCGCTGGGGAAGCTGTACGACTGCAGCACCAGGAGCGGGTTATCGAAGTTCGGGCGGGTGCGGTGAAAGGCATACTTCATCAAGACATTGAGCAGCATCCCGGACGGTACGGTGACGCCCAGACAGATCAACCAATACCAGCTCCTCCTCCAGGCCAGATAGACGGCCATCAGCACGGCGGCTGCGGTGACGGCGATGGGGTCGTGGAGGTGCGTAATTGCCAGCATTGCCTGGGTCACAAGCGGTGCGGCGTGTGCGTGGAACCATTGCGCCACCTGCCCGTCGACGACGGTCAGCGGATCACCGCTGACAACGTCTTGGGCAATCCCGCCAAATAACCAGCTGGCGCCAATCAGTACCCCTGCACCTGTCGTGAGCTGAAGCCCAAGATAACTGCGCGGGGAAAGCCTGGCTTGCATGAAAGCAATCTGAGGCGCAAAGCGAACGCGTAGCGCATGGACGCGTGGTCGCTGAAGAAAACGATTCCAGGCTCGCTTGATTGCCGTCTCATGATGTACCGCCCAGCGCCCTAGCCAGACCAGCAACAGCGCGACTACCAATATGCCGCCAAGCAGGGCGCTGGCCCGGCCAATCCACCGCTCGGCTTTTTGCCAGCCAGCGCCGAGGAAGTACCCCAGCAGCGTGACGGCAGACGCCCAAAGGACAGCGCCGGCAACGTTATAGGGCAAGAACTTCCGATAAGGCATTTGGGACGAACCAGCCAGGAATGGCACCAAGGCTCGGGCAAAGCCGACGAAGCGTCCCAGAAACACGGTTTTGCTGCCATGCCGCGCAAAGAAAGCATCCGCCTTGCCCACGCGCGCCTCAGTCAGACCCAATCGACTGCCGTATTGCATTAGTGCAGGACGACCCATCCAGCGGCCCATTTCATAACCGATGCTGTCTCCCACCGCGGCCCCAATGGCAACGACAAGAATCAGCACGTCGAGGGAGAACGATCCCTGGGCAGCAAAAAAGCCAGCCATGAGCACAAGACTTTCACCAGGAATAAGCAGGCCAAGAAACGCGGCTGATTCCAGCATCGCACCAAGAAAGATGACGAGGTAACCCCATTGTCCGAGACGTCCGACAAGCGTAATCAGGTACTGCAGCATGAGCGCATCATAAGTGCCTGGTGCGCTGGACTTCAGCAGGCTTGCGCGCTTGCTTCGACGACAGGCTCCGTAGCAAAGGTGACGGGGGCGCATGTCGCAGGGTCGGGCGTTGAGCCCGGTTTCGCATCCGGGTTGTCCTTGGTCAACCCAGAGCAGGTGGGGCGCTTGCGCGGCCATCCGTTTGGCATCAGAGTGATAGGTTTCCAATTTTCCCACTGGAGGTTTCATGACCACATTCAGCCCCGAACAGCTCAAGGCGGCCACCCGGCTGGCGTGGGAGAAGTCAGCCAGTGGGTGGAACAGTCAAACCCAGAATATTCATGCCTGGCTCGCGGAGGCAACGGCGGCCATGCTGGATGCGGCGCGCATCACCGTGGGCATGCGGGTGCTCGACATCGCCGCCGGTGCGGGTGACCAGACGCTTGACATCGCTCGGCGGGTTGGCCCCGCCGGCTATGTGCTGGCCACTGACATTTCAGAATGTATCTTGCAGTTCGCGAAAGACCATGCGCTTCGTGCCGGGCTGACCCATGTTGAGACCCGGGTCTGCGATGCCGAGGAGCTGAACGTTGAGGAGGCAAGCTTCGACGCCGCCGTGTGTCGGCTCGGCCTCAGTTTCTTCCCTGACCCGTTGTGGGCGCTGCGGCAGGCTCAGCGCGCAGTGAAACCGGGCGCGCATGTCACCGTACTGGTATTCTCCGAGCCGCAATACAACCCGTGCATTGGCATCCTGATGGCAACGGCACTCCGGCATGCTGGCCTGCCGCCGCGCGATCCGTTTCAGCCAGGCAACTTGCTGAGCCTGGGAAAGCCGGGACTGCTAGACGAGTTGTACCGCAAGGCGGAATTCACAGACATCACCACAACCCGAATCTCCGCGCCGTTCCGGCTGCCGTCAGTCAAGGAGTACTTGGCCTTTGTACGCACTTCTGCCTCACCGATCATGCAGATTCTGGGCAACCTCGATCCGGAAGCGCAAGAGGCCGCGTGGGCCGAGATGGAGGACCGGCTCCGCGCATTTCAGTCGCCAGCCGGTTGGGAAGGACCGAATGAACTGCTGCTGGCCGATGGGACTCGGCCAGCCCGGTGATCAGGCGAAGGTTTGCATGGCCCTGGCCGCTGCGGCCGATGTCACGCGAGGCTCCGGTGATGGACAGGGGGCTTCCCTTGAAACCGGATGCATCCATGATGCCTCCAGAATACTATCAAATTAATAGCTTCTTACGCCCGTCACATATGGGCTAAACGCCAATTTACCCCTCAAACTCGGGAGAACTCAGGCTTGCGCCTTTCCATGAACGCCGTGAACGCTTCGCGCGCGGCGGGCTCCTGCAGCATACGGCCGAAGCTGGCGCCCTCTTCGGCCATGCGTTCAGCCACGATACCGGTGGTGCCCTTTTTCATGAGGCGTTTGGTTTCAATCAGGGCACTGAGCGGTTTGGCCGCCAGCTTGAGCGCCTGCCTTTGGGCCAGCGCGTTGGCCTCGGCGGGCGGCACGATGCGGTTGATAAGGCCCATATCCAGCGCGGTTTCGGCCATGAAGGGCTCGCCCAGCAGCAGGGCTTCTGCGGCACGAGGGTAGCCCATCAGCTGCGGCACCAGAAAACTCGATGCCGCTTCTGGGCACAGGCCCAGGTTGACAAACGGCATGGAAAACGCCGCGTTGTCACCCGCATACACCAGGTCGCAGTGCAGCAGCATCGTGGTGCCTATGCCGACAGCCGGGCCGCACACCGCAGCAACAATGGGCTTGGGAAAGGTGCTGATGCCGCGCAGAAAGCAGAACACCGGCGCATCCGGCGTGGACGGCGGATTGTTCAAAAAATCACCGATGTCGTTACCCGCTGAAAAAATGCTTTCATGGCCCTGGATCACCACCACGCGCACGGCAGGGTCGTGATTGGCCGACTCCAGCGCCTCTGCCATGGCACCGTACATGGCGGAGGTGATGGAGTTCTTCTTGCCCACGCGGTTCAGCGTGAGGGTCATCACGCCAGCGTCAGCGTGGGTGAGAATTTCTAAAGGGGTCTGGAGGGTTGTAGTCATAAGGATAAAGGATACCTCTTCGTGGCTCAACCTTTCATCAAAACCTGGCGCGCGCCCCTCAGACCCGCTCAAAGATACCGGCAGCGCCCTGGCCCATCCCGATACACATCGTCACCATGCCGTACTTCAATTGATGACGATGCAGCGCATGGATCACGGTGGCCGCGCGAATCGCACCGGTGGCACCCAGCGGATGGCCCAGCGCAATCGCGCCGCCCATGGGGTTGACCTTGGCCGCGTTCAAGTCCAGCGTGTTGATCACCGCCAGTGACTGCGCAGCAAACGCTTCGTTCAGCTCGAACCAGTCGATGTCATCAAGTTTCAGACCGGCATGACGCAACGCCGCGGGAATGGCTTCGATGGGGCCGATGCCCATGAGGTGGGGCGGCACGCCTTTGGCGGCAAAACTGACAAAACGCGCGAGCGGGGTCAATCCGAATTCCTTGACGGCTTTTTCGCTGGCCAGAATCAACGCACCGGCGCCGTCGGAGGTTTGCGAGCTGTTGCCCGCCGTCACCGAGCCGCGCGCCGCGAACGGGGTCTTGAGTCTGGCAAGACCTTCCACCGTGGTGTCGGGGCGCGCGCCTTCGTCAAGGCTCACGGTACGGGTTTTGGCAATGACTTCACCGGTTTCCAGATTGGCGCTGCGATCGGTCACTTCCACCGGGGTGATTTCATCCTTGAACTCGCCCGTCTGTTGCGCCCTGAGCGCCTTCATGTGGGACTCGTAGGCAAACTGGTCCTGCGCCTCACGCGAGACCTTCCATTGCTGCGCCACCTTTTCGGCGGTCAGGCCCATGCCGTAGGCGATGCCGACGTTCTCGTCGTTGGCAAACATGGCGGGTGACAGCGACGGGGAGTTGCCCGACATCGGCACCATGCTCATGCTTTCGGTACCGGCCGCGATCATCACATCGGCTTCACCAACCCGGATACGGTCCGCGGCCATTTGCACGGCGGACAGCCCCGACGCGCAAAAACGGTTGACAGTGATGCCGCCCACACTGGTGGGCAAGCCGGCCAGCACGGCGCCGATACGGGCAACGTTCAAGCCCTGCGGGCCTTCGGGAATCGCGCAGCCGCAAATGATGTCCTCAATGGCTTTGGGGTCCAGCGTAGGCACTTGTGCCAGCGCGGCCTGCAAGACTTTGACCAGCAGATCGTCAGGACGGGTATTGCGGAAAAAACCCCTGTGCGAGCGCCCGATGGGCGTGCGCGTGGCGGCAACGATATAGGCTTCCTGGACTTGTTTGGCCATGATGAAATTCCTTTAATTCTTTAGCTCTTTAGCTGGTCAATTTTCGGGAGCCGGAGGGTATCCATGCCCAGACAAATTCACACTTGACCGGGTTCACGCCGGCCTCATCGGTTACCGTGACCGACACATTGACCTCGCCCTTGTCGCTGACCTGCATGGCCGCGCGCTGCTCAGCACTCAAGGTGGCCACGGCCCGCAGTGAGCCGGTCGCACGCTTCCTGAACGCCATCTTCAGTTCCTTGACCAGCGGAATGCAGTCATCGCGCACATTCATGCCCACCACCATGCCGGTGGCGGTTTCTGCCAGCAGGTTCATGGCCGACGCATGCACGCCACCGATGTGGTTCTGGACTTTCTTCTCGTTCCTGATACCGATTTCCACGCTGTCGGCGGTCATCTGCAGGAAGCTAAGGCCTGCCGCTGTCTCTTATACCACGGCGCGGCGCAACACCACACTGCGAAACCAGGGGCGCACAAATGCCGGCACTTCGGATAGCCGGGCCAGTTGGCGCTCGAGCCGGTTGGGTGAGTGGTCAAGGCTCATGGCACAGTCCTGTCGTATTGATCGGCCATTTAGTTGCGTACGGGTTTGCCGGTGCTCATCATGCCCATGATGCGTTCCTGCGTCTTCGGGTGCTCAAGCAGCGAGCCGAAGGCCTGGCGTTCCAGCGTCATCACATACTCTTCCGTCACCAGCGTGCCGGCATCCACGTCGCCACCGCAGACCACGTTGGCGATCAGGCTGGCAATGTGATAGTCGTATGCGCTGATAAAACCGCCGTCACGCATGTTGACCAGCTGCCCCTTGATGGTAGCCAGCCCGTTGCGCCCCACCACCGGGAAGGGCCGCTTGTGCGGCGCGCGGTAGCCGGAATTGAACATTGAGCGCGCTTCATTGAGCGCCACGAACAGCAGTTCGTCCTTGTTCGGCACGATCACATCGCTGTCGAGCAGGTAGCCGATCTTGCGGCTGTCAAGGGCGCCGGTCCCGACCTTGGCCATGGCAGCTGCGCTAAAGCCTTCCGTCAGGAAAGGCAACAGGTCCTTGCCGGTTGAAGTGGCAGCGTTTTCAGCGGCACGGCGCGCGATGTAGGCCAGGCCGCCGCCGCCGGGCACCAGGCCGACACCCACCTCGACCAGACCGATGTAGCTTTCCATGGCGGCAACGCGCCTGGCCGAATACACCGCCATTTCGCAGCCACCGCCCAGCGCCAGCCCACGAATGGCCGACACCACCGGTACGGCGGCATAACGCAGCTTGAGCATCACATTCTGCAACTCGGCCTCGGCGCCTTCAATCGCCTTGGCGCCGCCCATCATGAAGGCGGGCAACATGGCTTGCAGGTCGGCACCAGCCGAGAACATTTCGTCGTTGGACCAGATCACCATGCCCTTGTAGCTTTTCTCGGCCAGCTCCACGCCCAAGGCCAGGCCCTCCGTCACATCGGGGTTGATGGCGTGCATTTTGGTCTTGATGCTGGCGATCAGCACATCATTTTGGTCGCCATCAAGCGTCCACAGGCGAATGGAATCATCTTCGTGCAGGGTCGTTCCCGCCGTTTCAAAGGCTGGCGCTTGGGCGCCCAGCACGTTTTCAGGAAAAAGCTGGCGCGCATAGACCGGCAGGCTGCGACGGGGAATGAATTTTTTTGCCGAGGCACTCCACGAGCCCTCCGCGGTATGCACGCCGCCAGCCTCCGCCACTGGGCCCTTGAGCACCCAGTCCGGCAGCGGGGCTTTGGCCAAGGCCTTGCCCGCGTCAATGTCTTCCTTGATCCAGGTCGCCACCTGCAGCCAGCCGGCCTGTTGCCACAACTCGAACGGGCCCTGCCTGGCACCAAAGCCCCAGCGCATGGCAAAGTCGATGTCGCGGGCGGTTTCGGCAATACTTTCCAGGTGTACGGCGGCATAGTGAAACTGGTCGCGCAAAACGGCCCACAGGAAGCGGGCTTCAGCGCCTTGCGCTTCACGCAGCAGCTTGAGGCGCTCACCGGCTGGCTTTTTCAGCATACGGCCGACCACGTCGTCGGCCTTGGCGCCGCCGGCCACGTACTCCATGCTTTCAGGGTCCAGACGCAGTATGTCGTGGCCCTGCTTTTTGTAGAAACCGGCACCCGTCTTCTGGCCCAGGCTCTTGGCTTCGAGCAGCCTGGCGAGCACGGGCGGTGTGCCATACATGTCCGAAAACGGATCGGGCACTTTGTCGGGCCCCAGGTTGTCCTGCAGCGTTTTGATGACGTGCGCCATCGTGTCCAGACCGACCACGTCGGCGGTGCGAAAGGTACCCGAGCTGGCACGGCCCAGCTTCTTGCCCGTCAGGTCATCGACCACGTCATAGCTCAGGCCAAAGGTTTCGGCCTCCTTGATGGTGGCCAGCATGCCGGCGATGCCGACACGATTGGCGATGAAGTTGGGCGTGTCGTGTGCGCGGATCACGCCCTTGCCCAGCGCGCTGGTCACAAAGGCTTCCAGGTCGTCCAGCACCCTGGGCTCGGTGGTCGGCGTGTTGATCAGCTCGACCAGCGCCATGTAGCGCGGCGGGTTGAAGAAATGGATGCCGCAGAAACGCGGCTTGATGGACCCGGGCAGCGCCTGACTCAGTGTGGTGATCGACAGGCCAGAAGTGTTGCTGGCAACGATGGCGCCTTCAGCAATGAAGGGGGCGATCTTGTGGTACAGGTCGGTCTTCCAGTCCATGCGTTCGGCAATGGCCTCGATGATCAGGTCGCACTCCAGGAGCTGCTCCATATCCTCTTCGTAGTTGGCCTGCTGGATCAGGCCCGCGTCGTCCACCACGCCCAGCGGCGCAGGCTTGAGCTTTTTCAGGCCTTCAATCGCCTTGATGACGATGCCATTTTTTGGGCCCTCTTTTGCAGGCAGATCAAACAGCACCACCGGCACCCTGCAATTCACCAGATGGGCGGCGATTTGCGCGCCCATCACGCCAGCGCCGAGCACGGCGACTTTTTTTACTTGAAAACGCGACATGGATTTCTTTCTTCGAAGGTCTGAATTACTGAAGGCGAACCCAGGTCTGGGTCCGTCCGAAAGGCCCGAAGGAGCCCCTGACTTCAAGTTTTTTTCCGTCCTCAATGGGCGTTATTCTCAAGGTGTAGTTGCGGCCGTTTTCCGGGTCCAGAATCTTGCCGCCCTCCCACACCTCACGGTCTTGCGCCTTTTTTGCGCCGCGGATAATTTCGAGGCCAAGCATCGGCTTGTCCTTTCGGTCATCGCTGCACTCGGTGCAAAGGTCATCCGGCTTGGCGGTTTTGAGCAGACGTTTTTCAATTTTTCCGCTCAGCCCACCCGCCGTCTCCACGATGCGAATCTCGGCTTTGGCCTCGCCCGTTTTGTCGTCGGAGTTGCGCCACAAACCCACCGGCGTACTCTGGGCCAGAGCAGGCAGCGCAATCGCTCCTAAAATAATAGCTGTCAGCGCACGTCTCATATGGTCTCCCATACTAAAAGGCTTTAAATATCAGGCCAGCGCCTGATCGGTTTCCATCAAGCACCGGCTGCCGCTACGTGCCGTGCGCATGAGCATCGCGGTTTCCGGGAACAGCTTGGCGAAGTAAAAGCGCGCCGTCTGCAACTTGGCGACATAGAACTTGTCGGGATTTCCAGCAGCCACCTCGCGCAGCGCGACTTGCGCCATGCACGCCCAGAAGTAGCCAAACACCAAGTGGCCGGCCACCCGCAGGTAGTCCACCGCGGCGGCGCCCACCTCGTCGGGATTCTGCAAACCCTTGAAGCCGAGCTCAGTCGTGAATTTGGTCATCTGGTCGGCCAGGGTAGCCAGCGGGTTGATGAACTCGGCCATTTTTTCGTTTACGCCTTCTTCCGCAATCAGCGCACCAATCAGCTTGCCGAATTTTTTCAGCGTGGCGCCGTTGTTGCCCAGAATCTTGCGGCCCAGCAGGTCGAGCGACTGTATGGTGTTGGTGCCTTCATAAATCATGTTGATGCGGTTGTCGCGCACAAACTGTTCCATGCCCCATTCCTTGATGTAGCCGTGGCCGCCGAAGACCTGCATGCAGGCGTTGGTGGCAAGGTGCCCGTTGTCGGTGGTGAAGGCCTTGACGATGGGCGTGAGCAGCGCCACGATTTCGGCCGAGTCCTGGCGCACTTTTTCGTCCGGGTGGTGAAGCTCCTTGTCCAGCAGCAGCGTGCAATAAATCGCCAGCGCGCGGCCGCCTTCGGCGTAGGCCTTGGCGGTCAGCAGCATCTTGCGCACGTCGGGATGCACGATGATCGGGTCGGCGGGCTTGTCCTTGGCTTTCACGCCCGTCAGCGAACGCATCTGGATACGGTCCTTGGCATAGGCCAGCGCGTTCTGGAAAGCCACCTCGGTCAGGCCCAGCGACTGGTTGCCCACGCCCAGGCGCGCGGCGTTCATCATCACAAACATCGCGGCCAGGCCCTTGTTGGGCGCGCCCACCATCGTGCCGACGGCGTCTTCAAGCACGATCTGGCAGGTGGCGTTGCCATGGATGCCCATTTTGTGCTCCAGGCCGCCACAGTAAATGCCATTGCGCGCGCCCAGCGAGCCGTCCTTGTTGATGTTGAATTTGGGCACGGCAAACAGGCTGATGCCTTTGCTGCCTTGCGGTGCATCGGGTAGGCGCGCCAGCACCAGGTGCACGATGTTTTCAGCCATGTCATGCTCGCCAGCGCTGATGAAAATCTTGTTGCCGGTGAGTTTGTAGCTGCCGTCGGCTTGGCTTGCGTCACAAGGAATGGCCTTGGTGCGCAGCAGCCCCAGGTCGGTGCCGCAGTGGGACTCGGTCAGGCACATGGTGCCGGTCCATTCGCCGCTGGTGAGCTTGGGCAGGTAGAGCTTTTTCTGCTCTTCGGTGCCATGGGCATGCAGCGCCTCATAGGCACCGTGCGAGAGGCCGGGGTACATGGTCCAGGCCTGGTTGGCCGAGTTCATCATCTCGTAAAAACACTGGTTGACCAGGAAGGGCAAGCCCTGGCCGCCGTATTCAGGGTCGCAACTCAGCGCGGCCCAGCCGCCTTCCACATATTGCGCATAGGCTTCCTTGAAACCTTTGGGCGGGGTGACTTCATGGGTGGTCTTGTCGAGCGTGCAACCCTCTTCGTCGCCGCTGATATTGAGCGGAAAGATGACTTCAACCGCAAATTTTCCGCCTTCTTCAAGAACCGCATTGATGGTTTCAACGTCGATGTCGGCGTGCGCTGGCAAGGCCTTGAGCTCGTCGGTGACCTTGAACACTTCGTGCATGACGAATTGCATGTCGCGCAGCGGTGGGTTGTAGTGGGGCATGGAGGGTCCTTTAGCTTTAAACCGGTTTGGAAGGGTTTGCTTTCGCCGAGACTTTCTTCGGCGAAGCAGAATTGGCGGGAGAACGGGTGGAAGAGCTGACAGGCGCTGCCAGCGCAGGCGCGGCATTGCTGCCATAACGCGCCAGGATGTTGGCAAAACCCGTGTTGGCCCGGTCCAGGGAACCGGGATTTTTCAGAAAGCGGGCCTCGTAATGCAGCGCCAGAATGAGGCCATGAATCTCGAAGGCCATCTGCTGCTCGTCGGCGTCGTCACGCAAATGGCCGGCCTCCTTGGCCTGCACCACCGCGCGGTACATCGCGGCCAGCCAGGTCCGCACGGAGCCCGCCAGCGCGTCACGCACCGGCCCGGGCCGGTCGTCGAATTCAACAGCACCGCTGATGTAGAGGCAACCCGAATCGATCTCGACCGAGGTGCGGATCATCCAGTTGTGAAACATGGCGCGCAACCGCGGCAAGCCCCGCGCCTGTTGCAGGGCCGGAAAGAACACCTCTTCCTCGAAGCGGGCGTGGTATTCGCGGATCACCGAAATCTGCAGCTCTTCGCGCGAACCAAAATGGGCAAATACGCCAGACTTGCTCATGCGCATGACCTCGGCCAGCGCACCGATGCTCAGGCCTTCCAGGCCAATCTGCGTGGCCAGCCCCAAAGCCGCGTCCACAATGGCCGCCTTGGTCTGCTGGCCTTTGTGCTGGCTTTTCGGCACCGCCCCACTCATGGACTTGGGGCGAGCGGTTTTGACAGGAAGTTCACTAACGGACATGGCATTGAGACAAAATAAACGAACGATCGTGCTATTTTGCAGCAAATTGATGGCCATCGAGTGACGCAGCGTACTTATTTCTAGAGGAGAGCTTCTAAGTGGTTGGCGGGTTTACCCTAGAACACTGGCCTGTGCTTGTGCTGGCTCGACACCTAAACGGCGAGGTGCGGCGCGTACCCTTAGCCACTGATCCGCGTGGTGGTGCGAGCCGTGCCATTTCTTCACGCAGCATTCCACCAAGGCGGCTGCGGCCGGTAACAACAAGCTGCGATAGCGCCGGGTCACCAGTCCTATGGGGCGTGAAATGTCAGGCTCGACCAAAGGACGACGCACCCCGAGCGACGCCTCCAGACGCGTGATGACACCCGAGACCGCCGACTGCGACAGGTTCACTTGCGCCGCGGTGCGGCGAAAGCTGAGTGCGTGCCAACACCAAAAACTCGTCGAGTTCGCGAATGGACCAGTTGATCCGCATAACGAATCGGTTTATCTGTAAAAAAACAGTTTGACGGTGCAATCTCCACCTCCTAAACTCCGCCAAATGTTGCTGAAAGGACACCTCGGACTGGCGCGGCGCGCAGACCGCATCGCGGCAGCGTGCCGGTGCTGGTGTGTAAGAACAAGCCGGGCTTTCTGGCCAAACGCCTGCAGCACGCGCTGGCTCGCGAAGCCTTTGCGATGATCGACGAAGGCATTGCCACACCTGAAGATGTGGCTGCAGCCGTGCGATTCGGCTTCGGCTTTCGCTACCTTGCCGCAGGCCTGACGCTGCTGGCCGCCGAACTTTCCCCCATTGACACCGACGACAGCACTGCACCATGAACACCCTTCCCCTAATCCTGACCGTGGCGCCCAATGGCGCCTACAAACAACCCACAGACCATCCGGCCTTGCCGATCACGCCAACCACCCTGGCCGCCACAGCGCGCCAGTGCCTTGACGCGGGCGCCGCGATGCTGCACCTGCACATCCGCGACAGCGCAGGGCGCCACAGCCTCGACGTGGCGGGCTACCGCGAAGCGCTGGCCGCCGTCAGGGCCGCTGTGGGCGACGACATGGTGCTTCAGGTCACCAGCGAAGCAGCACGCGTCTATGAGGCGCCAGCGCAGATCGCCATGGTGCGCAGCCTGCGGCCTGAGGCCGTTTCAGTAGGCCTGCGCGAGATTGACCAACCCGCCATCGGCGAAGCCGGCCTAGCCGATTTCTTCGCGTGGCTGGTGCGCGAGCGGGTGATGACACAGGTCATCCTGTACGACGTGAAAGATCTGCAGCGCTGGCAGCAGCTGCGCACGAAGGGCGTCATCCCCGACGGTCGCTGGTCCCTGTTGTTCGTGCTGGGACGTTACAGCGCCCGGCAAACCTCTGACCCGCGCGACCTCGTGCCGTTCCTGCACGCACACGACGGCGACGAGCCCTGGGCCGTGTGCGCATTCGGCGCGACCGAAAACGCCTGTGTCATGGCGGCGGCGGCGCTAGGCGGTCACATGAGGGTAGGTTTCGAAAACAACATGACCCTGAGCAACGGCGAGCGCGCGCCAGACAACGCAGCGCTGGTGGCACAAGCGGCCAGGGCGGCAGCCTGCCTCGGACACCCACTGGCCAGCGCGAAGCAGATCCGCGAACAGTTTTGTGCCGACTGAGAAAAATTCAACTGACGACCCCAAAAAAGGAGACCCGATGAAACGATCCATCTTTGCAAAAAACCTTGCCGCCATCAGCTTCGGACTGACCACACTGGCAACGTTTACAGCACTGCCTGCGCTGGCGCAAGACGCCTATCCCGGCAAACCGATCCGCTTTGTCGTGCCCTACCCGCCTGGCGGCCCCACCGATCTGATGGCCAGGCTGCTGCAGGTCGAGCTGCATACCCGACTCGGCGTGCCCATCGTGATCGAAAACAAGAGCGGCGCTGGCGGCAACCTCGGAAGCGCCGACGTTGCCAGACAAGCCCCCGCAGACGGCTACAGCCTGCTGCTGGCCGCCAGCGGGCCCATGGCGGTAAACGCCACGCTGTACCACAGCATGCCCTTCAATCCACTCACCGATTTGGCGCCGGTGATCCAGATTTCGTCGTTCCCGCTGGTGCTGGAGGTGAGTCCCAAGCTGGGCATCAAGAGCGTCAGGGAACTGGTGGACGCAGCCAAAGCGCCGAAGTCAGCGCTGAGCTTTGCATCGGCGGGCAACGGCACGCCACAGCATCTGGCGGGCGAGCTGTTCAACAGCCAGATGAACGTGAAAATGACGCACATTCCCTACCGCGGCGCGGGTCCTGCGCTCAACGACATGCTGGGTGGCCAGGTCAACGTGATGTTCGACATCCTGGGCAGTTCGCTGCCCTACATCCAGGCGGGCAAGCTGGTGCCGCTCGCAGTGACGTCGGCCAAACGCAGCCCGTTACTGCCCGATGTACCGACCATGCTTGAGGCCGGCATTCCCGGCTACGAGTTCACGGGCTGGCACGGCATCGCCGTACGTGCAGGCACGCCGGCTGCGATCATCGACAAGCTCAACACAACGCTCAATCTCATTTTTCGCGAACCCGAGTTCCGCAAGAAATGGGAAGCGCTGGGCACGCCCGTCGTGGGCGGCACGCCCGCGCAATTCGGCGACCTGGTGCACAAGGAGTCCGTGCGCCTTGGCCAGCTGGTCAGGGACTCTGGTGTAACGCTGGACTGACGCCGTGGCGGCGCCAGTCCGAGGCTGGCGCAGGGACTCAGAGCTTGAAGGGCACAACCACCTGCCGTTGCTCACCCAGGCCGTCAATGCCGAGTGCAATCTGGTCGCCTTTTTTCAGGTACACCGGCGGCTTCATGCCCATGCCCACGCCTGGGGGCGTGCCGGTGGTGATGACATCGCCAGGCTCCAGCGTCATGAACTGGCTGACATAGCTGATGAGCTTGGCCACACTGAAGATCATGGTGCGGGTAGAACCGTTTTGCACGCGCTTGCCATTAACTTCAAGCCACATGCCGAGTTTCTGCGGATTGGGTACGTCGTCGCGCGTGACCAGCCAGGGGCCGAGCGGGCCGAAGGTATCGCAACCCTTGCCCTTGTCCCAAGTGCCGCCACGCTCGATCTGGAACTCGCGTTCACTGACGTCGTTGATGGTGCAGTAACCGGCCACATGGTTGAGCGCCTCTTTTTGCGAGACATAACGGGCCCGCGTACCGATCACCACGCCGAGCTCGATCTCCCAGTCGGTCTTGACGGAACCTTTGGGCAGCATGACCGGATCGTTGGGGCCCTGGATACAACTCGTGGCCTTCATGAACACGACGGGTTCGGCAGGAATGGGCAGGCCAGACTCGGCCGCATGGTCGGCATAGTTCAGGCCGATGGCGATGAACTTGCGGGTGCCGGTGATTGGGCTGCCCAGGCGTGGTGAGCCTCTGACCAGCGGCAATTTGTCGGCTTTGAGTTTGCGCAGCTTGGCCAGCGCCGTATCGCTGAGCTGGTCGGGGCCGATGTCGGTGATGACAGCGCTCAAATCACGCAGCTTGCCGTTAGCGTCAATCAGGCCTGGTTTTTCTTTTCCGGGGTTGCCGTAGCGAACAAGTTTCATGGTGCTTCCTTTTTTACTTTCAATATGCAAATAAAAATGTCTGTAACCCAATAATGACGGGCACAGGCAACTACAAATTTTATAGCATCCACCGCCTTGACCCAGGCAGGATCAGGGCAGACTCAAGCCAAAATGGTGGCCAGGCTGGCTTCCAGGTGCTCGGACGGCAAGCGCTTGAAACCCGAGCGGGCAAAGCGCTGCAAACGGCCCACCATGAACGCCACAATCACTGAAGCGCGAACCTGCGCGTCCACCGTGGGAGTGGCGGCCCCGGCGGCAGCAGCGTCACGCAGGCTTTGTTTCAGGCTGGACTCCAGCTTGTCGAAGAACTGGTTCATGCGCTCTTGCAGCCGGTCGTTTTCAAACACCAGCGCATCGCCCACCATCACGCGCGTCATGCCCGGGTTCTTTTCGCCGAATTGCAGCACCATGACCACCAGCTTGCGGGTGCGCGCTGCGGGGTCGGTCTCACGCTCGGCAATCTGGTTGACCAGCGTGAACACGCTTTGCTCGATGAACTCGATCAGCCCTTCGAACATCTGCGCCTTGCTGGCGAAATGGCGATAAAGAGCCGCTTCGCTCACGTCAAGTTTGGCCGCCAGTGCCGAGGTCGTGATGCGTTCTGCGCCCGGCTGCTCCAGCATGGCCGCCAGCGCCTGCAAAATCTGGACCCGGCGCTCACCCGGCTTGGGGCGCTTGCGCGCTACGGGCTCGGCAGAAGCTGACGCTGCCTGCGGACTCAGTTCGGGTTCAGACGCGAATTCGGACATAAGGGCGATAGACAAGGAATGAAAATGTTTCAAAAAACCTGGATTTGTTGCAAATCATTCTCGCACAGCCGAATGACAAATCCGGAGGCGCGTTGTGCGGGTTGTCACCCATAGCGTGTGGCAGAAGTCGTGATCCTGATCCGGATGACTTGCTGCACACCACTGAACTATAAGCTGAGACGTACCCGAAAACCGCGCAGGCCGCAGGTTCCTGTTCTTGGGCTGGCATAGTCCAACTTTAGCTGCGAATGGTGCACACGAGCAATTTCATCGGCGATGGCCAAGCCCAAACCAACTGCTATATTTTTAATAGCTACCTACACCCAAAAAACAAGGGGCGGTCTCAAACAGTCGCTGACACCCCGGACTGCCTTGCTCCAGCTTAATGCGAGCGGATCATGGTCCCGTAGGCCTGGTCGGTCAAAATCTCCAGCAGCATGGCATGGGGCACCCGGCCGTCGATGATGTGGACCGCGTTGACACCGCTTTTGGCCGCATCCAGCGCACCTTCGATTTTGGGCAGCATGCCGCCTGAAATCGTGCCATCGGCAAACAGCTCATCAATCTCGCGCGCCGTCAGGTCGATCAGCAGCTCGCCGGCCTTGTTCAGCACGCCGGGGGTATTGGTCAGCAGCACCAGCTTTTCGGCCTTGAGCACGATGGCCAGCTTGCCCGCCACCACGTCAGCATTGATGTTGTAGCTTTCGTTTTCTTCGCCAAAGCCAATCGGGCTGATGACGGGAATAAACGCATCGTCTTGCAGCGCCTTGACTACGCCTGGGTCTATGCTGACGATATCGCCCACAAAGCCGATGTCGTGCTCTTTGGAAGGATCGTTTTTATCCAGCATTTTGAGCTTTTTCGCCCGGATCATGCCGCCGTCACGTCCTGTGAGGCCCACCGCCTTGCCACCGGCCTGGTTGATCAGGCCCACGATATCCTGCTGCACCTGGCCCGCCAGCACCCATTCCACCACTTCCATGGTTTCTTCATCGGTCACGCGCATTCCCTGAATGAATTGCCCCTTCTTGCCCAGCCGGTTCAGCGCCGCCTCAATCTGCGGGCCGCCGCCATGCACCACCACGGGGTTCATGCCCACCAGCTTGAGCAGCACCACATCTTCGGCGAAATCGGCCTGCAAAGCCGGATCCGTCATGGCGTTGCCACCGTACTTGATCACCAGCGTCTTGCCATGGAACTTGCGAATGTAGGGCAGCGCCTGCGCCAGAATTTCGGCCTTGTCGCGCGGGCCGACATGGGAGAGGTCAGGATCGGTGGGGGAGGAAGAAGGGTTGGTCATTGCGGCTCGCCTTGCACATGAAGAATGAATAACCGTGAATTGTGCCGCATGCACGCCAGCACACACCAACTCGCCCAGCGACAACATGAGTCATGCTCAGACCCCGCGCAGTTCCCACTCCCTCCGGGTTAGCGAGCCCCATGCGCATTGGAAGCTGACCGCGGACTAACGCCCCTTCGATACGGCCTATCGGCCTACTCAGGGTGAACGGTCGAGGGAAACCGTCGGCCCAAGTGGCGCGCAGCGCGTATCGAACCAGGCGGTCTTCGAAACGTCAACTCGGCTGATACCCCTGCACGTGGCGCTTGAGCATGGCCTTGATGGCTGGCACATCGTTGACTTGCGCGGCCACGCTAAGCGCCTGCAATTCGGGGGCCAGCTGAGCCCAGGGCAAGAAAGGCTCGTGGGCTTTCATGATGCGTGGGTGCGCTGTGGGTTCGGGGTTGTCGCCAATCAGCAGCTCTTCATAGAGCTTTTCACCCGGCCGCAACCCGGTGATCTGGATCGCGATATCGCCGATGGACGCACCCTCTTCGAGTACGGTCAGGCCCGACAGTTCAACCATGCGCCGGGCCAAATCCAGTATCTTTACCGGGTCGCCCATGTCGAGCACAAACACGTCCCCACCCACTGCCATGGCGCCGGCCTGCAACACCAGTTGAGCCGCCTCGGGAATGGTCATGAAATAACGCGTGACTTCGGCGTGGGTCACCGTCAACGGACCACCTTCGGCCAACTGCCTGCGAAACAGTGGCACCACGCTGCCGCTGGAGTCAAGCACATTGCCGAAGCGGACCATGGTGAAGCAGGTGCTGTTGGCTTGAGGCCCACCAGGCGCTGTGAACCCGTCAATAAAGGCTGGTGCACGGTCGCCCGCAAGCGCCTGCAGCACCAGCTCGGCCATGCGTTTGCTTGCGCCCATGATGTTGGTGGGCCGCACCGCCTTGTCGGTGGAAATCAGAACAAAGCGCGCCACCGAGTTCTCCAGCGCCGCCCGCGCAATATTAAGCGTGCCATACACATTGTTTGCAATGCCTTCACCGGCATTGCCTTCTACCATGGGCACATGCTTGTAAGCCGCCGCGTGGTAAACAATGGCCGGGCTGTATAGCTTGCACAAGGCCGACATGCGCGGATAGTTACGCACGCTTCCCAGCAGCGGCACCAACTCGGTTTTTAGTTCCCCTGCAGCGCACAGGGTCTGAAGCTCCTGGTGAATGGCGTAAAGGGCAAACTCACTGTGCTCAACCAGCAACAACTGACGAGGCTGCTGCAACACGATCTGGCGGCACAACTCGCTGCCGATGCTGCCTCCCGCCCCGGTGACCAGCACCACCCGACCCATCAGGTCACGCGCCAGCAAATCAGCATCAGGCGGAACGGGCATTCGGCCCAGCAAATCCTCCACATCCAGATCGCGAAAATCACGCACCGTGACCCGGCCGCTGGCCAAGTCGGCCCAGGCGGGCAAGGTACGGATATGCACAGGCAGACCGCGCAGACTTTCAATAATGCTGTTGCGGCGCTCCCTGGAGGCACTGGGCAAGGCCAGCAATATGTCAGTGACCTCATGCTTGGCCACGATTTGCGGAATCTCGGCGGGGCCAAATACCGGCGCACCATTGATGCTGCGCCGGATTTTTGACGCATCGTCATCAATAAAACCCACCAGCTTGTACTGGCCGGTAATGCCAATGGCCGTGGCGGTCTGCACGCCTGCGCTACCTGCGCCATAAATCAGCAAGCGCCCTTCCACCTGCCGGGCCAACCTGCCGGCGTCAGAAAGCCAGAAACGCGCCAGCGCGCGGCTGGTGCCCACCAGCACCAGAAAAATAAGAGGCTGCAACAAGCCGATGGTGCGCGGTACGCCGGGCCACTTGTGCCATAGCAGCAGGACGCAGAGCAAAACCCCATACACCGCCACTGCTTGCGCCGTTGCCACCAAAGCAGCCAGCCCGGTGTACCGGAAGATGGCGCGGTAGAGCCCGAATCTGATGAACACCGGGATGGCCAGCACAGGCGCCAGCCCGTAAGGCACCCATTGCATGCCAGAAGGCCAGTGCAGCATATCCAGCCGCAGGGAAAACGCCATCCACATGGCGGTTACGGCCATCACAATATCAAGCGCCATGACCAACAGAAATTTGGTCACGCGCGGCCAGTTGAGAACTTGACTACGCATGTTCACCTGCATCTAAATGTGCGTGTGTATGTGCGATCGAGAGTGCCCGGTTTATGAGCATGCGTTTTCTTTCCTCATCATTTACTCGGTATTACTTCTACTTGTTATTACTCGCTAACCCGCCATGGCTGCACCGGAAGCCGGCACCCTCTCTACTACCGAGCGGCGTCAATGGGAAACACCCTCCCGACGCAACACTTTTACAAAAGTGAGCCAGAGAATACGAATGTCAAACCACAGCGACTGCCGCTGCTGGTACTCCACATCCAGCTTCACCTTGTCGGGTATGGGCAACTCGTCGCGCCCGTTTATTTGCGCCCAGCCCGTCAGCCCCGGCACCAATTCATGCACGCCAAGCTGTGTGCGCAGTTCAATCAGATCATACTGGTTGAAAAGCGCAGGCCGGGGGCCCACAAAACTCATGTCGCCCACCAGAATGCTCCACAGCTGAGGCAGCTCGTCCAGACTGCTCTTGCGCAAAAAGCTGCCAATCGGCGTGAGGTGCGCCTTGGGGTCGGCCAGCAAATGCGTGGCCACAGCGGGCGTACCCACCCGCATGCTACGGAACTTGGGCATTTTGAAAATTTTATTTTGGCGCCCAACCCGCTCTGACCAGTACAAAGCCGGCCCGGAAGAAGTCAGCCGCACCAGCACCGCCACCAACAACACCGGCACGGCCAAAACTACAGCCACCGCCAAGGCCAGCAGCAGATCAAACCATCTTTTCACGTAAAACCCATTCATTCCTCAAGCACTTTACAGTGACCGCCCTTGGCAGGGCCGATATACGAGCCAGCTTGCCATCGGCACGAAGCTTCCGAATGGTGCGATCGATGGCACTTTCCGACTTGCCAAGTTCCTGCGCCAGGGCTGGTATGGAGACCCCAGGACTTTTTGCAAGCCAGACAAGGAGCAAGTCAGGCGTTTTCCCCGGCGCTTGGGGAAGCACTGAGAACTGCCGGGATAGTCATGCTGGAGAAACGGGATCAGCCGGCGGGACAGGTTTTCGTCCAGCAACAACTTCATTGCACAGCCAGCGAATAGACCTTGTGCTCACGATCCGCCGCGAAGGCCAGCACCGCCAAAATGTCCTCTGGTTCCAGCTCAGGAAAGTCTTCCAGAATTTCCTGCTGCGGCGTGCCGCTGGACAACATGGACAGCACGTCATACACAGTGATCCGCAGGCCACGTATGCATGGCCTGCCACCCCGCTTCCCAGGCTCCAGGGTAATCCTGTTCATGTTTGCTCCAGTCATCATGTCGGTTGGCGATTTTGCATCAAACCCCGCGAGCAGTGTCAATGCCAACCTGAGCGAGGTTGCAGGCTCCCTCGTCATCGAGACGCCGCAGGCCGTGGCGATCCATGCCCGTTTGCGAATCCATGGCTCAATACACCGCATCGTGGTCGCCGACATTAATTGGAATGATCTGCTCATCGCGAATCAACAGCTCCAGCGTAATGCGGTAGCTAAGGTTGATCGAAATCGACTGCAACCCTTTCAGTCTGCCACTCAACGCATGCAAGCGCAGTGATGGATGAAACGGGTTTACTTCCAGTAGTTGCAGGGTTTTCAGGTATTGCTGGCGCAAATAAGGATGCCGTTTCAGCCAGCGCACGGCGCGGCGGTTGTAGGCATCCGTGAAAACCAACTTATAACTCATGCCAGCTTATCAAGCCGTGCCAAATGCGCCTCGGGAGACTCCTGCACAAAGCGCCCCGCCGCCAAATCAGCGCGGGTTTGTGCCAACGCAGCATCCAGCTCGCATTCGCGCAGATGGTGATAGTGCGCAATATCCATCACCACGAAACGATCCTTCCCCCGCACCGAAACAATCGCCTCGGAATGCTCGGACAGCATGGCTTCTATGGCCGCCACCCCTTTGGTTTTCAAATCATTGGCGCTAATGTGAGACATCGTGATCCCCTTGCAATAGTACTGCAAATCGTACATTTAACCACACGATAGACAAAGCTGTAAAGAGTCCATGAATCCGTGGATTGCCGCGTCGCTGCGCTCCTCGCAATGACGAAAGTGCCGTCATTACGAACCCATTCCCGTCATCGTGAGACCGCAGGTCGTGGTAATCCATGGGGCGAAATTACTATTAATTTAATAGCTACTCACGCTTTACTAGCAAGGGCCATAGGCACAAAAGCTTTAAATTAATTGGAATATGACCCGCCAATTAACCAAAAAGGCCCCTTTTGGAACCTTTAGGACTAGAATGATCCAATATTTATCTGAAGACTGCCATGGCTATCAACGTCAAACTTTCTGAAACACTGGTTAACCAAGCACGCCGCTACGGCGGCGTGCAGCATCGCTCCATCCCAAAGCAGATCGAGTATTGGTCACAAATCGGGAAAATCGCTGAAGAAAATCCAGATCTGCCTTTTGCCATGATTCGCGAGATCCTGATCGCTGATCAGGAAGAGGTGATGGGCGAGTACCAGTTCGGCTGATGAAGCTGCTCGTCACAGCCTCGTTTGTGAGGGCTACGAAAAAACTTCATAAGCCGCAGAAAGCCGAGCTGGATAGCGCCGTGCTCGCTATCAGCACAGACCCGGAAATCGGGGAGTCCAAGGTCGGTGATTTGTTCAGGGTACGCATCTACAAGTTTTGGCTGTCAAATCAGCTATGCCTTTTGGCCTACCGCGTTCTCGATGATGATTACCTGAAACTACTCACTTTCGGGTCCCATGAAAATTTCTACCGGGACCTAAAAAAGCTTGACAACTGAATCTTGCAAATGCACTGCTGCGTGCCCCTGGTGGCTCCCCAAACAGCGCGTATTAAAGCCATTCTCATAGGCCCGCTACAGCCCGCCGCAAACCCTCATCCATCGAAATCGGCGGAGTCCAGCCCAACAACCGGCGGGTTTTTTCAATATCCACCTGCAAAGACCCACATAAGCGCTGGGCCACATCCCGCTTGCCCACCATGGCTGCCGCCAATTTCAGCCAGCTGGCCGGCACAGGAATCAAACGCGCCGGGCGGCCCATGGCCCGGCCCATGCGGCGCAATAGCTCCGTGGTGGAAACATCTTCGCCATCGGACACCAGAAAGGTCTGGTTGGCTGCAGCGGGATGGGTAAGGCAAGTCACGATCAAATCAACCAGGTTATCCAGCGCCACCAGACTTCGCTGGTTATGAATGGCGCCCAGCGGCAAGGGCACACCGCGTTTGAGCCAGCGCATCATGGCTGAAAAGTTAGCCTTCACTCCGGGGCCATAGACCAAGGGCGGCCGGATGATGACTACTTCCATTCCTGTTTGCAAGGCGATCTCGCGCAAGCCCTGTTCGGCCTCCATCTTGGACACACCATAGGCATCCAGTGGCGCAGGCGCATCGTCTGCCGTGAACGGAGATCCTGGCTGCGTTGCCTCACCATTGACCTTGATGGAACTGACAAACACAAAACGCCGCACGCCGGCTGCGGCTGCCTGCCGTGCCAGGTTCAAGGTGCCCTGCACATTAACGCGGCGAAACTCATCCAGCGGGTCTGCAGCCGTATCAGCCATCACATGCACGCGCGCGGCACAGTGCACAACAGCAGAAACGCCCCCAAGCGCAACGGACCAGTCGGTAGAGGGTTCCAAGTCACCCGTCACTCGGGGCAGCGCGCGCGCTGGCCATTGCTGACCATCCCGGCGCACAGCAACTACCACGCGCCGCGACTGATCTTCAGCCAGCAAGCGCTGCACCACTGCTTCGCCGACAAAGCCTGTTGCCCCCGTCACGAGAATCATGTCCAAATATCCCCGACTGGATTTACACCTTGCGCCAGACTTTTCTGTTCACAAAATCTGTGTAACTCAGAATAATTCGCACGATCTTGTCTGACACGTTGTCTGGCGCATAGTCATTCACCATGCGCAAGGCGCGGTGTTCCCCGCGTGGCTGGGTCGCCAATACGTCCAGCCCCTGCAGCACGCGGTCAACATCCATGCCCACAAACATGACCGCAGCCTCTTCGAATCCTTCGGGTCGCTCTTGCACTTCGCGCAGATTCAGGGCCGGAAAGTTAAGAATTGAAGATTCTTCCGTGATCGTGCCGCTGTCTGACAGTACCGCGCGAGCTCCCGTTTGGAGCCGGACGTAATCAAGAAAACCAAAAGGCTTGTGGAACTGTACCAAGGCGTTGGCACTGAGCCCCATGGCGTCCATTCGCTTTCGGGTGCGTGGGTGGGTAGAAACAATCACTGGCAGGGCAAACTGCTCCGCCAGGGCATTCAACACATTAAACAAACGCTGCAGGTTTTCCGGTGCGTCCACATTTTCTTCACGGTGAGAACTGACCAGAAAATACTGGTGCTCTCTCAAGTCGAGGCGGGACAGGACGGTAGACGCCTCCGCTCCCGCACGGTAATACTCAATCACCTCGCGCATCGGGCTCCCCGTCTTGATGATCTGATCGGGTGGCAGCCCCTCACGCAGCAGATACTCCCGCGCAATATCGCTGTAGGTGAGGTTGATATCTGAAGTGTGATCAACAATGCGCCGGTTTATTTCCTCTGGAACCCGAAAATCAAAACAGCGATTACCTGCCTCCATGTGGAAGATAGGTATCTTGCGGCGCTTGGCTGAAATGGCGGCCAGGCAACTGTTGGTGTCGCCCAGCAGCAGCAAAGCCTCGGGCGCATGCTCTTGCATCACCCTATCGGCCGCAATGATCACTTGGCCTATAGTTTCGGCGGCAGTAGCGCCTGCAGCCTCCAGAAAAGCGTCGGGCTTGCGAATACCCAGATCGCTGAAAAACACCTCATTGAGCTCGTAATCGTAGTTTTGTCCGGTATGCACCAGTACATGCTCGCAATGCTGATCCAGTTTTTCGATGACGCGCGACAGACGGATGATCTCGGGCCGGGTACCCACAATCGTCATGACCTTGAGCTTACGCATGGACGACCTCGCGAATGATGTCCAGCTTCATCAACACCGCCTTGACCTGCTCGACATTCAGACGGTGGGTGTTGTGCGAGGTGTAGTCGTCAATTTTGGAAATTTCAGTTTCCCCCTCGACAAAATACTTGTCGTAGTTCAGGTCGCGCGAATCGGCGGGAATCCGGTAGTAACCCCCCAAGTCATCTGCGCGGGCCATTTCTTCGCGCGACACCAGCGATTCGTACAACTTTTCGCCATGCCGCGTACCGATGATTTTCACGTCGCTGGCGCTACCCAGGAGCGCCTTCATAGCCTGCGCCAAGTCACCCACTGTGGATGCAGGGGCCTTCTGTACAAAGATATCACCAGGCTGTGCGTGTTCAAACGCGTACAGAACCAGGTCCACTGACTCCTCAAGCGACATCAAAAACCGCGTCATGTTCGGGTCGGTAATGGTGAGTGGCTTGCCCTGCTGCAATTGTTGTAGAAATAGCGGAATCACCGATCCGCGCGAGGCCATCACATTGCCGTAACGCGTTGCCGACAGCACCGTTTTACCCAGGTCGCACAAACGTGACTTGGCCACCATCAGCTTCTCCATCATGGCCTTGGAGATGCCCATGGCGTTGATAGGATACACCGCCTTATCGGTGCTGAGCACCACGCAGCGCTTCACCTCGTTGGCAATGGCCGCCCGCATCACGTTTTCAGCCCCGAGCACATTGGTACGCACTGCTTCCATTGGGTAAAACTCGCACGACGGCACCTGCTTGAGCGCAGCCGCGTGAAACACGTAGTCCACACCGCGCAGCGCATCATGCACGCTGTCGTACTCCCGTACATCACCAATATAAAATTTGAGCTTGTCGCTCTTCAGAGCGATACGCATGTCTTCCTGCTTTTTTTCGTCGCGGCTGAAAATGCGAATTTCTGCAAAATCTGAATGCAAGAAACGGTTGAGCACGGCGTTGCCAAATGAGCCCGTTCCGCCGGTAATAAGCAGTACCTTGTCTTTAAACATCTCTGACATCCTCTCTGTATGTTGATTCAAGTAAATTCGTGCATGCGGCGCACCAACTCTGGCCAGGCAGCCGGCTGGTAACCCGTCATCTCGCGGAAGCGGCTGGAGTCCAGCGACCGGTCAATCACCAGCTTGTCATCCGGCGTGATGTCTATGGACTTGCCGTAGGCCTGTGCCACCAGCTTCAGCAACTCAAACTTGTTGATCGGCTCGGCAGACACATGATAGAGCCCCCGCAAATCGGCGTTTGGGATCACGAAGTCGCGCATGACACGGGCCAGCTCTACCGTTGGCAGACCTGAAAATATGGCGCGTTTGAAGCCTTTTACAGGCCCATGTTGCGCCAGAAACCAGCCAACCAAGCCGTGCGCACTACTAAGTTCATGGCCAATGATCGAGGTGCGCAGCGTGACTGCATGCGGATAGTCCACCTCACCCAGGTATTTGCTCCGGCCATACAAATCTTGCGCATCCGACACGTCTTGCTCACGGTACATGCCCCGGGTACCGGCAAACACGCAGTCAGTGCTCATGTGAATCAGGCGGGCACCCGCCACATCACAAAGCCGGGCCAGCCTGTGAGGCAGCAGCGCATTGATGGGAATGGCGGCCAAGGGGTCGTCGGCTTCAGCAAGTTGCTTGACCAGGCCAACACAGTTAATCACCACGTCGGGGCGGGCCAGCGTGAATAGCCGCATGAGGCTGTCTGCGTTTTCTACATCCACCCCACAGATCACATGCTCGCGCAGCTCGGGCGGCAGCAGGCGCAGCACACCCGCCGAGCGGGCCGAGCCCACCACCGAATAGCCTTCGCTCTGCGCGAAAATGCGCAACACTGCGTTGCCCAGCATGCCGGATACGCCCAGCACCAGTACTCTGGTTTTTTGGTTTGTAGTCATTGAATCAGGTTCCTGTTTTTCATTATTTCTTTCTATGGCTTGCGCCCTGCCAAGACCTGTGAAAAGTATTGCACCAGCTTTGTAGCGAGCATGGCCGGGTCGAAATGCTGCCTGTAATAAATATGACCTGCCTCGCCCATGCGTTGTAGCGCATCAGACGGAATAGCTCTAAGCCGCAGCACTGCCTCGGCCAGCGCAGCAGCGTCTTCGGCGGGGCAAGACACGCCAGCGCCTGATTCTTCAAGCACCCGGGCGCCCTCGCCATCCAGCGATACAATGATCGGTTTACCTGCGGCCAGGTAGGCTTGCACTTTGCTGGGCACCGTCTGGCTCATGATGGGGCTACGTGCCAAACTCACCAGCAGGGCTGAAGCCTGCGCCAAAATGCCCGGCATGGCCTCGGGCGCAAACCGCCCCGGCAGTTGCACATTACCCAACTGGCGGCGAGCCACCTCTTGCTGCAACCATTCACTCCGGCTGCCGCTGCCCACAAGCACCACGCGCACATCAGCGTGCGGCTTCAACAGCTCAGCCGCATCCAGTACGGTGCCCAATGCCTGCACCGTGCCTAAGTTTCCGGCGAACACCACGTTGAAACCAGGTTCCAGCACCAAAGCTGGTGGTCCCAGTGGCTGTGCTTGGCTGAATGCCAGCTCGCCAGGGTTAGGGTGGTATTGCACCGGGGTTGTGCCGGCCATAGCCTTCACCGGGGGAATGAAAGCCTGCGACTGCACCAGCAGCAAATCACAACGCCGGTAAATCCAGCGCACCAGCACAGCCACCATAGCCAGCAAGCGCCGGTTACGCACAAAACCGGTTGCCTCCAGGCTTTGCGGCCAAAGGTCTTGCACCCAGGTTACCAACTTCGCACGCTTCATGAAGGCAAGCCACACTGCAGGTATGGCCTGAGTAATCGGCGAAGGGGCATATACAAAAACTACGTCGAAACGCTGTTTACGCAGCAACCACGGCCCCAGCACACATGCACTTAGCACAAACGAAAGATAGTTGGCCACTAAGCCAATTGCGCCTCCCCGCCCCCGCGGCACTAGCGGGACACGATAAATGCTGTAACCCCCTTCATGTTGCTGCGCCCCGAAACCAGCAGCGCGGTAGCCATCAAATACCTCGCCCCGCGGGTAGTTCGGCTGGCCAGTCAGAATTGTTACTTCGTGGCCAAGGTCGCGCAGTGACTGAGCAACCTCTGTAATGCGAAACGTTTCTGGCCAGAAATACTGACTCAAGACTAGAACCTTCATTTCGTGACTAATCCGGTGATGTGCCGCCAAGTCGTCCGCGATGTGTTGGCCCAGTCGAAGTCAGCGCTGCGCCGGGCTGCTGCCGCAGCGAGTTCGATTCTGCGAGTCTCGTTTTGAAGGACCCGAGCCAACGCGTCGCAGATACTGGTCGGGTCGGTGGGGGTGAAATAATCCACGGCATCAACTCCAAACTCGGGCATCGGCATCACATCTGACGACAGAACGGGTCGACCGGCACCTAATGCTTCAAGTAATATGTTGGGGCAGTTCTCGCACGAAGATGCAAACAGATTCACCGTGGCATGGTGGTACGCAGCAGGCAGATCAGCGTAGGCGATAGGCCCAACAACCACTATTTGACTCTCAAGTCCTTTTGTTCGGGCCAGCTCAGTGACCCGACGCACCAACGCGTCATCCAGCTCACCGATAAGAAGCAGTTTGTAACGCCTGGCTAGATCTGATGGCAGGGCAGCAAAGGCCGATGCCACCTCCAACTGGTGCTTGTATATATCGAAGCGGGATACGTACAGCAAATAGTCACCCGTTGGCAGCCAACCGGGCCGTTGCAGTGTCTGTGCATGCGTGCGGAATGCGGCGCTGATGCCGTGCGGGATCGTGACCGGATTGGGCACCCGCGTGAGCGCTTGGATGACACGCCGCGCATGGTCTGAGATAAAGATGGTCAGATCCGCGTTCGCCATACTGCGCAGCATGACCCGCTTGAGAATAAAGTTGCGAACCTTCTGCAGACCAATCGGGATGCGTGCAAGCGCCTCGGGGTCGAATGGGATCATATTACGAAACATCGTCACCACCTTGCAGCCGTTGGGTACACGCGACAGAACTACTCCCCCGGGGCAAAACAACACATCAACCTTTTCCCTGAAGAGAATACGTGGCAGCCCAAACCGCTCCCACAAGCTTCGTAGCACCGGGTTTTCTGTCGGCCAGTTGGTAGTAGCGCGGTGGATGCGCCTATCGTCAGGCAACCGTAGCGAGGGCGGCGCGTAGACCAGTATCTCAAGCTCAGGCTGCTCAGGCAGATGGGTCAGCAGATTCTTCAAGTAGGTCTGCCCGCCGCCAAGCCGAGCGGACAATGCGTTAATGACAATTTTCATTATTAGACGCGAAATTACGATAAAACTGCAATAACACTAAAATTGCCCAAAGACAACTATGTGCCTGACGCTCGCCGGACTGATGTTTTTGCCAAAGGTCGAGGACCGCAACTCGATCCAGACCTAATATAGCCATAGACGATTCATCGGCTAGTAAATCTTCGGCCCAAATTCGCAATTCACCACGAAGCCAGCGCGCCATTGGCACACCAAAGCCCATTTTTGGGCGATCGAGAATCTCTTTCGGAACGTAACGATAAGCTAGCTGACGAAGCAAATATTTATTGACGCCTCCACGAATCTTCCATTTAATAGGTAATTTCGCAGCCCATTCCAAAATTGTATGATCGAGCAGTGGTTCACGTGCCTCAAGTGAAAATGCCATGCTGCCGATATCGACTTTCTGTAGATAATCGTCAGGCAAGGTATAGGCTATATCCAAGCGCATTGCCGCCTCCGCCGCAGTCAGGTTTTTCGGCATTGCAGCCCTCTGCTCTTCGAATAATGAGGCCAATGATTTTGTCTCTGCACGTAATTCAGACGTCATGACAAACGTGAAGTCCTTGATAACGCTCCGCATGAAGGCAAACGTCTCAGTATTGCTATTTGCACTGAGCGCACTGCCCAACAGACTGAACTTATGACCGGGCAGGCTGCCCGCGAGCTTAGATATCCCTTTGCGCAATGCCTTGGGCCAACGCTGCAACATGCTAAGCGCTTGGGCAATTCGATAGTAGTGATACCCACCGAATGCCTCATCACCACCGTCGCCAGAAAGGCTGACCGTGACGTGTTTGCGCGCTAAACGGGAAACCGCCATGACCGGAAATGCCGAATAATCAAAAAATGGCTCATCATATTCGGCCAGATATTTTGGCATTAGCGCCAATAAGTCATTTGGAGACAATTGCTCGCAAATATGTTCTGTGCCCAGATGGTTGGCAACCGCTTGAGCATGTCTGCTTTCATCAAATTCGCCATCCTCGAAACCAATGGTGAAAGTCTTTACCGGCCCGGTAGCATGTTTCTTCATGTACGCCGCGACCAATGAGCTGTCAATCCCTCCTGATAGAAAAGCGCCTAGCGGAACATTACTGACCATGCGCAATTGAATTGATTTGTCGATGATTACATCGAGTTCATCGATTAGTTCAGCTTCACTCTTTTGCACAAGCGTATTATCTGTGGTGATCGAATTAAGCGACCAGTAACAATGTTTCTCGATACCGGACGCATTTATCAGCATGTAATGCCCTGGCTCCAATTTTCTTATCGCCTGATGACAGGAATATGGTGCCGGTATATAGCCAGACTCCAAATAATAACGTAATGCCTGGCGGTCAAATTCACGCGACAGACCGGGGATAAGTTCGTACAGAGCTCGTGGTCGCGACGCGAATGCGAATACTCCGTCAGCTGCATGATAATAGAGCGGCTTGACACCTACGCGGTCACGCGCGATAAACAGGGATTTTTCGAAACGGTCCCAGATCGCAATCGCAAACATTCCATGAAATTTCTGCAGGCAATCCGGTCCCCATTGGCGATAGGCTGCGAGAATAACCTCGGTATCGGACTCGCTCCGCCAAGCATAGCCCGCCCCAATCTCCGCTTTGACCTCCGCAAAGTTGTAGATCTCACCGTTGAACACAATAATAAAGCGACCGTCACCCGAGCTCATCGGTTGCGCCGCCTTATCGCTCAAGTCGATGACCGCCAATCTGAGATGACCGAAAAGCACGTGTTCATCTTGCCATACACCTCTGCCGTCCGGCCCCCTCGATTCAATCGTATCAAGAGCGCGATGCATGTTTGCGCTTGCAAACCGGGGGGAGTCACCCCAAGTAAAACCACCAACTAGACCGCACATATAACTCCAACATTAAGCATTTTTACTTACCCAACCAGGAAACGTTTGAGATAAGAGATAATTTTTAACTTCATCGGATACCACGGTTACATATTCCTGGGTTCATACCCAAAAAATAACGGCCGAGAACGGAAAATAAAAGACAAGATAGTCATTATCATCCAGACCAATATAATTTCTCTTAGTGAAAAGTTATATGTCAGTACTGAGAACGTGGCCAGGTAAGCGAGATACGAATTGAAATAGGCGGTCCAAATACCTCCTCTCTGTATATTCAAAAGGTATCTCCAACTGACAAATATACCGATTACGGCGATGATCAATGGAGCTCCAAAGGCCCCATAGTCTTGGTAAAACGCACGGATCGCAGTATAAATATTCGTCATTATAGGAGAATAAATATATTCTTTATTGTTAGGAATTTCAAAGCCGCATTGGAATAGGGCGTTACATATTCGGTATAGCTCCGTCATTGTCTCAAATCCGACGGGTGCATCGCCAAACTGGAATCCTGCTTCGGTTATGTAAATTTGCTGGGTCTCCAAGATGGATATCTCCCCATTGTATCCGGAAATAAATGCATCTAAACCACCCAGCCCTCCGACAACATAATCATAGAGATTACCACCCCCCTCATCTGCTTGACCTCTCAAATATGGAACCGTTACAGTCGCAATAACCACTAATATCATTCCACTCGCGATTAATTGCAAAAGCTTTTTCCGATTGTTGACAAAATACAAACTATAAAAAACGCCAAAGACCAGGATCGTTCTTATAATCCCACTCCGTTCGAGAAAGCAGATAGAATAGAGAATTGCCAACGCGATTGAAACACCAATATATTTTCTTGATAATAGGCTATAAACTGAAATAGTAGTTATGATTATCGGCGCAAAGTAGTTAACGTACTTCACCTGAGAAGTTAACTTCAAAATTAACGGAACGTTATAATCTTCATTAGCCAAGATACCTCGGACAGTAGCTAGACTTCCAGGTTGGTCCAATAAATCCGAAAAACTGAAACCAGAAAAACTAATTGCATAATACAGGTAAGTCAATGCAATACAAACCGACAATAATTGCAAACCGATCAATAAGAGCACTAGACGGCGGTACTCAAAACCCTCCATTTTTAATGGCTCAATTAGTTGCCGAATTGTCAGGGATGTGCCGGCTTTCATGAGAAAAATAAATGCTGGTATGCAGAATGAAAAATAGAATACAGCCATACTTATAATGGTCCGTCCACGTAGGAAATCATCACCGAACTGATAAATCAACAGACTTAAACACCATGCCAATGAGAAAAAGTATAAAGGTGAATAAAACAGCACCTTTTTTTCTTTAAAGCAGATGGAGCTTGCATTTATCAATACAAAGATTGCAAAAAATATTATAAATAACAATAATCCCATATTAGGTTAGCAAACCTTTCCAAAACCATTAACAATCGATTTAGCAACAACCTCGACTGAATATTTTACGATGACCGCATTTCTCCCGCGCGATCCCATGATAGGCAAGTCTTTTCTGCAAATTAAACAGAGATTTAGAGCATCGAACCAATCGTCGATAGTTACGGCACGAAATCCAATCTTCCCTTCAGCCAAAACTTGTTGATTCATTCCATAAGGCGAAACAATGACTGGCAAACCTGCAGCCATATATTGAAGCATCTTAAAACTGCATTTCCCGCGAGAAATGTCGCTATCGTCAATCGGCATTACTCCGACGTCCATTTCATGCAATACCAAGTGTTCGGTCTCGGCTTGCCACGGTTTGAACACAAGCTGACTTTGGGGCAGCGACGCCAGACACGGCTTCTGATCGGCAACGACGAGCAGGCGTGCGTCTGAATTGGCCGCCAGAAATTTGGCAAGTGCTGGCTCTATCATTTTCAAAAAACGAAAATTACCCGACGTTCCGGTCCAACCTACGACAAAGGGAGCTGTCCTCGATCTAGCTTCCATGCGGGGCTTAAAACGGTCGCAGTCGATTGCAGTTGGAATGATCTGTACCGCTTTGCAGTAATTGGAACACCAGTCGGCGATAAAACTATTACCTGCAAAAACCATGTCCGCTCGGCGAACAAGACGCTTTATGATGCTTTCGCCGAAGGGGCTATACAGCCATATTGCATCGTCGATATCGAGCACGATTGGATGTTTCAGCAGCCCAGCTAAATCATCAAGGTTCGGAATGAAATTGCGTTCCAACCAAGTGACGTCGGCGCGATAACTTCCGACGATGCCTGGGATTCGGGCCGCCAGGTTCAGTGCCGCTTGCGCAGCCATGACTGGCGGCAGGTACCGCGTGCGGATCCGTCCTAGGGCTCCGGGAAGTCGCGCGGCCTGACTGATTACCGGACAATAATCGGTAATGACAATTCCCTGTGACTGAAGATAGGGAATATATTGACGAATCCGGAACCGCGCAGAGGGGATATTCTTCCCACTCGTTAAGGCAGCAACTCTCACTTGAAGCTCAATTCGGCCACATGGCCTATTCTTGCCGACAGGCTGCGGTTTAAATACACATACATCGCCAGCGAATTCAAAGTCATGTAAATCCCGGTAGCAATGGCCACGCCGATGACGCCAAACAAATAGAAGCCGGAAATTTTCAATCCGATGCCGATGGTGAAGCCGATCACACCGATGCGTGTCGGTGTGCTGGTATCTCCCAGTGCATAAAAGCCGGTCGATAGAATTTGCCCGGTCAGTCCGCTGATCCAGAAGCCGCCCAGCGCCACCATAATCAGCCATAGCTGACGAATATCCGCCCCAGAAAAATTACCATGGCCGAACATAAGATCAATTCCATATCTCCCTGGAAACAGCAATATCACGAAGGTACCTGTGCCGATCAGGCTCAAAATTTTAAGAGTGCGCAGCAAGCGCGCTCTAAAACCGACGAAATCGCCCTCAGCAGCCTCCTTAGCGAGAACCGGCACTACTGGAATCGCTAATGCCGCGACCACCACCTGATAGCCCGCCGAATATATCTGCTGCGCAAGATGCAGCAGAGACAATACGCCAGCCGGCGCCATTGAGACCAGAAGTCGATCGACCAGTTGGTCTGTCTTGTAATAGATGGTGCCGAAGATCAGCGGGCGCAACTTGGTTAGCGATTCTTTGAATTGTGGCGTCGACCAATCAGGGCGCATAAGTGGAAAAACGATTGGGAGTTGCAGTAGAAACTGTAGGATCGGACGGATCGCCAAGCCCCAAGCAGCCGCAACGATTCCGCCACGCGGCAAAGTGATAACGATCCACACCAGCGTCAGCGATGACGCGATCACCGCAGTCAGCACTGGATACTGGAAACGATGCCGCGCCTGATACCCTGCAATCATGACAGCGCCTACACCGGTAAAGAACATCCCCGCCAATTGGATCCTTGCCAATACAATAGTCAGTGCTTTGGCCCCGGAAGAGAAGCCGGGGACTGTCAACGGAACCCACCAGGTAGCGGTCAGCAACAGTGCTGCTAGCATTAACCCGAAAATCAATGTCAACGCCGATACGAAATTTGAAATGCTTTGGCGGAATGTATAGTCTTCACTGATCGACAGCATCGGCACCAGGACGAAAGCCAGAGACCCGCTTACGACGTTCAAAATCAGCTGTGGAATAATCATTCCGGCAAACAGCGCATCGGTAGATTCTCCGGGGCCGACCGTGGTAAGCACATACCATTGATACGCAAATACCGCGATAATGTTAAGGCCGGTTAACCCCATTAACCCTAACGCACGTTTCACGTTACAGAGCCCTGACCATTGGCTAGAGTGGTTACCTGGTCCAAGGTATCTGCTGCTTGAAAATAGCGGGCGACATACCAAGGTGCGGCAATTTTTAGTCCATCAAGAATTGCATGAGTGGGCTGGTACTTTAAAAATTCCTTCGCCTTGGTAATATCTGCTTGCGAATGTCTTACGTCGCCGGAACGAAAATCCCGATAAATCGGATCGAGTACCGATGTGTTCGGTTCTAACGTAACGACGAGTCTCTGAATATGATCAAACAGCTGCGTGAGGGGCGTTCGATCACCCACCGCTACGTTGTAAACTTGATTAATAGCACCTTCATTCTGGACTACGGCGGCAAGGATATTTGCCTGTATGGCGTTTTCGACGAAACAAAAATCCCGACTCGTGTCGCCATCACCATTTATATATACCTGCTGCCCCTGAAGCAGCGTGCCGAACCACTTGGGAATGACCGCCGCGTAGGCACCATTGGGGTCTTGCCGGGGGCCAAACACGTTGAAATAGCGCAGGCCGATGGTGTTGAAGCCGTAGCAGCGGGCAAACACGTCGGCGTACAGCTCGTTGACGTATTTGGTGACGGCGTAGGGGCTGAGGGGTTTGCCGATTGTGTCTTCCACCTTGGGTAGACCGGAGTGGTCTCCATAGGTGGAGCTGCTGGCGGCGTAGACGAAGCGTTTTACCTTGGCATCGCGGGCGGCGACAAGCATGTTCAGGAAGCCGGTGATGTTGGCGGCGTTGGTGGTGATGGGGTCTTCTACGCTGCGCGGGACGCTACCCAAGGCGGCTTGGTGGAGTACGTAATCGACAGGGATGCTGCAATTCGGGGAGCCCTCACCCCCGCCCTCTCCCAGGGGGAGAGGGAAAAAAACCATGGCACGCCGGCAGTCTTCAAGCGTACGAATGTCGCCCTTGATGAAGTTGAAGTTGGCCCACTGCGCGGGGGGTACCAGGTTTTGCACCTCGTCGAGGTTCCGCTGGTGGCCAGTGGCAAAGTTGTCAAGCCCAACCACGCGCTGGTTGAGTTTGAGCAAGGCCTCCAGCAAGTTGCTGCCAATGAAGCCAGCCACGCCCGTAACCAGCCAGGTCTTCGGCTCAGCTTGCAGATGGGTTTGGAGTTGGGTGTAGGCGGTCATAGGCGCAGGTCGCTGTCAGAAGCGGGCAGAAGGTATTTAAGGTCGTAGAGCACATGCTCGGGTTTGCCCAAGGCGCGGATGGCGGCCAGGCCCATGGCTTTGAACTGGCGGTGGGCTACGGCGATGATGATCGCGTCATAGTCCCCCATGGCAGGCTGCTGAATGGGGGTGATGCCGTATTCATGCTGGGCTTCTTCTACGCTGGCCCAAGGGTCAAACACGTCGGCCTGCACGTTGTAGTCGGCCAGCTCTTTGACGATGTCCACCACGCGGGTGTTACGCAGGTCGGGACAGTTTTCTTTGAAGGTGAGGCCCATGACGAGAATGCGCGCGCCGTCAACCTGCAGGCGGCGCCGGGTCATGGCTTTGACGAGTTGGGTGACCACGTAGGCACCCATGCTGTCATTCAGGCGACGGCCAGCCAAAATAATTTCGGGGTGGTAGCCAATGGACTCTGCCTTGTGGGTGAGGTAATACGGGTCCACGCCGATGCAGTGGCCGCCCACTAGGCCGGGGCGAAAGGGCAGAAAGTTCCACTTGGTGCCGGCGGCCTGCAGCACGGCTTCGGTGTCAATACCCATCTTGTTGAAAATGAGCGCCAGTTCGTTGATGAGGGCGATGTTGACGTCGCGCTGAGTGTTTTCAATCACTTTGGCGGCCTCGGCCACCTTGATGCTGCCGGCTTTGTGGGTGCCGGCGGTGATGATTTCGTTGTACAAGGCGTCCACAATGTCAGCAATCTCTGGCGTGGAGCCAGAGGTGACTTTTTTGATGGTGGTGACACGGTGCTCTTTATCGCCGGGATTGATCCGCTCAGGGCTATAGCCCGCAAAGAAGTCTTGGTTGAATTTCAGGCCGGAAAACTTTTCGAGGATGGGAACGCAATCTTCTTCAGTGCAGCCGGGGTAAACGGTGGACTCGTAAATGACGATGTCGCCCGCCTTAAGCACTTTGCCCACCATTTCACTGGCCTTGATGAGTGGCGTCAGATCTGGGCGCTTGTGCTCGTCAATCGGCGTTGGCACGGTGACGATGAAGCAGTTGCAGGCACGCAGGTCATCCAGATTGGTGCTGAAGCTCAGGTGTTTGGCGGCCTGCAGTTCATCCGGCTCGGTTTCAAGGGTGAAATCATGGCCTGCTTTGAGTTCATCAATGCGCTTTTGATTGATGTCAAACCCGACGACTGGGCGTTGTTTGCCAAACTCAACTGCAAGGGGCAGGCCTACGTAGCCTAGACCGACGATGGCGAGTTTGATGTCGGATAGTGATGTCACGAGTGCGCTTTCAAAACTGAGTGGACTTGCTGGGTAAAGTGGGCCGTGCCGAAGGCTGAGCCGACAAGCCTGCCTGGTAGAAGCAAGGGTGCTACACGCTTCAGCGTGAGTTGCAGCAACGATTCTCCACCCACCAGAGGGATGAACTGCTTGGGGAAGGCTTTGCGCGGCAAAGGCCAAAGGCGAGTTCCGCTGCCGCCGCAGAGAATAACGGGATAAATCATGAAGCAAGACTGTACAGGTTCATGCAAACACCTCAGCACTTGTAAGAGGCTGACCCAGCATGTCTTTGGCGGAGAGCTGTGGCGCGGCATCCAGAGGCCACTGGACGCCGATGGATGGATCGTCCCACGCAATGCAGCGCTCATAGTGCGGCGCGTAATAGTCGGAAGTCTTGTACAAAAAATCCGCAGACTCACTGGTCACCAAAAACCCGTGCGCAAACCCCAGCGGTATCCACAGCTGCTTGTGATTGTCTTCGCTCAGCTCCACGCCCACCCATTTCCCAAACGTGGGTGAAGCCTTGCGAATGTCCACCGCCACATCAAACACGGCGCCGCGCACCACCCGCACCAGCTTGCCCTGCGGCTGCTGGATTTGGTAATGCAATCCGCGCAGCACGCCCTTGGCGCTGCGGCTATGGTTGTCTTGCACAAAGTTCAGGGCCAGGCCGGTGGCTTCGTTGAAGGCTTTCTGGTTGAAGCTCTCATAGAAGAAGCCGCGCGCGTCACCGAACACCTTGGGTTCGATGATCAACACTTCGGGTATAGCGGTGGGAGTGACTTTCATGGCTGGGCTCCTTCGCTCAGCAGACGCAGCAGGTATTGGCCATAGCCATTCTTGGCCAGCGGTTGCGCCAGCTTTTCAAGCTGCGCGGATGTAATAAAGCCGTTGCGCCACGCGATTTCTTCAAGGCATGCGATCTTCAGGCCCTGGCGGTGCTCCAGTGTGGCGATGAACTGGCCCGCTTCCAGCAGACTGTCATGCGTGCCGGTATCCAGCCAGGCATAACCGCGCTTCATGATCTGCACATTGAGCTGGCCGCGTTCCAGGTAGGCTTGGTTGACGGCAGTGATTTCCAGCTCGCCTCGGGCGCTGGGCTTGACGGCCTTGGCGATGTCAACGACCTGGTTGTCGTAGAAGTACAGGCCAGTAACGGCGTAGTTGCTCTTGGGCTTAAGCGGCTTCTCCTCGATGCTGCTGGCTTTGCCCGCTGCATCAAACGCCACTACGCCGTAGCGCTCGGGGTCTTGCACATGGTAGGCAAACACAGTGGCGCCTGTGGTTTGCGCGTCGGCACCGGCCAGCAGTTGGACAAAATCGTGACCATGAAAGATGTTGTCGCCCAACACCAGCGCACTGGGGGCGTTGCCTACAAACTGCTCGCCAATGATGAAGGCTTGCGCCAAACCGTCGGGGCTGGGCTGCACGGCGTATTGCAGGTTCATGCCCCACTGGCTGCCGTCGCCCAGCAACTGGGTGAAGCGTGGCGTGTCTTGCGGAGTGCTGATGATGAGCACATCGCGCATGCCCGCCAGCATCAGGGTGCTGAGCGGGTAATAAATCATGGGCTTGTCGTACACCGGCAGCAGCTGCTTGCTCATGGCCAGTGTGGCCGGGTGCAGGCGGGTACCGGAGCCGCCGGCGAGGATGATGCCTTTGCGTTGGGTCATTTCTATTCCAGAGATTTAAGACGGGCGGCGTCGATCAACTGACGTACATCAGCGACCAAGGGCTTGGGCAATGACATGGCTTTCATGGCTACATTTCCAACCGGGTGGCCTGGGCTTTGCTCATTTCAGATTTCAGCGCTTCAATCTCAAGCGTCAGGCTTTTGTATTCGGCCACCTTGCGCGCCAGAAAGCGGACCGTGAGACCGGCTTTTTCAGTGACGCCCGTGGGCGTGAGCAGGTAGGCGTAAGCCAGCTTGTTCTGGCTCTTCTTGAAACTCTGCATCTTGATAAAACCCTTGCCCAGCAAGGCCTTCAGGCAATAGTTCGTTTTGCCCAAGCTCACCCCCAGCGCATCGGCCAGCTCGCGCTGGCTCAGGTGCGGGTTGACTTCCAAAAGGCGTAAGACCTTGAGGTGGTTTTCTTCTTGAAGGGATGGAAATTCGGAGGTGTTCATTTAGTGAACGCGAATACTAACACGTGTTGATGGGGGGAGCCCTCGCCCCTGCCCTCTCCCAAGGGGAGAGGGGCCCAAGCGGGGAATGTCGGGTTGCTGCCCTCTCCTGAGTGGAGAGAGGCCAAGGGGAATGTCGGCCTACGTCCTGCTGGCTAACCCGACCAAACTGGTGGAAAGTGGCGGCATGTTGGGCGAACTCTTGCGGATTTACAATGAAATAGTGCTCTAGACAAATAAGGACGGGCACTAGCAGCTATTAATACGATAGCAAATTGCGTATCTTGTGGTGCTGCGAACGGAACAAAAAATCCGTTCGGGCTACTCCCTCTTTCCGGCACTTCCTCTTTCCAGCACTTCCTCCAGCATGCGGTCCACGCCCTGCTGCCAGGGCGGCAACGTCAGGCCAAAGGTGGCTTGCAGCTTGGCGGTGTTCAGCCGCGAGTTATGCGGGCGCCGAGCTGGCGTGGGAAAGGCACTGGTGGGCACGGGGGCCACTTCATTTGCTACTATTTTAATAGCTTGTTGCGCCCACTGTACTTGGGCTAGCACGTGTTTTGCATACCCATGCCAGGTCGTTTCGCCACTGGCGGCCAGATGATACAAGCCGGCATCCTGGGGGCGCTGCTGTACCGGACCCATGACTTGGCGGATGGCATGGGCGCTTACATCGGCCAGCAACTCGGCGCCGGTGGGCGCGCCCCACTGGTCGTCGATGACTGTGAGGCGCTCGCGCTCTTGCGCCAGCCGCAGCATGGTTTTGGCAAAATTGCCGCCGCGTGCGGCATAGACCCAGCTGGTGCGAAAAATAAGGTGTTTTTTGCAGTGTGCCGCTATCAGCTGCTCGCCTTCTAGCTTGGTCTGGCCGTAAACGCTGAGCGGGGCTGGCATGTCGGCCTCCGCCCACGGCTTGGTGCCGCTGCCATCAAACACGTAGTCGGTGGAGTAGTGCACCAGCCAGGCGCCGAGCTTTTGCGCCTCGTGCGCCAATACGCCGGGAGCCAGTGCATTGAGGGTACGGGCCAGCTCTGGCTCGCTCTCGGCTTTGTCCACCGCTGTGTGGGCGGCGGCATTGACGATGAGGTCGGGGCGCAGCGTTCGCACGGTAGCGGCCAGCCCTTGCAGATTGGTCAGATCACCACACAAATCCTGGCTGTGGCGATCCAGCGCGATCACTTCGCCCAGTGGGGCCAAGCTGCGTTGCAGTTCCCAGCCGACCTGGCCGTTTTTGCCGAGCAGGAGGATTTTCATGCGTTTAAATCCCACTCTTCCACGGCCAAGCCGGGAACGCGCAAAAATTCACGCGCGTTGTTGGTCACCAATACCGAGTCCTCGGCCATGGCATGTGCGGCAATCAGCAGATCCATGCCGCCGATAGTCTGCCCGGCCCGCTCCAGCGCAGCACGGATCTTGGCGTAGTGTTGGGTGGCCTCTGCGGGCCACGGGCGCACGTCAAACCCGGCCAGCCACGCTTCGACCGCGGCAGAAAAGCGGACGGAAGCGAGCTTTGCTGCGCCAAAGCGCAATTCTGCCGCCACGATGGCAGACAGCCAGAGCTGCCCACGGTCTAACTCGGTGAACCGCTCGACCATGGAAGCGGGGCGGCGACGCAGTACGTAGCTGCAAATATTGGTGTCCAGCGTCCGGCGCATAACGGATATCAAGACCAGTCGCGCGTTTGCGGCGGGCTGTCATTCCGATCGGCGAGAAAGGTATCGGGCAAGGCTTCAGTAGCCTCATAGAAGCTCCTTAGCCAATCAGCCATGCTCTGATCCGGCGAAGGCTCTGGCTGTACCCAAAGGGCATTGCCAACTTGCTCGATACGAACTTCCTTGGCATCCAGACGCAATTTCGCCGGCAGACGGATGGCCTGGCTGCGGCCGCTCATGAAAAGTTTGGCAGTAACAGTCATACAAATCTCCTGATGTAATAACACATTGGCATATTACATCGAATTCAGCCTGCTGGCTTTGCCTCGTACTGCGTTTGCACCCACTCCCGGTAGGCACCGCTTTGCACATGGGCCACCCATTCCGGGTTGGCCAGGTACCACTGCACGGTCTTGCGGATGCCGGACTCGAAGGTTTCGGCCGGCTTCCAGCCCAGCTCGCGCTCTAACTTGCTGGCGTCGATGGCGTAGCGGCGGTCGTGGCCGGGGCGGTCCTTGACGTAGCTGATTTGGGTGCTGTAGCTGCTGCCGTCTGCTTTGGGGCGCAGTTCATCAAGCAAGGCGCAGACGGTCTTGACGATCTCGATATTGGGCTTTTCGTTCCAGCCACCGACGTTGTAGGTCTCGCCCAGTTTCCCGGCTTGGAGCACGCGGCGGATGGCGCTGCAGTGGTCTTTCACATACAGCCAGTCACGCACCTGCATGCCGTCACCATACACCGGCAGCGCTTTGCCGGCCAGGGCGTTGACGATCATCAGGGGGATGAGCTTTTCCGGGAAGTGGTAGGGCCCGTAGTTGTTGCTGCAGTTGGTGGTGAGTACCGGCAGGCCGTAGGTGTGGTGGTAGGCGCGCACCAGGTGATCGCTGGCGGCTTTGCTGGCGCTGTAGGGGCTGTTGGGCTCGTAGCGATGGGTTTCGGTAAAGGCGGGGTCGGTGGCGCTGAGCGAACCATAGACTTCGTCGGTGGAGACATGCAGGAAGCGGAAACCGGCCTTGGCGCCCTCGGGCAGGCTGCCCCAGTAGTGGCGCACGGCCTCTAACAGGCGGAAGGTGCCGACGATGTTGGTCTGGATGAAGTCTTCTGGGCTGTGGATGGAGCGGTCCACATGGCTTTCGGCGGCAAAGTTGATGACGGCCCGGGGCTGGTGCTTTGCCAGCAGGCTGGCCACCAGCTCGGTATCGCCAATGTCGCCCTGCACAAAGATGTGCCGCGCATCGCCCTGCAGGCTGGCCAGGGTTTCAAGATTGCCCGCGTAGGTGAGCTTGTCGATGTTGATGACAGGCTCATCGGATTGCGCCAGCCAGTCAAGCACGAAGTTGGCACCAATAAAGCCGGCGGCGCCGGTGACGAGAATGGTCATAGGGTTATCTATAAATCAGCGTTAAAACGCCTGCTTACTTTGGTTACGGATACGCCCGAACATGAAGCCCCGCGCGCCCGGCCCGCAGCTGCGTGTCTTGAAAGACTTTATTTCAGGCCCAGCGAGCGGCGAATACGCGCCAATTTACCAGCGGTCTGCGCATCTGCCGCAGTGTTGCGCAGCGCTTGCCGCATGAAAACAAACAGCAGCAGCAGCAGCCCCGTTGCCAGCGTGGCACCAATGGCCAGCAAGGCTTTTTTGGGTTGGCTGGCTTTTTGCGGCAGGGTGGGCGCTTGGACCAGCAGGGCCTCGCTCAGACCTTCCAGTTGGGTCTCCAGCGCGCTGACCTGATTTTGGGCAGCGCCGGCCGCGCTTAGCAGGTCTGCGTAGCCGCGCGCCAGTTCGGTGCCGGTGGCGGTGTTGGCTGCGGGAGAATCCAGGCGTTTGAGCAAGCCGGCCGCAGCATTTTCGGCATTTTGGAGACGGCCTTGCGCTTCGATCAGTTGCACTTCAAGCCGCTTACGTACGCTACCCTTGGGACTGCTTTGCAGATAAGTTTGCTGGAGCACGGCATTGGCCGTAGCTTGTGCCTGCTGAGACGTGCGGGCAGAGACGGTGAGTGTGAGCAGCTTGTCGTTACGCCCCACCGCGACCTTGATGTGCTCGCGCAACGTGCGGCGGGCGTCTTCAACCGTGTCCTCCTTGGTCAGCCCCAGGGTCGTAATCACCGGGTCCAGCACAGCGGCGGTGGTTATCAGGCTGGCCGTGGCCTGCTCTGCCTGGAGCACGGCCACGCTATCAAAGGTTTGCGGCACCATAAAACTGATGCCCAGCGCGCACAACCCCACGGCCAGCGGCCCGATGATGAGCAGTTTGACGTTTTCTGCCAGAGTGACCAGCAGGTCCAGCAAGCCGATCTGTTCCACCGTGGAGGAAAGTGGGCTTTGAATTGCTTCCATTTTTTCTACTTACCTTTGGGATCCAAAGCTGCGTATTCTACGTGGCCCGGCCTTTGTGAATCAGCATGGGCAAGCCTTGCAATACAGGCGCGCCATGTAAAGAGACCCGAACAGTGTATGGCTGCAGACGCTATGTCCGTAGTTTTGTTACAAAGATTACAGACTGTCGCGTTTGCCTGCATAAGTGAGCCTGCCAAGGTTCTGAATCAGCTCGTTGTGCTGCGCGAGCCAATTCAGAACAAAGTTGGTGCTGATACAACCGGCGCCACCGGTGACGAAAATCATGACATTCCCTTTAGATATATAGCGATGTTTGTTATTGTGCTCAATACCCGGGGGCGAGTCAGGTAAAAGACATTATAAAATGCAGCAGTTTTATCAGGGACATGTGAAACAAGTGAGTAATGATGCCAAATCAAATATACTGACTTCGGAATTTCTCAATTTCGCATTAATTTAGTTCCACTTTTACAAACGAATAGCACCTCAATTTTTATAAGGAAAATTTACTCATGTCGAATCTTAGCGAATTACAACGACAGTTTAATGAAGCCGAAGCCAAAGTAAACGAACTGCGCAAAAAACTGGATGAGGAGCGAAAGGGTGAGCGAACGCAAGCCATCGTCGCGGCCAGAGAGTTAATCAAAACCCACGGTCTAACTGGCTCAGAGTTGGGATTTTCCAGCAAAAAGTCCAATAAACCGGTATCGAGTGACAAACGCATCGTTGTCGCGCCCAAGTACCAGGATCCCGCTAGCGGAAAAACCTGGACTGGCCGCGGCAAGGCGCCTACCTGGCTCGCTGCTCAATTGGCGGCAGGTCGCACCAAACAGGACTTCCTGATCTAAAGACCGCCAACTGCGGGGTCTGGCAAGTACCCAGCCCTGCAATTTCAGAAATGAATCGCCTGCATCACCTGATGCATTGCGATGGCCTCGGCCGATAGCTGCGGTTTGGCGCCTTTCTCAGCTTTGTCGCCTTTTCGCCCCAGGAGTTTTTTAACCAGGCGTTTAGCAATGAAGCCTGTGGCTCCCGTGACCAGGTAGTGCATTGTCATGGTGTCTTTCCACTGAACTGCCAAACTAAAAACTGCTTCCTGCATAAACCGCAGCACGCTAAATTCAGCAAAAACCCGCGCTTGGGCCACCCGCGCCGTGCTTTTCCATAGAAGGTCACTACCAACTTTCTAGAAGCCAGCCCCTAAACACCGGCACATGGAGGGCTTATATTTTTGGGTGTGTGCAGCATACTCATTGCACCCAGCTTTCACAACCTTAATCTGTCTGGAGTCCATCATGGTCAAGAAACTGCACAAAATGAGTGGCGACAAAAAAACGGGCTCGCAATTGTCGGGCGCTGTCAAAGAGTCAGCCCAGCAAATTTGGCTGGCCGGCCTGGGCGCTTTCTCCAAGGCGCAGGAAGAAGGCGGCAAGGTGTTTGAAGCCCTGGTAAAGGAAGGTCTGTCGATCCAGCGCAAGACGCAATCGGTTGCCGAAGAAAAGATCTCTGAAGCCACCAGCAAAATGAGCCACATGGCGACCGACATCCAGTCCAGGGCGGGCTATCAGTGGGATAAGCTGGAGAACATCTTCGAAGAACGCGTTGCCAAGGCGCTGAACAAACTCGGCGTGCCCTCTGCCAAAGATGTGGACGCCCTGGTTGCGCGCGTTGATGAACTCAACAAGAACGTGCAGACAATGAACGGCAAGGCTCCTGCTGCCAAAACCGCAGCAAAAACCACGGTAAAACCTGCCGCCAAAAAAGCGTCCAGCCCAGCAGCCAAGCCTGCGGCAGCCAAGCGACCAGCCGCACGCAAATCGGCCTGAGTACCCGGTGCGCACTTGGTGTGCGCTTTGAATTTTAAAAAAGGGACAGGCTGTCCCTTTTTTTACGCCTGTGCCTCGGGATTACTTAGAACTAATCCGTAAATAAAG
>DFWY01000165.1:12097-12243 GCA_002381615.1 Polaromonas sp. UBA4122 | reverse complement strand
CAGGCGTCCAGCGTGTAGTGGCCACTGTTGTGCGGACGCGGCGCCATTTCATTGACGACCAGGGCGCCATGCTCACTGCCGTCGTCGATCACGAAAAACTCGACACACAAGACGCCCACGTAGCCGATATGATTTGCTATTGATTT
>DFWY01000165.1:0-11902 GCA_002381615.1 Polaromonas sp. UBA4122 | reverse complement strand
TGCTATTGATTTAGTAGCTGCTTGCGCCCGTGCAGCAAGCGCTGGATGCATATTTCCTTCATAAGCCCCGGTCACCGCCAGAATACCGTCCACATGCACGTTGCGCTGCGGCGGGAAGCTCACGATCGCGCCGTCCCAGCCGCGCGCCACGATGACCGAGCATTCGGCCTTGAGCGGCAACAGCTTTTCAAGCACGCAGGGCACCTGCTTCAAGTCGCCCCATGCAGTCGCCAGCTCGGCCGCATTTTTGACGCGCACCTGGCCCTTGCCGTCGTAGCCCATGCGCGCCGTTTTCAAAATGCCTGGCAGCAAATCTGCGGGCACGGCCTGGCGCTGCGCGAGTGTTTCGATGACCGCGTAGGGCGCGCAGGTCACGCCCGCCATCACACCCGATTCAGCGGCGCTGGCCGTGAAATGGGATTTCTCCTGAATCCGGTCTTGCGCAATGGCCACGGCAGCAGCGCCGGGCGCTACCGGGCACTTGGCCGCCAGCGTCAGCAGCGCGGCGGCAGGCACGTTTTCGAATTCAGTGGTAATGGCCGCGCACAGCGATGCCAGCTGCAGCAAACCCTGCTCATCGTTGAAAGCAGTCTGGACATGGTGATGGCTGACCCGGCCAGCGGGACTTTGCGGATCCGGGTCGAGCACCGCCGTGAAGTAGCCCAGACGCTGCGCGGCATGCACAAACATGCGGCCGAGCTGGCCGCCGCCCATCACGCCCAGCGTGGCAGGCTGGCCAGATGCGGATACGGTTCCTGGGAAGATTGGCGACATTGACGAAGAGTTCATGCGGACGGCAGCGTCATGGCGCGTGCGGCAGCGGTTTGCTCCGCGCGGAAAGCCTGCAGCTTGTCCGCCAGCGCCGGGTCGTGCAGCGCCAGCATGGCCACGGCAAACAGCGCCGCATTGGCGGCTCCGGCGTTGCCAATCGCAAAGGTGGCCACTGGCACACCCTTGGGCATTTGCACCATGCTGTACAGCGAATCAAGCCCCTGCAAATGCTTGCTGGCCACCGGCACGCCCAGCACCGGCAGCGTGGTTTTCGCGGCCAGCATCCCGGGCAAATGGGCCGCACCGCCGGCGCCGGCAATGATCACCTGCAGGCCACGGCCAGAGGCTTGCTCGGCATAGGCAAACAGCTCGTCAGGCATGCGGTGGGCCGACACCACTCTAGCCTCGTGCGCCACGCCAAACTGCTGCAGGATCTGCACGGCATGCTGCAGGGTCTCCCAGTCGCTGCTGGAGCCCATCACCACGCCCACCACAACGGGAAGAGGAGGCCGAGCCGAATTGTTGCTTGTCGTCATAGGGACCCTGAGAGTCTTGAGGTTGTACGGGCTGTGCGCATAGGAGCTTGATTTTAAGGTCTCAGGCTGCCGCTTGCGTGCTATCGTGGTGCCGGCTCAGCCGTCCGGTTGAAAACTTCTTGCCAGGCCCCAATTCCAGAGAACCATGATCAACGTCACCCTTACCAACTTTGAAGAGGAAGTGATTGCCGCTTCCATGACCCTGCCTGTGCTGATTGACTTCTGGGCGCCGTGGTGCGGTCCTTGCAAGTCGCTCGGGCCTATCCTTGAAAAGGTCGAGGTGGCATACGCCGGGCGTTTCAAACTGGTGAAGATCGACTCCGAGCAGGAGGAGCAGCTCGGTGCCGCCTTCGACATTCGCAGCATCCCGACCTGCATTCTGATGATGAATGGCCAGCCGGTGGACGGCTTTACCGGCGCGCTGCCCGAGGGCAAGGTCAAGGAATTTCTGGACAAGCACCTGCCGCCAGCCGAAGAAGAGGCAACCGAACCGGAAGAATTGGCAGTAGAAGCGGACACCAGCCCCGAAGCCGCACTGGAAAAGCTGCATCAGGCGGTCGCCACCGATCCGGCCAATGACACTGCGCGCTTTGACTATGTGAAGCAGTTGCTGGCCCTGGGGCGCGAAGACGATGCCAAGGTGGCGTTCGCGCCGGTGCTTGCCCAGACCTCGGTGGTGCGCCGTTTTGATTCGCTGCAGCGCTGGATGGATGCTATAGATTTTGTAGCTTCTCACGCGCATGGGACGAGCGCTGGCGCCAGATTTGACTCACAAATAGCGGCCAACAAGCGGGATTTCGAAGCGCGCTTCGACAAAGCCCGCTGGCTGATGAGCCAGCAGCGCTGGACCGAAGCGCTGGACGAACTGCTCGACATCCTGATGCGCGACAAGGCTTGGTCCGACGGACTCGCGCGCAAAACCTACATCGCCATCCTCGACATCATGGAAGCACCCAAACCCAAGGTGGCCGACGGCCAGATTCCGCCCGAAGACCCGACGGTGGCGACCTACCGGCGGCGGCTGAGCAGTGTGGTGCTGAGCTAAGTCCCAAGCTGCCTGCGTTTGCGGCGCGTCGCAGGTCCGCGAATCCAGCGAGGAAAAGGGCCGCCGCTCGGTGGCCAACCGGATCGGCACCGTTCAATACCCGACACATGATGAGCCTCCTGCTGGCTTGCTTGTCAAAGCATCATGCAAGGCCAGCTGGTCCGCGTCAATGCGTATTTAATGTGTGATCTTGGTCCCGAGAAGCACCAGAAACTGGGCAATCCACTCCGGGTGCGCGGGCCAGGCCGGCGCCGATACCAGGTTGCCATCGGTATAGGCGTCCTCGATGTCAATTTCTGCGTAGGTGCCCCCGGCGCGTTCCACGTCGATGCGGCACGCCGGATAGGCTGAACAGGTCCGCTTTTTCAGCACATCGGCAGCGGCGAGCAACTGCGCGGCGTGGCAAATGGCGGCCACGGGCTTGTTGCGGTCAAAGAAGTGTTTGACCATCGCCACCACGGCGGGGTAGGTGCGCAGGTACTCCGGGCCGCGACCGCCCGGCAAGACCAAAGCATCGTAGTTTTCAAGCTTGATTTCGGCGAACGATGCATTCAGCGCAAAGTTGTGGCCCGGTTTTTCGCTGTAGGTCTGCGCGCCTTCGAAGTCGTGGATCGCCGTTTTGATCTTGTCGCCAGCCACCTTGTCCGGGCACACCGCGTGCACCGTATGGCCCACGGCCATCAGCGCCTGAAACGGCACCATGGTTTCGTAGTCTTCACAGTAGTCACCACAAATCATCAAAATCTTTTTGGCTGCCATGTCTGTTTCCTCTTGGTTGATGAACGAAGAGGATCATTATTGAGCACGGCGGGCAGCTTGTGGTGGTATCGGGCTGTGACAGCCCTTTAAAGAAGTTTCCATCAAGCGCACGCTGGCGGCTGAGCCCCCCTCCCAAAGAAATAGAAGGCGTTATTTGCTACGTATTTGATAGCTATTTGTGCCCGTTGTTATTGGACTGGAGGCTTATTTTTCTTAAGAATCAAAGCCGCTCGCCGCGACGGCGCAGCCAAGGCCACCGACTTGCAGAACGCGTGGGCTCAGGCCGTCAACCGCGTCAGCGCTTCCTGGTACTTGGCCGCAGTCTTGGCGATCACGTCCTCCGGCAGGCGCGGCGCGGGCGGGGTTTTGTCCCAGGGCTTGCCGTTGATGCGCACACCCTCCAGCCAGTCGCGTACAAACTGTTTGTCGTAGCTGGGCGGGTTTTGCCCGGCGGCATACGCCTGTTCATAGCCCTCGACGGGCCAGTAGCGCGACGAGTCGGGCGTCAGCACTTCGTCCATCAGCGTCAGCGTGCCCTGCTCATCGAGGCCGAACTCGAATTTGGTGTCGGCAATGATGATGCCCTTGGTCAGCGCATAGGCGGCAGCGGTGGTGTAAATCTCGAGACTGAGCTTTTTGATCTGCGCGGCCAGCTCCGGGCCGACCACTTTCACCACCTGCTCGTAGCTGATGTTTTCGTCGTGCTCGCCGGCCTCGGCCTTGGCCGCGGGGGTGAAGATGGGCTCGGGCAATTTGCTGGCGTTTTTGAGCCCGGCAGGCAGCGCCACACCACAGACCGACTGGGTTGCCTGGTATTCCTTCCAGCCGCTGCCGGCCAGGTAGCCGCGCACCACGGCTTCCACGGGAATTGGCTTGAGGCGCTTGACCAGCATGGAGCGACCGGTGACCTGGGGAATCTCCAGCGCCGTAACCGCGCCTTCGGGCGCTTCGCCGGTGAGGTGATTCGGGCAAATGTGGCCCAGCTTGTCGAACCAGAACAGCGCCATTTGCGTGAGCAAGGCACCCTTGCCGGGAATTGGCTCGCCAAGTATCACGTCAAACGCACTCAGGCGGTCGCTGGCCACCATCAGCAACTTGTCCTTGCCCACGGCGTAGTTGTCGCGCACCTTGCCGCGTGCGAGCAGGGGCAGGGAAGTCAGGGCAGAAGTATGAAGTGCTTGGGTCATGGTGAGTGTCAAAGTAAAAAAGCCCGCGCGACTTGGGTCAAGTCCACGGGCTTTGAATTATCGCCAATCCGGCGAAGTGGGTGGCGGTGGCGTTTTAGTTAACCACCTGGGTCAGCTCGCCTTTGGCGTATTGGGCCGCCACCACCGAGAGACTCTGGCCCTTGATCTTGCTGGCCTGTCCCTCACAGCCAAACTCGATGTAGCGCTGTTTGCAGAGGGCTTTGGCCGCAGCCGTGGCAGGCTTGAGCCACTCGCGCGGGTCGAATTTGCTGGGATTCTGAGCCATGAATTTGCGCACGGCAGCGGTCATGGCCAGGCGGATGTCGGTGTCGATGTTGATTTTGCGCACGCCAAACTGGATGGCTTTCTGGATCTCCTCGACCGGCACGCCGTAGGTTTCTTTCATGTCGCCGCCAAACTCGCGGATGATGGCCAGCAGGTCTTGCGGCACGCTGGAAGAGCCGTGCATCACCAGATGGGTGTTGGGAATGCGGCGGTTGATTTCCTTGACGCGCTCGATCGCCAGAATGTCGCCGGTGGGCTTGCGCGTGAACTTGTAGGCGCCGTGGCTGGTGCCAATTGCAATCGCCAGCGCGTCGAGCTGGGTGCGCTTGACGAAATCGGCGGCCTGCTCGGGGTCGGTCAGCAACTGCTCATGCGTCATCACCGCGTCGGTGCCGTGGCCGTCTTCCTTGTCGCCCTGCATGGTTTCCAGGCTGCCCAGGCAACCGAGTTCACCCTCCACCGAAACGCCCGTTGCGTGGGCCATTTCGACCACCTTGCGAGTGACCTCGACGTTGTAGTCATAGCTGGCAATGGTCTTGCCGTCGGCCATCAGCGAGCCGTCCATCATGACCGAGCTGAAACCCAGGCTGATGGCGCCGCGGCAGACATCGGGGCTTTGGCCATGGTCCTGGTGCATGACCACAGGAATGTGCGGATAGCTCTCGACGGCGGCCAGGATCAGGTGCTTGAGAAAGCCCTCACCGGCGTATTTGCGCGCCCCCGCGCTGGCCTGCATGATCACCGGGGCATTGACCTCATCGGCCGCCTGCATGATGGCGGTGACCTGCTCCAGGTTGTTGACGTTGAAAGCTGGAATGCCGTAGCCATTGACGGCCGCATGGTCCAGCAGCTCGCGCATCGAAACGAGTGCCATGATCGAAATCCCCAGAAAGTTAAAAGGTTGGCAAAAACGGTGGGTTACTGGCGGCGGGCCGCGCAGCGTGAACGCCGTCTGAAATGGGCGGTAACCGCTAGGTAACCAGCACTTGTGATTCTATCGTTTACCGGAAGTCGGGTGGTTCAGGGCTTGTGCAGCGAAAATCACCCTCCGGCCACGCATAGGCAGGCTTTGCGTTTATCGGGAATGCCTTCCGGCAGGTGTTTCCGCGCACGGCATGGCGCCCACTGCATGGGCCACACGCTCTGAACGGCATGGTTTTGCTTGGCCGTAGCGCTTACGCGCTCAAGCACAGATTCCCAGCCTCTAAGCCACCCGACAGATCTTGAGCATGTTGGTGCCGCCCGGCGCACCCATGGGCTCGCCACAGGTGATGGCATAGATATCGCCGCTTTGCACGATGTTTCTGCGCAGCAAATGGCCTTCGGCCTGCTCCAGCGCCGTGTCGCGGTCGGCGCTGGTGTCCAGGAGCAGCGGGTGCACATTGCGGTAAAGCGCCATCTTGCGCTGTGTCGCCAGGCGCGAGGTCAGCGCGTAGATGGGCGCGCGGATGTCATGGCGGCTCATCCACAAGGCTGTAGAGCCGCTGTCGGTGAGCGCCACAATCGCCTTGGCACCCAGGTGATGGGCCGTGAACAAGGCCCCCATGGCAATGGACTGGTCGATGCGGGTGAAGGTCTTGCCGGAGAAATCGGCCTCCAGTTCCTTGTACTCGGCTTTCTCGGCCTCCTGGCAAATCTTGGCCATCTGCTGCACCGTTTCCAGCGGGTACTTGCCCGCGGCGGTTTCGGCGCTGAGCATCACCGCATCGGTGCCGTCCAGCACGGCATTGGCCACGTCGCTGACCTCGGCACGCGTGGGCACCGGGTTGACGGTCATGCTTTCCATCATCTGGGTGGCGGTGATGACGAGCTTGTCATGAGCACGGGCCATCTTGATCATGCGTTTTTGCAGGGCCGGCACTGCGGCATTGCCGACTTCCACCGACAGGTCGCCACGCGCCACCATGATCCCGTCGCTGACCCGCAAAATTTCTTCGAGCTTGGGGATCGCCTCGGCACGTTCAATTTTGGCGATCAGGCCAGGCTTGTGCTTGAAGGGCGCGGCGGCGACATTGCACAGCTGCCGGGCCATTTCCATGTCGGTGGCGTTTTGGGGGAAACTCACAGCCACGTAGTCGGCCTGAAAGCTCATCGCGGTCTTGATGTCTTCCATGTCCTTGGCCGTCAGAGCGGGCGCGGTGAGGCCGCCGCCTTGCTTATTGATGCCCTTGTTGTTGGACAACTCGCCACCGACTTTGACGCTGGTATGCACGGCTTCGCCGCGCACCGCATCCACCGTCAGCACAATCAGGCCATCGTTGAGCAGCAGCACATCGTCGGCCTTCAGGTCACGCGGCAGTTCCTTGTAGTCCAGCCCCACGCCATTGAGGTCGCCCGGCTCGGTGCGGGAAGCATCGAGCACGAATTTTGCACCGGGCGCTAACACCACCTTGCCTTCGGCAAACTTGCCGATGCGGATTTTGGGGCCCTGCAGGTCGGCCATGATGGCGACTTCACAGCCGACGCGCTTAGCGGCTTCGCGCACCAGCTGCGCCCGGTCAACGTGGTCCTGCGCCGTTCCGTGGCTGAAGTTAAGGCGTACCACATTGACACCGGCGCGAATCATTTTCTCCAGCAGGACGGGGTCGCTGGAAGCAGGGCCGAGGGTGGCAACAATTTTGGTGGCGCGACATGACATGAAGGTCTCCTGTAATTTAGTTTCCGATTCTCACACGATCACAGGAAACCAGTTACAAAACCGGTACCAATTTTCAGCCCCTGGCAAAAGGCTGGAAATCATGCATTTCGCAAGACCGGACAAAATCCAGCAGAATCCCGCGGTGCTTCCAGGAAGGCGCCAAGCCTATTCCCAAGAAGCTGTCCAGGGTTGGGGATTTTCTAGCTGGAACGGCCAATCACAGGCCCGACGACACCGTTCAGATTTGACTCAAATGCTTTGCGGTACTCTTCGGTGTAAAACGCGGTCGCCGCAGGTTGATCCTCTTGGGTACGGCCTTTGGCGAGGAAGTTGAATGAGTTATATCTTCCGGCAGCGAAAAGAATGGCTGCGCTTACCTCCCCTGTGTCCCTATTTTTCGCCATCTCGTTGGCGAGGTGGATGAACTTGTCCACATCCGAGAGGAACTCCGGTGGATAGCTCACTTGAGTTTGAGTTGAATCAACCATGCTGACGCTTTTTACATGAAGTTAAAGTAGTGTCAGTGTAGACCAAACGGTCACAGGCAGCCCATCGCGGAATTGGACTTTCCCAGCGCCATTGGGGGTTTGTTTTTCCAAGCTTCGGGCGACTCTCCCGCCTTGATGCCGGCGTTTTTCTTCCAGGCTGTTGCGCTGATGCGGCACGTCGACCAGTTTCAACGCCTTTAGACGCTCGCGAAACAGCCAGACGGTCCTGGCATCCGGAACCTGTAGGAGTCTCCTGACGGCAGAGCGCGCCTCCTTCCTGCTTGATTCCGCCCCGCCTTGAGCAAGAATCAGTGCACATAACAAGGAGTGTTTCCATGTCTCTCTCGCTCATCCTGCTCATCGTTCTCATTTTGTTTCTGGTTGGCTCCCTGCCGACTTGGGGCCACAGTCGAAACTGGGGTTACGGCCCCAGCGGCGGTTTGGGTCTGGTGGTCATCATCCTGATCGTGCTGCTCCTGATGGGACGCATCTAAGCTCTAGATAGCACTCCACCCCCTAAAAAAGGAACCTTGCGATTAGAAGGTTCCTTTTTTTTCTTCCTGCAACCTTTTTTGATCCAAGCAGCGTTGGACTCAGCGCTTGTGAGTTTTTACGCCGACGCCCAAGACAGGCGCGAAGGGGGCATCGGGCGGCAACAGGGGGAGAACGCCGTGGAAGGTTGAGCCCCAGACCCGCCGCAAGGCTGGAACTGGACAAGCTCGACCCTAAAATGGCAGGGCGCATCTTGCGCTTCTTGCGTCGGAATGCGGGGCCACCCCTTCCAATTTCATCCGCAGTAACCCGTCAGGCCGCCCTTGCCATTAACCAAAGTTGAGCAAATTTCCCGGTGCTGCAAACGCTAAACCATCGCCATCTGCCGGACTGGTTCCTTGGAATATTGCTCGTCTTGCCATGGGTGAGTCCTTACACGTCAGGGCCGACACCCAATGCGTGGCCGTGGCTGCTTTCCGCATGCTGCGCGGTCATCCTGTGGCTATTCCAGCGCAGGCTCAACGTCAATCTCATCGCCACCGCCTGGGTGCTGGCCGCCGCCATCAGCGCTGTGATCGGTCTTTTGCAGTATTTTGGACTGGCACACGCTTTGAGCCCTTGGGTCAGCCAGACCAGCGCCGGTGAAGCTTTCGCCAATCTGCGTCAGCGCAATCAGTTTGCCACGCTGACCAGCATCGGGCTGCTGGCCTTGATAGGGGTGCTCGCGCAGCAAGCTCCCAGGCAGCGTGTTCCCTGGTGGGCGAGCCTTATGGCGCTGCTGCTGGCACTGGGCAATGCGGCCAGCAGTTCACGCACGGGTTTATTGCAGTGGGCGCTGATTCTGGCGCTCACCGCCCGGTGGGCTCTTCCCGGTCGACGCCGCTGCGTGATGTTTGCGGCGCAAGCGATGCTGGCTTATGGGGTCGCTGTGCTCGCGCTGCCTTGGCTGCTGGAGGTGGTGACCGGAGTCGCCAATGGCGGGCTGTTAGGTCGGCTGGCCGAAACGCCCACCTGCGGCAGTCGCAAGGTGTTGTGGTCCAACGTGCTCACCTTGATTGCGCAAAAACCCTGGCTGGGTTGGGGCTGGGGTGAACTGGACTATGCCCACTTCATCACTTTGTACCCTGGCCCGCGCTTTTGCGAAATTCTCGACAATGCACACAACCTGCCGCTGCAGCTTGCGGTGGAGCTGGGGGTTCCCGTTGCCTTGGCCACTTGTACCGGCTTGGCCTGGATGGTGTGGCGCGCAAAGCCTTGGCGTGAAACGGATCCCGCTCGACAGATGGCCTGGGGCATTCTGGCCGTCATCCTGCTGCACAGCCTGCTGGAGTACCCGCTTTGGTACGGGCCGTTCCAAATCGCTGTGGCGCTGTGCGCCGGGTTGCTCTGGGCGACCACTTCGGTACAGCCTGGAACAGGCGAGGCATCCGCCCATAGCTTTCAGCAAAAATTTAAGGAAAACAAGGCTGTAGCCCAATACCTACGGGCCATATTAGCTATTATTATAATAGCGTTACTGGCGTCTGCAGGAATCGACTATCACCGGGTGAGCCAGATTTATCTGCCGCCTGCGGAGCGAAGTGCGGCCTATCGCGACGATACCCTGAACAAAATATGGGGCACATGGCTGTTTCGCGATCAGGCGCGCTTTGCGGCGTTGAGCGTCACGGACCTCAAGCCCGAGAATGCCGCGGCGATGCACGCGATGGCCCAGGAATTACTTCATTACTCGCCTGAGCCACGTGTCGTTGAAAAGCTGATTGAGAGCGCCACGATGCTCGGCCGCGAGGATGAAGCTTTGCTGTATCTGGCGCGCTACCGGGCGGCATTCCCTGAAGACCATGCGCGCTGGGCTGCGGCCCATGCGGATGCACCCGGGCACCTGCCACCCGCAAAGTGAAGCGCGCCCCGCTCAGGGGTTGATGAAGCTGCCCGATTTCCCCCCGTGCTTTTCGAGCAGTTTCACGTCGGTGAGGGTCATGCCGCGGTCCACCGCCTTGCACATGTCGTAGATGGTGAGCAGTGCGACGCTGACGGCGGTCAGCGCTTCCATTTCCACGCCGGTGGGGCCGACGGTTTCTACGTTGATTTCACTATGGCAAGTGGGCGGTACAAACAGGAAGCCAGTGGCCCGAAAATTCACCTTGGCTTAACCACGACCCTCTCGCAGCCCCAGCCCTCGTTCTGACCAGGCTTAACCCAAGATTGCGTATTCCGGTAAAAAGCCAGCTGTTTCGATTCAAACCTACCTGCCATTCCGGCCCAAAAACGCCACACTGAAATTGGGAACCCGTGCTGGCTGGCCTTGAGGGTCATTGCTGCTTGCTTGAACCAACTTGAGTGAACGGTAGCAAAGCAGTGCTCCTGACGGGCGTTACGTTTTTCTATTTGCTGGTCACTCCGCTCCTTTGACATTTATCAAGCGCCTCATCATCAACTGGTTCAGAATTAAAGTGCTGCCGATATATACCTCAACGGCGTGCGGTCTGCATTACGTAAGGCCACCAGCACGTCGCGCTTGACGCGAAGTCGTTGCCGGTTGGAAAAGGACCGGTCCGATCGTTTGAGCCATTCGGTGTTCCAATTTTCCCTGGACTGTAAACGGAGGACCCAATGAACGAAGAAACCTTCAACCTCAGCATTCGCAAGTTCCTAAAGATGGTTGGCGTCAATTCGCAGCGCGCGATCGAGCAAGCGGTGGAGAAGGCCATTGCCGATGGCTCCATCACCGGAACGGAATCGGTTTTTGCCAAAGTTACTTTGGAGGTCGCGGGATTGAAGTTGAATGTCACCTTCGACGGTGAAATCAAGCTCCAATGAGCTTAAGGCCCCATGCGGCCTAACCGCGCATTGAAGACGGACCCTTCGCCAGCGGCCTTTGTTCGCTTACTTCTGGCTGCTTAGCGCGAACGTTGAACGCCTGCCTTCTGGAAATTTGACTGACAGCAAATCAGTCTTTTTCAGTCATCACGGACGGCCCTTGTACGTCAGCAAATCAGCGTAACGCCACCAAGCTCCACCCGCCGCTCACCTCACTCGTCTGTGGCCGAGTTTTGTCAATGGCAAGGGCTGCTGTTGGGCAGGGGGAGGGACAGGGGTAGGTCGTGTGGACCGCTTCAGACTGCGGGCAACGAAGCAAAACAATGAAGCTTAGTCATTTGTCTTACTGCTTCATTTCTGATATGTCTTTATCCTCACCACCGGACCCAGACTATTCCTGCCGGGTTAGTATCGGGTTGAGTCGCCATATTCCGTCTCGTTTAAATGGTATGGGAACCCGGCTCCAGAAAACCAAAAATAGATGACAACCGTTTTAGCAAGAATCAAGGACGCCGCCGCGACTGTCGTGGTTTCTCTGATACCTTATTGGCGAATAATTTTTTTGGTTTTTTCCGTGGCGGCCACATTTGCATGGACAAACTGGTATTTTTCGCCGTCCGAACGCTTGGAACGATTAAGTGCGCGAGTTCTCGCCGCAGCAAACTCTGAAGCAACATTTGACGCAGCAATGAGGATGAGAGATGCGCTAAATGGTGGACTTTTCGGTCCGTCAATCGTGTCTTCTTCTTGTCTTCTTACTACCTGCAAAATTCAGGTTGTAAATCACTTCTATCCGGTCGCAGATTCAGCTGAAAAAAACCCAAAGACTTGGCGAGTTGGAATCGAAGTCACCCTAACCCGAATGGCACTTACTTTGGCTC
>DFWY01000056.1 GCA_002381615.1 Polaromonas sp. UBA4122 | reverse complement strand
AAATTTTCATTGACGTTTTTACAGTCTTAAGTCGTCGCTCACTGGCCGTCTGGTTTGCAGCGTTACGGTCATTCCGGTTCATCCGAAGAATGGCCAATTGCGGACATTTACGGGACAAATCAATGCTTTTTTTGATGGTTTAGGGGGTTACTTCCTTTAGCCCCACAACGAAATATTCGGTCTCCCCAAAACAAGTGGTTGGCAGGCCCTTGTGTTGCTCATAATGCAAGGTGACGCGTTTTCCCATTGATGCTTCGACCAGCGAAGCGACTGCAGGATCTCTTACTGAAAATAAAAATTTCTCAGGTGCGGCTCCTGGAATTGCAATTAACGAAAGTTCACCTTCCCAAGTTTTGCAAACCCATCCTTTCGCTGACATTTTTTGGAGGAATCCCGCACGTTCTCCGCTGGAATAACTCCAGGTCAAAGCGATCGTTACATAGGCCCAAAAGAGAACGATGATCGCGACGAAAAATCCCACGACATAAAAAGTGACTCGTTTCGTAGGTTCAGCCATCAAATTACTTCCTTCAGATTGATTTGCCAGTTAGTATCAAGAACTGGGGGTGATCCCAACCGTTTGTCAATAACTACCCCTGACCGCAGGTTGGTGGGGTTGCTGCCAAAAAGGGTAGCCTAACAGACGCCGTCATGGATTGGCGCCCCTGAAACCTTGGCAACGTTCCGCTGGCAACATGAAGAGGCGAGGTAACGACAGGGTAGGGTAGGGTAGTGCAGCACCTCAAGGGCCTTTTTTGAGGGCCTTCAGGGAGCGGTGTGTGTAAACCTTGGCTCCAACAACCGCAACCACTCAGAATTGACCCATGTGCCGACGACGGACTAACCCAAGCCAAATCCATCCAATCCCAATGCTTGCAACGGTTCGCAAGGCTGGTGCAAGGGTCAGCCGAATCTCGGCACATGGGTCAAAAATGGATCGGCGCCAACAGCGGTGGCGTGAAATATGCGGGCTAGCCTCCTGGCGCGCCCTGTGTGTTCACATACAGGGAATACAGGCTGTGGCTCGCCGCCATGAACAGCCGATTGCGGTAGCGTCCGCCGAAGCACAGGTTGGCGCAGCGTTCGGGCAACTGGATATGGCCGATCGGCTCGCCCGCCGGGTTGAAGATGCGCACGCCGTCCAGCTCCGGATCGCCCATGCCCCAGCCGCACCAGAGATTACCCTCGACATCGACACGGAAGCCGTCCGGGCTGCCCGGACCGGCATCGATGAACACCCGGTTATTGGCCAGCCTGATGCCGTCCTGCACATCGAACACGCGGATCTTGCGCGGACTGGCGCGGGATTCGACCACATACAGCTTGCTCTCGTCCGGTGAGAAGGCGAGCCCGTTCGGCCCCAGTACATCGTCGGCCATCATCGTCGCCTTGCCGGTCTCGCCGTCGACGCGCCAGATCGCCGCGTTCAACTCCGGCTCGGCCTTATAGCCCTCATACCAGCCCAGGATGCCGAAGGGCGGATCGGTGAACCAGATCGAGCCGTCGGACTTCACCACCACGTCGTTCGGAGAATTGAGGCGCTTGCCCTCGAAATTGTCCATTACCGTGGTGATGGTGCCGTCGTACTCAGTGCGGCTTACCCGCCGCCCGCCATGCTCGCAGGTCACCAGTCGCCCCTGACGGTCGCGGGTGTTGCCGTTGGCGAAGTCCGACGGCTTGCGGAACACGCTGACGGCGCCGGTCTCTTCGTCCCATTTCAGGATGCGGTTGTTGGGGATGTCGCTCCACAGCAAATAGCGCCCATCGCCGAACCAAACCGGCCCCTCGGACCAGCGGCAGCCAGTATGGAACCGCTCCACCGAGGCAAGCGCGAGCCGGTAGTTGTTGAAATCCGGGTGCAGCACCTGCACAGCCGGATCGGGGTAGCGAGTGCTAGGTTCCCACATGGCATTTCCTTTTTTAGATTATGTACTGGACGGGATGCTAACGCCGGCGACGGGCGGCCGCGAGACGGTTGGACGGGTTCGTTCCAGCCGATCAAGAATAATCGTACTTTCATGCCGTGGCGATCTGCACTATGCGTGTGTCGTGCATGGCCGAGCGTTCGCGCTTTGGCGACTGAGAAGCCGATCTGGTCATTTGTGCAGCCCAGAAGCAGGCCCTCGTCACGATGAACGAGCTCACGTCTCGCTACTCGTTGATCGCCCATGTTTCGTTCAAGACGGCGCAGGCCGTATCTGACACCATGATCTCTTTGCTCAGACCTTTTTCGTGCTGCGTGCACACACTGAACACCGACGATGGCAAAGAGTTCGCTCAGCACGAGCGTATCGCCTCAGCCCTGGATGCTGACTTCTTCAACATGCACCGCCTCAATCACCGCCCCAGAAAATGCCTCGGCTTCAAAACACACCATGAGATTTTTGTAAAGCAGTTACAGTCACATCGACAAGCTGTTGCACTTCGAGCTTGAAACCACCCAGAAAAAATGATCCGGAATTACGGTGGCGATATTGGTTGCTCCCCTTCCGGCGTCAGATA
>DFWY01000166.1 GCA_002381615.1 Polaromonas sp. UBA4122 | reverse complement strand
ACCTCAATAGCGGCGGTGCAAAGCGGTCAGCTTAAACGTGTGCCAGCGAACCCCCGAGGTTTGACCGCCACGATGGTAGTTTATACACACGAACTCGGTCTGTGAGCCAATGGATGACTCGCAGTTCAATAATAGCAAATTGGCAGGAATTCTTCTGTAGTGCAGGCGTACTACACGTCATTAAAAAGATGTCCTAATCCTACTGATTTTAGGTTGATGTGTGCGCTTCGTACAGAAAGATCAAAATGGACGTAAACATTATTTACGGATAAGTTCTTAGTAATCCCGCTGTGCCTGGCGTGCGCCCTCGTGCCGAATCGTAATGAGATTCCCTAGTTCCGCGCCCGGCGGCGCTGGGTTAGAGTAGAGAAGAACACTACGAGGGAGACAACGATGGCGAAAAAAGCGCCGCGCCGCACTGCAGAGCGAATTCTGGAGGTCACGCTGGACCTGTTCAACCGCTTTGGCGAGCCCAATGTCTCGACCACGCTGATCTCGGCCGAACTCGGCATCAGCCCCGGCAACCTCTACTACCACTACCCGGCCAAAGACGAGCTGATCAATTCGCTGTTTGACCGCTACGAAAAAGCCTTGAGCGAGCTGCTCAATGCCAGCGATGGCGTGCGCAACGTCGAAGACGCCTGGTTTTTCATGCACACACTGTTTGAACTGATCTGGCAATACCGCTTTTTGTACCGTGACCTCAACGACCTGCTGAGCAAAAACCGCCGCCTGGAAACCCATTTCCAGTGGGTGCTCAAGAACAAGACGCGCGCCGTCAAAACCCTGCTGGACGGCATGAGCCGCGCCGGTGTCGTGACGATTGATTCGCGCGAAGTGGAAGCCACAGCCACCAGCATGGTGGTGGTGCTGACCTACTGGCTGAGCTTTGAATACGTGCGCGACCCGCGCAACGCGCTGGAACCCGGCAACGCACAGGCCGCGCTGTTGCGGGGCGCTCACCATGTGCTGAATTTGCTGATTCCTTATCTTGAACCAGGCCAGCGCGCACATTTGCAGGCCCTGGTGGACGCCTACAGCAACCCGGCGAACAATGCGGCCTGACCCGACTGTCCCAGCCCGCTAAACCACCATACCAACAAGCTTTATCAAGGAGACAACACATGGCCGAATGGACTGCTTTTCCGCACGCCGGCGACTATGCATTTGATGCTGCCAGCCTGAAAAAAAGCTGGGCCCGCCTGCACCAGGGTGACTGCGAACCCCTGCCCAAAGAGGACGCCGTGCTGCTGGCCTGGGTGCTGTGTCACAACGGTGAGTTCCAGAAGGCGGCGGAGGCTGGCATCCGGGCCGGTGGCGACGGCATCACGGTGGCCAACAAGGCCACCAGCATGTATGCCAACTACCTGGAAGCCAAAGAAAAAGCCAAGCTGGAGCTGTTCATGGAAGTCGCCGCGCGCGCCGAGGCGCAGCAGGCGCTTGACCCCGAGAACGCCAACGCCTGGTACTGGCAGGCCTACGCGCTCGGACGCTACTGTCAGGGCATCAGCGTGGCCAAGGCGCTGGCGCAGGGCTTGGGAAGCAAGGTAAAAAATGCGCTGGAGCAGACCATCAGGCTGTCCCCCAGGCACGCCGACGCGCACCTTGCACTGGCGGCTTTCCATGCCGAGGTGATCGACAAGGTGGGCACGCTGATTGGCGGCATGACCTATGGCGCCAAAAAGGACATGGGCCTGGCGCTTTACAAGGAGGCGTTGAAGCTGAACCCCGGCTCCGCGATTGCCATGATGGAGTATGCCAACGGCCTGGTCATGCTGGAAGGCGACAAAAAAATGCTGGAAGCGACCCAGCTCTATGAGCAGGCGGCAGCCAGCAAACCGATGGATGCCATGGAGCGGCTGGATGTGGAAATGGCCATGGTCGAGCTGAAGGAATGAGTTGTTCGGAACGGCATCAATATTTACTATGCTTTTCATAGCTGATTGCGCCCGTCCTTATTGGGCTAAAGCCTATTTAAGCAATAGGTTCGTAACTACTCAGCTCACGCTGCGCCCTGAGTTCCGTAGCTGTCGGCCTGCGTCCCTGCGGGCTAACGCAACCCTTGAAGTCCTGAGCAGTTTTAATTGGCGATTGAAAATGGCTGAAGCCCAATAAATACGGGTGGAAGCTGCTATTTAATTAGTAGCTATTTGGCTTTACGTGCTTGGGCTGGCCGGGCTACCCCCGGCCAGCCCAACCAGGCAAAGTCAAATCGCTACCAAATAAGTGACGGCCTCCGCCCGTGGCCATTACTCCGACCTACCCGGTTGCATCCGCTGCAGTCGGTGATTCGCACTCACTCTTTCCACGGCTTGCCCCGGTACCAGGCGTGCTGGGCCAGGCGCAGCATGGGCTTGTCGCCAGCCGTGTCGCCATAGGCATGGAGCGTCATGGTATTTACTGCCTCGGCACCAAAGCGCTCCGTCATCCAGGCGTTGAGGCGCAACGCTTTTTGCTCGCCGTAACAGTTGGGCGTGCGCATGCGCCCCGTCAGGCGGCCGCCCTCCGCGCCCTGCTCCACTTCCATCTCGGTGCAAATCAGGCCGTCAAAGCCCAGTTGCCGGGCCACGCCTGGCAGGTAGATGTCGGGCGAGGCGCTGACAATGACGCAGCAATGCCCGGCCTGCTGGTGGTAGGCCAGCCGGGCCAGGGCCCAGTCCTGCAGCTGTCCGGAGAAATCCTGCGCCAGCCAGCGCGTGGTCCAGTTTTCCATCTCGGAGCTAGCTCGACCACTGAGCGTCGCCCGCATCAGCCGTGCCTTGGCCACGTCATTGCGCACGAGGTGCAGCGCGTAGCCCGCCAGCCATGGCGAACACCTCAGAACGGCGAGCAGAAACCGCGGCAAACCCAAGCCGCGCGCCAGAAACGGCGTGAAGGTGTCGCGCTGGGTCAGCGTGCCGTCGAAGTCGAAGGCGGCTACTTCGACAGGTGGGGTCAGGAGCCTGTCGGACTTTGGAATCGTCGGCTGCAAATCGACCGCAGCGGTCCATTTTTCACCGTCTTTTTGACCCATAGCGGGTCTATCGGCCTGCAAATCCAGCAAAAACTGTCCTCGCTGGGGCCGATTTTCGCTATCGACGCCCAAAGTCAGACAGGCTCCTAGCGTGGGCATCGCACTTGCCCGCAATAGCGTTCACAGAACGGGCAGCCCGTCATCGGCAGCCAGGATGGTATGTTGTAAAAAAGCTTGAAGGCGGTGCCGAGCACGCCTTCGCGGTAAGCCTCGTAGTTGAACCCCGTTCCCTCCATGGCGTAAAACGGCACGCCATCCTGCATGAAGCTGAGCACGGCTACCTTCTCAAAATAAGGCTGGAAGTCTTCCAGCCTGGGCCTCTCGGCAAGGATGACGCGCAGGGTTTTACCCTGGTACAGCGAGAAGTCCACCAGCATGTCGTCTTGCCGGGCGTGAAACTTGCCAACACCAAACACCGGCATGTACTGGCGCTGTTCAAAGCCGAAAATCGACGCGGGAGTGTACGCCTCGCCCATCAGCACCACACCGGGGGCGCTAACCTGCTTGAGCATTTCGGCGGTTTTGTAGCTGCGGATGATTTGCGGATAGAGCTTGGTGTTCTTCCAGTTGTCCAGCGTGGTCATGTAAAGACCCGCCACCACCAGCACATGCAGGCCTGCGAACACGGCCATCCCTTTGGCGCAGGTCTTGAGTTTGTCGGCCGGCAAGGCAAATGCCAGAAAAGCAAAGCCGAACGGGTAAAACGACAGCACCCAATGCAGGCCGATCACCTTTTTGGCCGATAGCAGCGCAAAAAACAGCAGCGGGACCACCACCAGGCAGGCCAGCAGGCGCTGGGCCTGGGCGGCTGCCATCAACGCCTTGCGGTACTTCACGGCCAGCCATAGCGCAGCGGGCGTGATGAGGTAGGCTATCGTGACAATATAGAGCAGCGGCTTGCGCCACTCAAACAACTCCGCCTCGTTGCGGTTGTACAGGTTGAACATGATGTTCGACCAGCCGTGCGACATGTTGTAGGCGATGTTGATGGCCGGGCCCGGCAGGGCGCACAGCACCAGCAGCGCCAGGGCCGCCAGCCGCTGCCGGCGGTAGAGCACAAAGTAGACGAGGTAGGCGAAGCCCAGCACCACCGAGAAATATTTGGATAAAAACGCACAGCCCAGAAACAGCCCGGACAGGGCATAAAGGCCATAGGCCGCCCGGTCGAGTTGCTCGCGGCGCTCGGCGCGCAGCAAGGCGGCCACCGACAGGGCCGACCAGAAAATCAGCGGCGTGTCGGTGGTGATCAGCATGTTGAGCCAGTTCAGCGGCGCCAGCCAGAAAAACAGCACAGCCCAGGCCGCGCGCACCCGGTCCACCGGCTTGAATGCCCACCAGAGCGCAGCCCCCAGCGCCAGCGGCAGCAGCACCACCGGCAGGCGAATCGACCAGATGCTGTCGCCCAGCGTGGCGCGCATTAGGGCAATCAGCCAGCCGACCATGGGCGGATGGTCGGAGTAGCCCCAGTCGGGATAGACGCCCCACCAGTAGAAGAAGGCCTCGTCGCCGCTGATGGGAAAGGTCACGGCGATCCAGAACCTCAGCAGCAGCGAACCCAGTCCGACGGCCAGCAGCCAGCGGCTCAGGGTTGCGGGGAAATTTTCGGGGGAATGGGCGGAGTCGGGATTCTGGGGCATGGCGGGAAGAGGGAACGACGGTCGGCAAGTTCTACCGGAAACTGATTTCTTTGCGAATGGCCGCACTATAAAGCAAGGCTAGCACCCCGATGGCGACCGCCAACCACAGGGTGAGCAAGCGAGTCAGCACGGTGATGGTCAAGGCCTGGCCGGGCGTCGCACTCTGCGCCACCAGCAAGCCGGTCAGCACGACTTCGGTGCCGCCCAGACCGGCGGGCAAGGCAGACAGCGCGCCGGCCACCATGGCCACGGCGTAAAAACCCGTCGCCGTCAACAGCTCCAGAGGCACATCCATGTCCCGGCAGATCAGCCAGACAGCCATCCCCTGCGCAGCCCAGGCGGCCAGCGTCAAGGCAAACCAGACCAGCGGGCGCACGGCCAGACAATGCCAGGCATCTTGCAGCCAGGTAAACCGTTGGAGCAGCGCATGCCGGTACCTGATAATTACACCCAGCACTAGCGCTGCCACCAGCAGCGCGGCCGCCACCAGCCCGAGCAGCCATGGGGGCGCAGCCTGCACGGCGCCGTGCCCAAGCGCCCACCACCATACGGCCGGCAGGCACAGCAGCAGCAAGCACAGCAGATCGGCCAGCCGCTCGGCGCCAAAAATCGCCAGGCTTTGCACGGCGCCCAAGGGCTTGCGGGCCAACATCAGGCCGCGCACGGCCTCTCCGACATTGCCGGGCGTGGGCGTGAACGCATAGCCTGCCAGATACAGGCGCAGACCTTGCAGCCAGCCAAAATGACGCCCATAGTGCACCATCCAGAGCCGCCAGCGCACACCACGCAGCAGGTAATTGAGTAGGCACAAAGCGCCCGCCTGCAGGCCTGTCCATGACCATAGCCGGGCCAGCGATGCGCGGGGGCTGTCGCCCCAGATCAGCAGCGCAGCCGCATAGGCCGTGGCCACCACGCCCAGCACCAGCAGCAGTTGTTTGACCGGAAGTTTGACCGGCGGCTTGACCGGCAAAGGGCCTGCCGCCTGCGATCCGGTATCGGGTGTCACAGCCAGCGACTCAAAAAGATCGCCAGCCACAGCGCGCCGGCCGCCAGAATCCACGGGTCCCGCAGCAGGTCGCGCACCACGTCTTCACCGCGGCCACGATGCACCTGGTAGGTGTAGCGCAGCATGCCAAAAATAACGACAGGCACGGTGTAGAGCAGGCGCTCGCCGTGCTGCAGCTGCGCCTCGGGGCTGGTGGCAAACAGGCTGTAGGTGGTCAGCGTGGCGGTCATGGTCACGGCCATGAAGGTGTCGAGCAACGCGGCGGGGTAGTGCGCCAGCACGGCGCGCTGGCTGGCCTGCTGGTGAAAAGTTTCGGCCTTGCGTTTGGAAAACCCGAGAAACAGCGCCATGAACATGCCGGTAAGCAGCAACCAGCGCGAGGGCGGAATCCCGACGGCCACGGTGCCCGCCAGCAGCCTGAGCATGAAGCCCGAGGCAATGATGGACACATCAACCACCGGCACCTGCTTGAGCCGCCATGAATACGCCAGGTTGAGCACAACATACAGCCCCAGCAGCACCAGCAGGGTGCGGTTGCCTGCGGCCAGCAGCAGGCCGGCAGCCAACAGCATGCCCACCAGCACCAGGGCCATGGGCACCGATACCGCTCCCGAGGCCAGCGGCCGGTGGCGTTTGGCAGGATGCAGGACATCGCTGGCGCGGTCGTGCCAGTCGTTGATGATGTAGACCATGCTCGAGAAGCAGCAAAACGCGGCAAAGGCATGGAGCACATGCAGCGCCAGCGGCCCCTCTTGCCAGGCCTGGCTGAACACCAGGCCGGCAAACACAAAGGCATTTTTAAGCCACTGGTGCGGCCGCATCAACTGGATCAGCCGGATCAACGCAAGCAGGGATGGGGGCAAGGAAGACATCAAGTAAAAGAGAATGCATCCGGTTTGGAAGCAAGGTTGAAGCATAACTGACTGGGTGGGCTTGCGACATTCCCGAACAGGGCCAAAATACGGCCATGGCTTCAGTATCCCCCTCTTCCCTCGCCGCCTTGGCTACGGTTTCCCCACGCGCCCTGCAACTGATCCAGACGCTGGTTCAGATGAACACGGTCAGCCACAACTCCAATCTGGCACTGATTCATTTTGTGCAGGACGAGCTTCAACGCTTGGGCGTAGCCAGCCGCATCACCAGCAACACCGACAAAACCAAGGCCAACCTGTTTGCCACCTTGGGCGAAGGCAAAGCGGCCGGCATCATTTTGTCGGGCCATACCGACACCGTGCCGTGGGACGGGCAGGACTGGACACTGGACCCGCTGTCGGCCACGATCCGGGACGGCAAGCTGTATGGCCGCGGCAGTTGTGACATGAAAGGGTTTATCGGCATGGCGCTGGCCCACGCCGGTGATTTCCTGAACAGCGCCGCGCCCTTTGCGGTGCACCTGGCCCTGAGCTACGACGAAGAAGTCGGCTGCTTGGGCGTCAAGGAGCTGATTGCCGACATGAAAGATGCCGGCATTGCACCGCTGGCCTGCATCGTGGGCGAGCCCACCAGCATGGTGCCGGCCACGGCGCACAAAGGGGTGTACCGCTACAAGTGCTGCGTGCGCGGCAAGGAAGCGCATTCGTCGCTCACCCCGCAATCGGTCAATGCGATCGAGATGGCAGCGCGCGTCATCGGCAAGTTGCGCGACATGGCCGAAGGCTTTGAAGCCAGCGAGCCCCGCTACGAGGGGTTTGACGTACCCTTCAGCACGGCCAGCGTGGGCCAGTTCCACGGCGGCATTGCCGATAACGTGGTGCCGCGCGACGCCGAATTCCGCTACGAATTCCGCAACCTGCCCACCGCCGATGCCATTTCAATGCAAAAAGAGGTGCTAGCCTTTGCAGCACGGGCGCAACCAGCTATGCAAAAGATAGCACCCGAGGCCGGCTTCAACTTTGAAACGATTTGCGAAGTGCCCGCCTTCCTGGGCTCGGCCCATGATGCCGTGACCCGGCTGGCCCAACGCCTGGCAGGCGAAGACCGCACCACGCTGGTCGCGTTTGGCACCGAAGCCGGTTTATTCAAAAGCGCGGGCATCCCCACCGTGGTGTGCGGCCCGGGCAGCATCACCCAGGCGCACCAGCCCGATGAATTTGTGAGCCTGGACCAACTGGCACGTTGCCAAGCCTTCATGCGCGGGCTGGTTGCGACCAAAACTATCGCCTGATCGGGTCAGACGTTTTTTGCGGTCAACCCGCTATGGCCGATCGTTACGGCAGATCAGGTGCGTATGCGACCATCGCCGGTCAGCATGGACAGCTCCACGAAGTGCGAGGCCACATGGTCGCTCGGCGAGAACGACACGAGAAAGCCGCCCAGCGACTGGCTGCCGATGCTCTCAAGGCCGGTAATCAGCGACTCGCGGTTCGCCTTGGCACCGGCCCGCCGCAGTCCCTCCACAAACAGCTTGGCCGCCACATAGCCTTCCATGCTGGAGAAGTTGGCTTGGGCATCCTTGCCGGCGGCTTTGACAGCTTCCACAAATTCGCGCGCAATCGGCCGTGCCGCGTTGTAAGGGGACGGCATGACTTGCGAAACCACTACGCCCGCCCCTTCTTTGCCGAGCTCGTCGGCCAGCGCTTGTGTACCGACAAAAGACACGTTGTAGTAAGTACCGCCATAACCGGATTTTTTGGCTTCACGAATGAAAGCGGCGCAGGATTTGTAGGCGCTGATCTGGATAACGGCGTCGGGCCCTGCGGCCACCAGCGTCTTGACGGCATTGGCCACGTCCACGGAATTGCGCTCCACCGTGGCTTGCGCCACGGGCTTCAGGCCAAGGCCGGTGAGGGCCAGCGTCACGCCATCAAGTCCGGCCTTGCCGTAGGCGTCATTTTGGTAAAACACCGCGATTTTTTTCAACCCCAGGTTGGTCAGCTGCTTGACGATGAGCGCGGTTTCATCGTTGTACGACGCCCGGACATGGAAGGCGTATTTGTTGAACGGGTCACGCAGCGCCATGGCCCCGGTGAAGGGTGCGATAAAGGGTACTTTTGCCTTGATCGCCTGAGGCAAAGCCACCACACTGGTCGGCGTGCCAATGTAACCAAACAACGCGAAAACGTCGTCTGCAATCAGCTTGCGGGTGTTTTCGGCGCAACGGTCGGGCTCATAGCCATCATCCAGATTACGGATCTCGATCAAGCGCTTTCCCACGCCGCCTTGGGCGTTGACCTGATCAAAATAAACTTTCGCGCCTTTGTAAAACTGGATACCCAACTGCGCGGCAGGGCCGGTAAACGCGGCCGACTGACCCAGGATGATTTTTCCTTCAGACTGGGCGCGGGCAATATTGAAACCGGCCAGCATGGCTGCACCGGTGGTGATGGAGAATTTTCTGCGGTTAAGAATCATGGTCATATTTTTCATAACATAATTTACAGGAGCTTAAAGCGGCAACGTAACAAACGAAACATGAGCCCCCTTGCCGGCGCTACTTTAGTCGTAATCCCTCAAAATTTCGGGGGGGCATACCCCTATAAGCCATCGGTTATTTGCCAGCTTCAGGCCTTGGCACCTCTCGTCCGCGCGCCTGGCGTTCAAGTCACTCAGGCTGAGCTCGACCCGTCAGGAGCCCTTGGGGTGCCCGCCAAAATCAACCCGGAACCTTCCCAGGCTCAGCCCCTGCAGTGTGTCCAGCACCTTGCCCAGCGTGGCCCGAGCGGGCGGTGCACACCCTCGCGCCGATTTACAAGGAGGCTCCGGGCTTGCCTTTCGATATAAAGTTGCACCATGAGCACCACTATGAGCATCTTCTCTGCCGCCGACACCGCGAAACCCGCCTCCCAGCCCGTGCAGGTGCGCGGCGCCTGCCCGCATGACTGCCCCGACACCTGCGCCCTGCTGACCACGGTGGAGGGCGGCGTAGCCACCAGGGTGCAGGGCAACCCCGACCACCCGCAGACGGGCGGCGTGCTGTGCAACAAGGTATCACGTTACACCGAGCGCGCCTACCATCCAGAACGCCTGCTGCAGCCGCTCAGGCGCTGTGGGCCCAAGGGTTCCGGCCAGTTTGAGCCGGTGAGCTGGGCCACCGCGCTGAGCAACATTGCGGCGCGCCTGAAAGCGATTGCGGCGCGCAATCCCGAGGCTATCCTTCCCTACAGCTATGCAGGCACCATGGGCCAGGTTCAGGGCGAAAGCATGGCCGGGCGCTTTTTCAACCGGCTGGGCGCCTCCTTGCTGGACCGCACCATCTGCTCGACGGCGGGAGGCGAAGGCTTGACGCACACGCTGGGCGGCAAGGTCGGCATGCGGGTGGAGTTTTTTGCGGAATCCAGACTCATCATCATCTGGGGCAGCAATTCAATTGGCAGCAACCTGCACTTCTGGCGCTATGCGCAGCAGGCCAAACGCGATGGTGCCAAACTCGTGTGCATTGACCCGCGCAAGAGCGAAACCGCCGAGAAATGCCACGAGCACATTGCGCTGCTGCCGGGCACCGATGCCGCGCTGGCCTTGGCGCTGATGCACGAGCTGATTACCCATGACTGGCTGGACCACGACTACATCGCCCGCCATACGCTGGGATGGCGGGCGTTGCGCGAACGGGCATTGCAATGGGGCCCTGAACGCGCCGCCAGCCTCTGCGGTGTGCCGGTGGAGCAGATCAAATCGTTGGCCCGCGACTATGGCCAGTGTCTGGTCGACCAGCAGCCTGCGGCGATTCGCCTGAACTACGGCATGCAGCGCGTGCGGGGTGGCGGCAACGCCGTCCGCGCCGTGGCCTGCCTGCCTGCGCTGATTGGCGCCTGGCGGCACCGCGCCGGCGGCGTGCTGCTCAGCAGTTCGGGCCTGTTTCCGGTGGACAAGGCTGCGCTGCAGCGGCCCGAGCTGCTGGCAGGACGCACGCCGCGCACGATCAACATGGTCACCATCGGCGACGACCTGCTGGCCGATAGCTCGCAGGAGTTCGGCCCAAAAATAGAAGCGCTGATTGTGTACAACAGCAACCCGGTGGCAGTCGCCCCTGAATCGGGCAAGGTGGTGCAGGGCTTTGCCCGCGAAGACTTATTTTCCGTGGTGCTGGAGCACTTCCAGACCGATACCGCCGACTACGCCGATTTCATTTTGCCCGCCACCACGCAACTGGAGCACTGGGATGTGCACAGCGCCTACGGCCACACCGACGCCCTGCTCAACCGCCCGGCCATCGCGCCGCTGGGGCAGGCTAAACCCAATACCCAGATATTTCGGGACCTGGCGGCCCACATGGGTTTCACCGATGCCTGCTTTGCCGACAGCGACGAGACGCTGTGCCGTGCGGTCTATGGCGACAAAATCGACTTCACCGAGTTGCTGGACAAAGGCTTTGCCACCCTGAAGTTGCCCGATGCACCGTTTGCCGACGGCAACTTCCCCACACCGTCAGGACGCTGCGAATTTTTCAGCGAACGGCTGGCAGCGCAGGGCCTGGACGGGCTGCCCAACCATGTGCCCAACTACGAAACGCCGGGCTCCTCGAAAGAGTTTCCGCTGGCCATGATCTCGCCGCCCGCCCGCAACTTTTTGAACTCCAGCTTTGTCAACGTGAAAAGCCTGCGCGACATCGAGGGCGAACCGCTGCTGGAAATGCATGCACTAGATGCCGCGGCGCGCGGCATCACGTCTGGGGCCATCGTCAAGGTGTTCAACCAGCGCGGCGACTACCTGGTCAAAGCAGAAATCTCCCCGCGCGCCCGGCCCGGCGTGGTCAATGGCCTGGGCATCTGGTGGCGCAAGCTGGGCCTGGACGGCACCAACGTGAACCAGCTCACCAGCCAGCACCTGACCGACCTGGGCCGCGGTCCGGTGTTTTACGACTGCCTGGTGGATGTGCAGTTGATCGCGCTGCAGCCAGCGCCACAGACGGTGAGAAACGGGCTATTACGGTGACAGCGACACGACTGAGGGCGGCGCTGATCGCGGGGATGGCAGCCCTGTGCCTCTCGGGCTGCACCACGCTGGGCTACTACTGGCAATCAGTCAGTGGTCACCTGCACATGCTCAATGCAGCCCGCCCGGTCGCGGACTGGCTGGGCGATCCGCAAACACCGGCACAACTCAAGACGCGACTGGCGCTCAGTCAGCGCATCCGCAGCTTTGCCGTGACCGAATTGAAGCTGCCCGACAACCCCAGCTACCACCGCTACGCCGATTTGCACCGCAGCGCGGTGGTCTGGAATGAAGTGGCGGCGCCCGAGTTTTCGCTGACGCTCAAGACCTGGTGTTTTCCGGTGGCTGGCTGCGTCGGCTACCGCGGCTATTTCAGCGAGGCCGAAGCCCGTCTGGAGGCCGAACAACTCAAGACCCAGGGGTTTGAAACCAGCGTGTATGGCGTGCCAGCCTACTCCACCCTGGGCTGGATGAACTGGGCCGGTGGCGACCCGCTGCTCAACACCTTCATCGCCTACCCGGAAGGTGAGCTGGCCCGCCTTATTTTTCACGAACTGGCGCATCAGGTGGTGTACGCCCAGGACGACACCTCGTTCAACGAGTCGTTCGCCACGGCGGTCGAGCGGCTGGGCAGCCGCCGCTGGCTGGACAGCCAGGCCAGTGACGGCGCCCGAAAAGACTACGCGGTGTTTGACGGCCGGCGCCAGCAGTTCCGGGCGCTGGCGCTGGCCACGCGCCGCGAACTTTCCTCCATTTACAAGGAAAATAAGGCTGCAGCCCAAGTAGCACGGGCGCAAGCAGCTAGCAAATTGCTAGCAATGAAGCGTTTTCGCGAGGAATACGCCCAACTCAAAGCCTCCTGGGGCAGCTATTCAGGCTATGACCCGTGGGTGGCTCGGGCCAACAATGCGTCGTTTGGCGCGCTGGCCGCCTACGATGACCTGGTGCCCGGCTTTGAGGCGCTGTTTGTGCGCGAAGGCCGGGACTGGCCGCGGTTTTATGATGCGGTGAAGCGGCTGGCCAGCCTGTCCAGAGACGAGCGGCACAAGGCCCTGAAGACAGAGAACGCAAACACCACGGAAACCCCGAATGGCTGACATCCAGATTCAACGCGAGCACACCCTCGGCTTGGCGGAGGCGCGCAAGATCGCTTTCAAATGGGCCGAACAGGTCGAGGAAAAATTCGACATGAAATGCACCTACGAGGAAGGCCCATCCAGCGACCTGCTCAGCTTCCGCCGATCCGGCGTACACGGCACGCTGACGGTGACCCAGGACAGCTTCGAACTGAACGCCAAGCTCGGCTTCCTGCTGGGGGTATTTAAGGAAAAGATCGAGGGTGAGATCGTCAGGAATCTGGACGCGCTGATTGCGAAAAAAGCTGCGGCTAAAAACCCCGCCGCCAGGACGCCAGCAGCCAAAAAGAAAACAGCGGACCACTAAACCAATGAACAACGCTACGCCCGCAATACCAAGCCCATCAAGCCCATCAGGTCCATCCGGCCCGCTGGTCGGCCTCAAGGTGGTTGAACTGGGTCAGCTGATCGCCGGACCGTTTGCCGCCAAAACGTTGGCGGACTTTGGTGCCGAGGTCATCAAGATTGAAACGCCCGGTGCGGGCGACCCGCTGCGCAAATGGCGGCTGCTCAAGGACGGCACTTCGGTCTGGTGGCAAGTGCAGTCACGCAACAAACGCTCGGTCGCACTCGATTTGCGGCAGCGCGATGCACAGGAGATCGTGCGCACACTGGCGCTGGAGGCCGACGTGTTGATTGAAAACTTCCGGCCCGGCGCCATGGAAGACTGGGGTCTGGGGCCCGACGCGCTGCTGGCACTCAATCCGCGGCTCATCATGCTACGCATCAGCGGTTATGGCCAAACCGGACCTTACCGCGACCGGCCCGGTTTTGGCGTGGTGGCCGAAGCCATGAGCGGCCTGCGCCACCTGACGGGCGAGCCTGGGCGCGTGCCGGTGCGCGTGGGCGTGAGCATGGGCGACACGCTGGCCGCGCTGCATGGCGTCATCGGCATTTTGATGGCGCTGCACCACCGCAACCGCCATGGCGTGGGCCAGGTGATTGACGTGGCCCTGTACGAGGCCGTGTTCAACTGCATGGAAAGCCTGCTGCCCGAATACAGCGCTTTTGGCGCGGTGCGTGGCCCGGCGGGCAGCGCGCTGCCTGGCATTGCGCCCAGCAATGCTTACCGCTGCAAAGACGGCTATGCCCTGATTGCCGGCAACGGCGACAGCATTTTCAGACGGCTGATGCAATGCATTGGCCGAGCGGACCTGGCCAGTGATGCTGGCCTTGCCGACAACACCGGGCGGGTGGCCAGGGTAGCGGAGCTTGATGAAGCGATCGGGCAATGGGCGCAGCGCCTGACGGTGGCCGAGGCGCTGGTGGCACTTGAACAGGCGGAAGTGCCGGCCGGAAAAATCTACACCATCGCCGACATCGCCAGCGACCCGCACTACGCGGCGCGCGGCATGCTGCAAGAGGTGCGCATGGAGGACGGCACGCGCCTGGCCGTGCCGGGCTTTGTGCCCAAGCTGTCGGCCACCCCAGGCAGCCATCGGCGCAACGCGCCCACGCTGGGCCAGGACACCGATGCGGTGCTGCGCGAGGTCGGGCTCACCGACGCGCAAATCAGCGCGTTGCGCCAGCGCGGCGTGGTGGCGTGAGCTGGCGCGCACCGTTAATACTATCAAATAAATAGCTGTTGACGCCCGTATCACAAGGGCTACAGCTATTTTTTTAGAAAATTTCAGCTCAGCTCTGCAATCAGGTCAACGTACTGCTGCATGGCGCCGTCCTGTGACGTGCCCTTGAGGTTGTTCCAGGCGTCCCACTTGGCTCTGGCCACCATGTCGCCGAAGCCGGGCTTTTTCTCGGCGTTGTCGCCCATGCTGCCCTGTTTGTAGAGCGCGTAAATTTTCAGCAAGGTGGCGTTGTCGGGACGCTCGCTGAGATTTTTCGAATCGGCCATGGCTTTATCGAAGGCGGCTTTCAGGTCTGACATAAGAGTGCTCCGTTTTTTAAACTTTTCAAGTTGCATAGCGACGCGATGCGATCTCCAGCAGGCCGTCAAAAATCAGGCTGTCCACCAGCTCGAACTTGACCGACAGGCTGGACGCCACCTTCCAGCCTGCGCCGCCGGTCATGATGCACTCGGGCGTTTCACCGCAATGGCGCGTGATGTTCTCCACCATGCGCTGCACGGCGCCGGCAATGGCAAAGGTTCCGCCACTGGTCAGCGCGTCACTGGTATTGGTGGGGAAATCCCGCACGTCGCCGGTCGGCACATGCAGGCCGGCGGTGCCGGATTCGAGCGCGCGCAGCATGATGCCGTGGCCGGGCAGAATGATGCCGCCCAGGAATTTGCCGGATGCGTCGATGGCGTCAACCGTCACGGCGGTGCCCACCATGACCACCACGCAGGGTTTTCTGATGCCGCGCGCCAGCAACCGGTGGTATGCGCCAATCATGGCCACCCAGCGGTCGGCGCCCAGCCGCGCTGGATGGTCATAGCCGTTGGTCAAGCCCGCCTCCTGCTGGCTCGACACGACCCAGCGCGGCGCCGCGTCCCAGAGTTCCATCTGCTCGGCTACCCGCCGCTTGATGGCATCGCTGGCCACGATACAACCGAGAATCCGCGAGGGCGGGCGCAAGGCGCGCCATTCGCCCTCGCCGAGCTTGTCGATGTTTTCCAAAAACACCACACCCTGGGCCAGCAGTTTGGCCCCAGCCGCCGGCGCGTCATACTGGGCCCATTTCAGGCGGGTGTTACCCACGTCAAGCGCTAGAAAAGTCATTTGGCTGAATTATGAACAGATTAAAGATTTATTGGGGTCAGAGCCCAAATTTTCTCAGCCGAAGGCTGACCCTTCGGGTGCGACGCATGGCGTCGCAGAAAAATTGGTGTCTGACCCCAATAAATCTCACCGCGCGCGTTCAAATCAGGCCGAACCAGCAAGCGCGCTGGATCGCTGCAAGTTTGTTGTCAACCTTGAGTTTGCTCATGGCATTGGACAGGTGGAAGTTCACGGTGCGCTCGCTGCAAAGCAGAACTTCGCCGCTTCCGCGCGCCGTCATGCCCTGAAAAGCCAGGTTCAGGCATTCGAGTTCGCGCGGGCTCAAGGGGTTGCGGGCTTCGGCCAGTGCCCGCTTCAGCAGCGGCCAGATGTTGAGTGCAGACCAGGCCAGCGCCGCCGCCTCACTGCGGTCATGCCACTGGCGCGGGCTGAAAAGATAGCATTCGAAAGCGCGCCCTGCCGTCAGCGGAAACGCGATCCGGACGACGCTTTGGTAGCCGTAGGCCAGCCAGAGCCTGCGCCAGCGCCCCATATTTTCGAAAGCCGACTTGGAAATATCCTGCCAGGCCACGAGGGGCGCATCGGAGTCGCGCCAGGGCGCGCCGAAATCCCGGCTTTCGGCCAGCGCTTGTGCGGCGTCCAGCAGGCGCGGGGGATGCAAGGCCAGGACCAGCCGGTCTTCGTGGCCGGCAAAAGGATCGGGGCCCAGCACCATGAGTGCTTCCACCGAAAATTCGCGCAGGGCACAGAGCCAGTCGCTGATGACTCCGTCCACACTCACACTGTCAAAGTTAGCAGGTACCTGCATTAGCGTGACCGAAAGAGAACAAGCACAATACAGCCAAATGTCAAATGCATCATCAGTCAGGGTTCCGGTTGTGCTGGAGAAATTCATAACGTGAGCCGCGCTAGCTTCAGCGCGTGGCTTGCGCGCCGTCCCTTGCTCCAGTGGCTACGCAAGGAGTTGATACTCGCGCCGCTGGAGCCTATTTTGCATCCATCGCCATGGCGCCTATCGTGGCTGGGTCTGTCTGTTTTTTTGGGTAATGCCCTGTTTGGCTGGATCTGGTCGGCCTGGCTGCCGCAACCCTATGAGAACCTGTCGCTGCGGGTGATGGCCAGCTTGCTGGGCTGCAGCCTGATGTCAGGCCGGATCAACCATGACCCCGGCAGCCCCCTGACGCGCATGCTCTTTGGTCTGGTGTTCTGGCTGGAGTTGCCGGTCTTTTTCAGCTGGATGTACCTAGGCAACAGCGGCAGCGCAGTGTGGCTGGCCACCATGGTTGCGATGGTGCTGATTTACTACCATGTCACCGACTGGCGTCTGGCCACCCTGGGTACGATTATGGGTGCTCTGCTGGCCTGGGCCCTGTTTCAATATTTCGGGCCGGCAAGCCCCCCGGTTCCGGAGAACCAGCGCGCCGTCCATGCAGTGGTGTTTGCCTTTGCGTGGTCGGTTGCACTCATGCTGAATCTGTCGTCGGCCAATCTGCGGCGCGAGCACCTGTCCAGCGCCCTCGCAACGATGGGCATCATGGCGCATGAGCTGCGCACCCCGCTGTCCACGGCCGCGCTGATTGGCGACGCGATCCAGCTGGAAGTGCAGCGCCAACCCGATAACCCCCGCGCACCGCAACTGGACAAGCTGGCATTGCGTCTGCACACGCTGGTGCGCAACATGAATCACCAGATTGACATGCAAATCGCCAATGCCAAACTGCTGCAGCTGCCGCGCTACACCGAGCTGGTTTCCGCTGCCAAGCTGGTCAGTGAGGTGGTGGCGGCCTATCCCTACCCCTCGAGCCGCCAGCGGGAGTGCGTGAAGGTGCTGGTCCACCATGACTTCAACTTCCGCTCTTCCACCACCCAGTTTTCCCAGGTACTGGACAACCTGATGAAGAATGCGCTGCACTCGTTGATGGCGGCGGACTCCAGATACCCCCATGGTGCGCTGCGCATCGAAGTAGGCCTGCTGCAGGAGCGCGGCCGAATCGTCGTGGCGGACGATGGCATGGGGATTGAAGCGGCGTTGCTGCCGCAGATTTTCAAACCTTTTTTCTCCAGTAGCCATGGCACCGGGCACGGCCTTGGTCTGGCTTTTTGCCAGCAAGTGGTACAAAGTGCCGGCGGCGGCATTCACGTGAAATCAGAATATGCCGTTGGTGCCATTTTCACGATTGAGTTGCCCCTGGTACGGCAACTCAGAAATAAAGAAGCATGAAAACGTGTCTTTTCCTGCCTGGCGTTGTTGTTCGTCGTTGTCATAGCTACGGCTATGCCGCCTCCTCTCGCCTGGCCAGACAAGAAAATTCATCATTTCCATTTTGTTCCTCTATTTCTGAGTCGCAGTACTAGCCGGGCTGATAGCCGTCACAAACGGCTGATTTTTGACAACCTTGATGGATCCGACCACCATGTCTTTTTCACTCTACCGCCGCCCGGGGGGCGTGGTTTTTCTCGACGACGATAGGGACTACCTTGAGATGCTGGCCGAAGTCATGCCGCTTGACTGGTATGTGCGCCTGTTCCTGCGCCCAGTGGCCTGCATCGACCTGCTCCTGCAGGAGCTCCCACGCTGGGAGGCAGACGCCTGGGCGCAGCAGGAAATCATCAACCGCTGGCGCGAAGGGACCTCCCTGATTCCGCAAATCCTCCAGTACTGGCGCGAAGACGGCACAACGCGCTTTGCGCTCACCCGTGTCTGTGTGGTGGACTACTCCATGCCGGCCATGAGCGGCCTGCGGGTGTTGAGCGAATTGACGGAGTGGTCGGGTTCGCGCATTTTGCTCACCGGCCGTGCCGACGAGCAACTCGCCGTATCGGCCTTCAACCGCGGCCTGATTGATCAGTTCATACCCAAGCAGTCCCCCGAGATTCGCCTGCGCCTGACCGACGCCATCCAGAGCCTGCGTTATCTTCCGGACGCGCGCCATCAACAGATCTGGCGCGCCACCTTGTCACGCGAGCAGCACGCGCTGCTGAGCGACTCGGCCATTGCTCAGGCGCTGGAAAACCTGACACTCAGACAGGGCTGGATAGAGCATGTCGTCATAGGCGCCCCCTTCGGCGTGCTCGCGCTTGACCACAAGGGTGGCGTGAGCTGGCTCCAGCTCGAACCCGCCGAAAACCTGCAGGAGCTGGCTGAAATGGCCGAATCCCAGGGCTGGGATGCGTCCACGGTTCAGGATATTCGCGCCGGAAAGAGACTCCTTGATCTGGAACTGCAATTGGCGCTGGGCGCCAGGCAACAAGCCCAGCCACGCCAGGCATTCGCCATGGCCGACGAGCCGGCACGCCTGTACGCGGCCCTTTTCGCGGTCCATGACGACTTCAGCCCAGGCTTCATGAGCAGCTACGAGCGCTTCATGGCGACCTGTGGCGAAAGGCTGCTGCCAGACTAATCCGCAGACCGAGCAGCGCGGGCGCGCCGCGCAATCGGCCAGTCCCAGGGTTTGACGAGGGGAGCGATCTCGCGGGCCACCGCTTCCACATGGTCCAGTTCAGAATCCATCAGGCCTGCATTCAGCGTGAGCCGCATCATGGCGCGCTTGCTGCTGGTGGCCGGCGCGCAAAACATGGCCGAAAACACGTTGCGCTCCTCCAGCCGGTCACGCAACACCATAGTGTCAGACTCGGTGCCGACCTCCAGCGCAATGATCTGCTGACTACCTTGGTGGATCGGATAGCCCAACTCGCTCAGGCTGGCACGCAGGCGCCGGGTATGCGCATGCAACCGTGTCCGAGCGTCGTCGCTTTGGCTAACAACTTCCAGCGTGGCGGTCAGCCCGGCAATTTCGTGTGGCAGCAGGCTGGAGCTGAAAATGTTGGGGAAACTCGAACACAGAATGTAGTAGCGCATGTGTGCCGGGGCCGTGAAGAAGCCGGCGCGCCCCGCAAAGGCCTTGGCCAGGCTGGCGGTGATGAAGTGCACACGCTCGGTCAGACCGAGTTCGGCGCACAGCCCCGCGCCTTTCGGGCCGTGGGTTCCCAACGAATGCGATTCATCGACCAGCATCATGCAGCCGTGCTGCTCGGCCACTTCAACAATTTCCACCAGCGGGCAGAGTGCGCCTGTGGTGCTGTAAACCGAATCCACCACCACAATGCCTGGTCCGTTTTTGGCGATCACGCGCGCGAGGTGCGCCGGGTCGTTATGCCGGAACGCATAGGCCGGCGCTCGCGCCGCATGGGCACCCTCCCAAAGAGACGCATGGGCGAGCGCATCCAGATAAACCGGCGTTTGCGCATCGGCAATGGCCTGCAGCAGCCCGACGTTGGCCGCATAGCCTGACTGGCAGATGAAGCCATCGTCCTTGCCCACCCAGGTCGCCAGCGCCATCTCGAGCGCTCGGGTCGGATGCTGGTTGAGATGGAAGACACCGGACTGGACCACAAACTCCTGCTCCTTGCGCAAGGCATCCACCTGCGCCTGGACAATGTGCGGGTGCCCCGTCACGCTGAGGTAGTCGTTACCGTCCAGCCGGATGGCGTCAGAGCCTGGCGGTTTGCCATGCAGCATGAATTTTCCGCCCCATTGCTGATCCCAACGCGGCGTGAAATCACGTGCGATGCGCTGGCTGAGCTGCGGTCCGAGGGGGGGATTGCGAAAGGTCTTGGCGGCGGGCGAGAGTTTGCGTTCGAGTACTTGCATAAGGTTGTTCCGTTCATAAAAAAACAACCCTATTGAAAACTTTCTCACAGATTTATACCTCTGCACCCCTGTCAGAAATAACAGGACTCAGGAGTCATGCCTCCCTCAATACCGGTTATCGGAGCCGAGTACTGGAACTTTCACATTCGTGTGATTTGCACCCTCGGCCTTATCCCTGTCGCCAAGGCAGGCCATGAAATCGCCAGCCCCCACTGTGGCCGCGCTGGTCCTGCTCATCTGCATCTCCTTCAAAGCCCTGCAGAATGTTGTAGGCCTCGATGCCCAATTCGGTGGCCCGCTTGGCCGCCGCGGCCGAACGCAGGCCACTGCGGCACAGCAGCACTGCTTTCTTGCCGGCCGGCACAGCGGCTTTCAGGCCTTCGTCAAAACCGGGGTTCATTGCCATGCCAGGCCACTGCTTCCAGGCCAGCGCGACGGCGCCCGGCACATGACCCACCCATTCACGCTCGGCGTCGCAACGCACATCCACCAGTACCGCCTTGCCCGACTGCACCCATTGAAAGGCAAGCTGTACGGTAACGTCACCGGCGTAGCCTGACGCGGGCTGTATCTGAAGCAAAGGGGAGGCATCCGATGAGGCAACGGTTTTCATGTCAAGACCTGTCGTGTTTCAAGTTGAATCATGCCTCTCACCCTAGCGCGTGGATGGGGCAGCAATGGGTTGAGGCGCCAGGGCCGAAAATCGAGTGTATTCTCTCGCCACCCACCGCAGGCATGGCAGGGCGATATCCGCAAATAGGTGCGGCGCAAACGCCCAGCGACAGGCAGAATCCAGGGGAACCTCGATCCACTAACGGAGCCCCCTGATGTCCTCGAACCATGTTGACGCCCCTCCTTCGCCAGACGCGCCCCCTAGCAAGGCCGACCTCAAGTCGCTGGCAAAAATTATCGCTCGGTGGCAGCCGCCCCAAACAAGCGCCACCCCCGGCGATGACGGTAAAAAGAGCAAAGGCTGCAAGCTGGCTGACTTCGATCCTTCGGACAAGCCTTTTTCCAGCGGGGACAAAGAGCGCGACAGGGCGGAGGTCGAAGCCCTGGCCACGGAGCTCGATGAGCTGCAAAACCTGTTTTACGCAGACAAACGCTACAAACTGCTGGTGATCTTGCAGGGCACCGACACCGCCGGCAAGGATGGCACGCTACGCGGCGTATTCAGCCACATCAGCCCTCTGGGGGTGCGCACGGTGGGCTGGAAAGCCCCGATCGAAGACGAGCGCGCACACGACTTCCTGTGGCGCATTCACCAGGTGGTGCCCGGCGCGGGCGATCTGATGATTTTCAACCGCAGCCATTATGAAGATGTGCTGGTGCCGACCGTCAGTGGCTGGATCACGCCGGCCCAAACGGAGCAGCGCTATCAACACATCAACGACTTTGAGCGCATGCTCAGCGAGACCGGCACCGTGATCCTGAAGTTCATGCTGCACATCAGCCTGGACGAGCAAGGCGAGCGGCTACAAGCCCGGCTGGATGACCCAACCAAACGCTGGAAATTCAGCATGGGCGATCTGGAGGTGCGCAAACAGTGGCCGCAGTACCAGAATGCTTATGAAGCCCTGCTCAACGCCACCAGCACACCCTGGGCGCCCTGGACTGTGGTGCCCGCCAACTCCAAGACCCACCGCGACCTGATGATTGCCAAGATAGTGCACAGCACGCTGCAGCAGCTCGATTTGCATTACCCGCCGGGAGACCCTGCGCTCAAGGGCGTCAAGGTCACCTGACGGGCAGACAGTCGCAGCAGGGAAGCCTTAGGGCCCGTTTGGAGATAAGTTGTGCATTTGGCCGTCGGATTCGGGATGCTATGTTAGGCGCGAAGCGTGCCGTGTGGCTATGCCACACAAGCGATTCGCAACAACGCAGCACGCCGGAAGCCGGCGAGTCAAATGTGCAAGTTATTCCTGAACGGGCCCTTAGTGCCCGCCGCCCAGGTACGCCGCTTTCACAGCCGGGTCGTCGCGCAGGCTAGCCGCCTCGCCGTGCACCGAGATGCGGCCGTTTTCCAGCACATAGCCATAGTCAGCCACCTTCAGGGCCGCAGCGGCAAACTGCTCGACCAGCAGCATGGTGACGCCACGCGCCTTCAGGTCGGAAATGATCCGGAAAACCTCTTCGACCAGGATGGGCGCCAAACCCATCGACGGCTCGTCCAGCAGGACGATTTCGGGGTTCAGCATGACTGCGCGGGCCATGGCCAGCATCTGCTGCTCACCGCCAGAGAGCGTGCCAGCCAGCTGGGTACGGCGCTCCTTGAGACGCGGGAACAGCTCCATGGCGCGCTCCAGGTCACCCTCGACATCGCCCTTTGGGCGGCTGCCCGTCAAGCGCGGGAAAGCGCCCAGCAGCAGGTTGTCGGTCACTGTCATGGTGGCAAACACGCGCCGACCTTCGGGCGAATGAGCCAGGCCCTGCTTGGCAATGGTGTAGGACTCCAGGCCATCCACACGCTTGCCGTGCAGGGTGATTTCGCCGGCTGTGGGCTTGATCATCCCGGACACGGCGCGCATGGTGGTTGTTTTACCGGCGCCGTTGGAGCCAATCAGCGTCACCACCTTGCCTTTGGGCACCTCCATCGAAATACCATGCAAGACCCGTACCTTGCCGTAACCGGCCTCTAAATTTTTGATACTCAACATCGTGAATTCCTCTTTCCTTAAGCAGCCGAGCCACCGAGATAAGCCTCAATCACTTTTTCATCGGCCTGCACGTCGGCGGGCTTGCCTTCGGCAATCTTCTGGCCAAAGTCCAGCACGGAAACCGAGTCGCAGATGCTCATCACCACATCCATGTGGTGCTCGATCAGGATGACCGTGATGCCATGGTCGCGGACCTTGCGGATGATGGCCACCAGCTCCCTGATGTCGGGCGCCGTCAGCCCGGCAGCGGGCTCGTCAAGCAGCAGCAATTGCGGATCGAGTGCCAGCGCGCGCGCGATTTCCAGCAGGCGCTGCTTGCCGTAGGGCAGGTTGCGCGCCTCTTCGGTGGCCAGATCGCCCAGCCCCACAAAGCGAAGCAAACCCAGGCCGCGCTCGGTGGCCGCCTTTTCTTCGCGCTTGTAGCGGGGCGTGTTTAGCGCCACGTCGACGATGTTGCTGTCAAAGGTGTGGTGCAAGCCCACCAGTACGTTTTGCAGCGCGGTCATTTCACCGAACAGCTGCACGTTCTGGAAAGTGCGTGCAATGCCCGAAAGCGCAATGTCCGACGATGTGCGGCCCACCACCGACCGTCCCGCAAAATCAATACTGCCTGCGGTCGGCACATAAATGCCGGTCAATACATTCATCATGGTGCTCTTGCCGGAACCATTGGGACCGATCAGGCCGTGAATAGTGCCGCGCCTGACCCGCAGGTCGACCTGGTTGATGGCCTTGAGGCCGCCAAATTGCATCAGCACGCCCTGTGCGACCAGCAGATCACTGCCTGCCTCGCTGGCACCGGCGCTGGCCGCCACCATAACCGCGTCCTTGCCGGCGTCGGCCGACGCCATGTCCCCGGCATCCAGACCCACCACCTTGCGCGCATGGAACAGGCTGCGGACAAAGCCCACAATTCCATCCTGCAGGTAATACACGACGAAGAGAATCATCAGGCCGAAAATACTCAGTCGCCAGTCGGTGATCGAGTCCAGCCAGAACGAAAAACCAGCCAGCGCAATCGTGCCAACCACCGGAATCGCCATGACCTTGGGGGTGGTGATCTTTTTGATCACACCCACCACCGCACCCACGGTGATCAGCGTTGCCAGCCCCGAAGCCACGATGCGGAACATGCCCAGATCGTCCAGGAGGCTGGGCAAAATCACGATGATGGCCGCGCCCAGCAAAGCGCCGGAGCGGGTCTTGCGTCCGCCCATGATGACCGCCAGCAAAAACAGTACCGTCAACTCGAAGTTGTAGGTGTTGGGCGAGATGTACTGTTCTGAATAGCCATAGAGGCAGCCGGCCAGCCCTGCAAAGCCTGCGCTGATGACAAACGCATAGACCTTATAGCGGTAAACCGATACGCCCATGCAGTCTGACGCCACGGGACTGCCACGCAAGGCCTCAAATGCGCGACCAAGTTGCGAACGCAGAATGCGGTGTACCACCACCAGCGCGACCACCATAAGCGCGAACACCAGCCAATAGAAGCCGCGTTCATTCAGCTGGTAACTGCCGATGAATGGCTTGGGAAGCTTGATGCCAAGCGGGCCTTCGGTCAGAAAGGTCATCTCATTGATCAGTATCTGGATGATGGTGCCGAAAGCCAGCGTCACCATGGCCAGATAAGGCCCGGTCACGCGCAGCGCCGGCAAGGCCAGCACGGCGCCAAAGCCTGCGGTCACGCCGATACTGGCCGGCACGATCACCCACAGCGGCGCGCCCAGCTTCATGAACAGCACACCAGCCGTGTAGGAACCGACACCAAACAGGCCGGCGTGACCAAGCGATACCTGGCCGGTGTAACCGACCACGATGTCCAGGCCGAACAGCAGGATCGCATAGATCATGATGGTGCCGACCATGTGGATGTAATAGGAGTTGCTGGTAAATAACGGTACAGCGCCCAACAAGGCCAGGCCAATCACCGCTGCAATAAGGGTCTTGCGGTTCATCTTCAAACTTTCTTGATCGCGTTTTTACCAAACAGGCCTGCGGGCTTGAAGGCCAGCACCAGCAGCAGCAGGACCAGCCCGGGAACGTCCTTGTAGCCGGTGGAAATGTAAAAACCGGTGGCTGTCTCGGCCACGCCCAGGATGATGCCGCCCACAATAATGCCCATGCCACTGGTCAGGCCGCCAATGATGGCAACCGCAAAAGCCTTGAGCCCGAGCACCGCGCCCATGGTGGCGCCCGTCATTGTCAGCGGCGCAATCAGCACGCCCGCAAACGCTGCCGTGGCCGAAGACAGCGCATAAGAAAACGTAATGACCAGGCCGGTGTTGATGCCCATCAGCTTGGCGGCATCACGGTCATTGAAAGTGGCCACCACAGCCTTGCCGTAAATGGTCTTGCGGTTGAAAAACTCCACGGCGAGCATCATCAGGACGGCGCCGACCACCACCAGGATTTCCATGGGCAGCACATTGGCGCCAAATATCTTGAGGGGGGACTCGGGCAGAGGCGAAGGAAACTTCAGGTCGTCCCGCCCCCAGACATTCTCAGCCACGTTTTTGAAAATGATGCCCAGCGCAATGGTCGACATGATCCAGCCGAACTCGCTCTTGATCTTGATCGCGGGGCGCACGCCGATACGCTCGACCAGGCCACCCTGCAACAGGCCAAACACAATGACCAGCGGAATCATCAGCCAGTAATTCACGCCCAGATTAACCAGCGTCAAGCCGACCATGGCGCCCAACATGAGCGCATCGCCCTGGCCGAAATTGAGGGTGTCCGAGGTCTGAAAGGTCAGCTGGTAGCCGAATGCAATGACCGCGTAGATCATGCCCAGCGCAACACCGCTGTAGACAAGTTGAAGCAGGATTTCCATAAATACAGTTCCACGAAAATATCCGAAGGCGGCCGGCCTGCTTCTCAGCTACAGACAGGCGCCCGGGGGTTCAACGACATAAAAAAGCACCGCGAAGACCATCTCGGCCCGCGCGGTGCCTGTCTCTCAGCGCCGCAGCGC
>DFWY01000144.1 GCA_002381615.1 Polaromonas sp. UBA4122 | reverse complement strand
GCGCTCAAGTCGCGCACCTTGCCGGCGGATGAAGCCATTGCGCAGTCGCTGGCTGCGCTGCGCTGGCTGCAAGCACAGGGCGCGCAGCAAATCTACTTCAAGTATTGCTCCACTTTTGACAGCACGTCGCAAGGCAATATCGGCCCGGTGGCTGAGGCGCTGCTGGATGCGCTGGCGAACGTTAAAGGGGGCGATTTCACCATCGCTACGCCCGCCTTTCCTGATAACCAGCGCACCGTATTCAAGGGTCACTTGTTTGTGGGTGACGTGCTGCTCAACGAGAGCGGCATGCAGAACCACCCGCTCACGCCCATGACGGACGCCAATCTGGTGCGCGTGCTGCAGGCGCAATGCCGCCGCAAGGTGGGTCTGATCGACTACAAGGTGGTGGCACAGGGTGAGGCTGCGATTCGCACGCGCATCGACCAGTTACGTGCGCAAGGTGTAGGCCTGGCCATCGTGGACGCCATCTCCAACGATGACCTGCTGCGCCTAGGCTCGGCGCTCAAGGGCATGCCGCTGGTGACTGGCGGCTCGGGCGTCGCGATTGGACTGCCTGCCAATTTTGGAATTGCGCACTCAAAGACTGCCAGCGCACTGCCCGCAGCCACTGGCTTGCAGGCGGTGTTGTCGGGCAGTTGCTCGTTGGCGACCAACCGGCAGGTGCTGGCCTTTATCCAGGCTGGACGTCCGGCGTTGGGTGTCGATGCCTTGCAGATCGCCGCCGGGATCGATGTGGCAACGCAGGCGCTGGCTTGGGCCGCGCCCCTGCTGAGCCAGGGGCCAGTGCTGATTTATTCGACAGCTGATTCCAATGCAGTCAAGTCGGTGCAAAGACAACTGGGCGTGGAAGAAGCCGGCGCCATGGTGGAGCGCACCCTGGCCGCGATCGCACGCGGTCTGGTGGCGCTTGGCGTGCGCCAGCTGGTGGTGGCTGGCGGAGAAACCTCGGGCGCCTGCGTGCAGGCTTTGAACATCACGCAAATGAAGATCGGCCCGCAAATTGATCCCGGTGTGCCATGGTGCCATGCCCAAACCACTGCCGCACCTGGCGAGGGCCTGCACCTGACGCTGAAGTCTGGCAACTTTGGCGCCGACGATTTTTTTAGCAAAGCCTTTACCATCCTGGCATGACTGAAACCGAAGCCCGCGAAGAAATCTGCCGTGTCGGCCGCAGCCTGTTCGAGCGCGGCTATGTGCATGCCACGGCCGGCAACATCAGCGTGCGATTGGATGATGGCTTCGTGATCACGCCGACCGACGCATGTCTGGGCTCTCTTGATCCGGCCCGGCTGGCCCGGCTGGACGTCAACGCGCAACAGCTCAACGGTGATCGTGCTAGTAAAACAATAGCGCTTCACACCTATATCTACAGGGCTACAAGCCAATTTCATCCTCAAACCCGCTGCGTCATCCACACCCACAGCACACACTGCGTGGCGCTGACACTGAGGGCTTGTGGCGAGGAACTGCTGCCCGCCGTGACGCCCTACTTTGTGATGAAGGTCGGCCACGTGCCCCTGATTGCCTACCACCGTCCCGGCGCGCCCGAGGCGGCGCAGCTGGTGGCGCAGGCTATTTCGCGCTATGGCGAGGCCGGCACACCGATCCGCGCCGTCATGCTGGAGCGGCTGGGGCCCAATGTGTGGCACGACTCGCCTGCCGCTGCCATGGCCACGCTCGAAGAACTCGAAGAAACCGCCCGGTTGGTGAGTCTCAGTCCATCTGCGCCTGAGCCGCTGACCGAAACCCAAATCAACGAACTGCGCCAAAGCTTCGGCGCCCACTGGTGAACCCTATGCCTCAATTTGCTGCCAACTTGTCCATGCTCTACCCCGAGCTCGATTTTCTTGACCGTTTTGCCGCCGCTGCACAAGACGGCTTCAAGGCGGTCGAATACCTTTTTCCCTATGCCTATGAGAGCCGCGAAATCGCGGCGCGCCTCAAGGCCCATGGCTTGCAGCAGGTGTTGTTCAATGCGCCGCCCGGCGATTGGGAGGGTGGCGAGCGTGGTCTGGCCTGTCTGCCCGGGCGTGAAGCGGAGTTCCGCGCTGGTATTGGCCAGGCACTCGATTACGCAGCCGCACTGGACTGCCCGCGCATTCATGTGATGGCCGGGCTGCAGCCCTCGGGCACTGAGCGCGAGACCTTGTACCCTAGCTACCTCAAGCAACTGCGCTGGGCCGCGCTAGAGGCCGCCCGGCAGGGTGTCGATGTGCTGATCGAACCGATCAACACGCGCGACATCCCGGGCTTTTTCCTGAACCGCCAGGACCAGGCGCACGAGGTCGTCGCAGCCGTGGGCGCACCCAACCTCAAGGTGCAGATGGACCTCTACCACTGCCAGATTGTGGAGGGTGATGTGGCGATGAAACTGCGCCACTACCTGCCGACCGGCAATGTCGGCCATATCCAGATTGCGGGCGTGCCGCAGCGAAACGAGCCCGATCTGGGTGAGCTGAATTACCCCTACCTGTTTTCCGTGCTGGACGAGTTGGGCTATGCCGGTTGGGTAGGTTGCGAGTACCGGCCCCGGACCGGGATGCAAGCTGGCGGTACTTCAGCCGGTCTGGGCTGGCTCAAGCCCTACCTGTAACGCGTGCGTTCAGTGCGCAACGCACCCTGCTGTCATGTTCTTCAACAGCAGGCTTCGAGTGATGCCCAATGGAAACTCCCACTGAATGACGCGAAGAGCCAGGCAATTTGGCATGGATTTTATCAAGCGACGAGCGGGTGATGAGCTGATGCCTGATGGTGCTGACCTACGTGCCGCAACTGTCGCTGGCCTTGCGCGATCTGGTGTACGCCAAGTAAAAGGCAGGCGCGCTTGGGCTACACTTCTTTGGTCAGGAGAGAGTTTTCACTTCGAAAACCGCCGAAGGCGCATGTGGCACGCTTAAATGGTGCACTGAACGCTCAGGCAAAAGGACTGGCAACCGTTTTTCAGCAAGCACTTGCTGAAAAACGTTCCCTACTGGAGAGAGGTCGTTTTCAAAGCGGCCCACCGAAGGAGCAAACCTGCATCGCCAGGTGAATCTCTCAGGTAAAGTGGACAGCAGGGGCAGCGCATGACCATTGGTCATGGATTCATGTTTGCCCCCGGAGAATGCCGTGTCCGATACATCTTCCAACGCCTCTTCTGCTACCCCAGAAAATCTTCTCAAAACACCGTTGCATAATTTGCATGTCGAGCTCGGTGCGCGCATGGTGCCGTTTGCGGGCTATTCCATGCCGGTGCAATACCCGGCGGGCCTGATGGCAGAGCACCACCACACACGCAACGCCGCCGGCCTGTTTGACGTGTCCCACATGGGCCAATTGCGCCTGGTAGGCCTTGATTCGGCGGCCGCACTCGAAACCCTGATCCCCGTTGATGTCATCGACCTGCCCGTCGGCAAGCAGCGCTATGGCCTGCTGCTCAATGACGACGGCGGCATCATCGACGACCTGATGTTTTTCAACCGCGATTACGCCCATGGTGGCGACCTGTTCGTCATCGTCAACGGCGCCTGCAAGGTGGGCGACATCGCCCATATCCAGAAAAAAATCGGCGCCCGCTGCGAAGTCATTCCCATGCCCGAGATGGCGCTCATGGCGCTGCAGGGGCCGCAGGCCGTCACCGCGCTGCAGCGTCTGGCGCCGGGGGTTGAAAAGCTGGTGTTCATGACAGGCGGGCGTTTCACGGTTGCGGGCTGCGAGTGTTTCGTCACCCGCAGCGGCTACACCGGTGAAGACGGTTTCGAAATTTCGGTGCACGCGTCGCAGGCCGACACGCTGGCTAGAGCCCTGCTGGCACAACCTGAAGTCAAACCGGTCGGCCTGGGTGCCCGCAACTCGCTTCGCCTGGAGGCGGGCCTGTGCCTGTATGGCAACGACATCGACACCGGCACCACACCGGTGGAAGCGAGTCTCAATTGGGCCATTCAAAAAGTCCGGCGCACCGGTGGCGCGCGGGCCGGCGGTTTCCCAGGCGCCGAAAAAATTCTTGCCCAACTGGCCAACCCGGCCGCCGCCGTCAAGAGAAAACGCGTGGGCCTCGTGGCGCTGGAACGCATTCCCGTGCGCGACCACAGCGCGCTGCAAAGCACGGACGGTGCGCCGATGGGTGAAGTGACTAGCGGTTTGCTCGGCCCCACCATCAACACGCCGGTAGCCATGGGCTATGTGAGCCCGGAATTTGCCGCCATCGGCACCCGTGTCAATGCCATAGTGCGTGGCAAACCGGTTCCCATGGAAGTGTCGGTCATGCCTTTTGTGCCTAACCACTACTACCGCGGCTGAGTTTATCCTTGCCTCTTTTGTCTTTAACTGTTGATTTTTTCTAACTGAACTTCTGGAGAACTCCATGACTGTCAAATACACCGAAGACCACGAATGGATCAAGATCGAAGGCGACACAGCCACCGTCGGTATCACCATTCATGCACAAGACGCCCTGGGCGACGTGGTGTTTGTGGATCTGCCCGCTGTGGGCGGCGACTTCGCCCAAAAGGAAGCCGTCGCCGTGGTGGAGTCGGTCAAGGCCGCTGCAGACGTGTACATGCCGGTCGGCGGCGAAGTGATTGAAGTCAACGAGGCCCTGCGCGATGACCCGTCGTTGGCCAATAGCGACCCGCTGGGCGCCGGATGGTTCTTCAAAATCAAAATGTCTGACCCGTCCCAGCTGGATGCCCTGATGGATGAGACGAGCTACACGACTTTTTCTGCCCACCCCTGATCTGGAAATATCCGAATAGTCGCCAACGCCTGACACGAGACCCACCTATGTTGATGCAATCCGCCAAGCCGCTGGGCGAGCTTGAAAACCCTTCCGAATTCATTGCGCGCCACATCGGCATTGATGCGCGGGACGAAGCCCATATGCTCAGCGTGGTGGGCGCGGCCTCGCTCCGGGCGCTGATCGACGGGATTGTTCCGCGCTCCATCGCGCGCCGCAGTGCCATGGTCATTCCGCCACCCGTCACGGAGGCAGCGGCGCTCAAGCAGCTCAAGGCGATTGCCGGCAAAAACCAGGTCTTCAAAAGCTTTATCGGCCAAGGCTACTACGGCACCTACCTGCCAGGCGTCATCTTGCGCAACATCCTTGAAAACCCCGCCTGGTACACCGCGTACACGCCCTACCAGCCCGAGATTTCACAGGGCCGTCTGGAGGCGCTGATCAACTTCCAGACCATGGTGTGCGACCTGACCGGCATGCCCATTGCCAACGCCTCCATGCTCGACGAAGCCACGGCCGCCGCCGAGGCCATGACGCTGGCCAAGCGCAGCGTGAAAAGCAAAAACAATGTCTTCATCGTGGCCGGCGACTGCCATCCCCAAACGATTGAAGTGATCCAGACCCGCGCCAAACCGCTGGGCATTGAGGTCAAGGTCAGCAGCGCTTCCGTCACCGTGCAGCAGCTCATGGCCGAGGGCCATTACTTTGGCATGCTGGCGCAATACCCGGCCACCACCGGCAGCATTCATGACCTGCGGCCGCTGGTCGGCCAGGCGCACGCCGATGGCGCAGTCTTGTGCGTTGCCGCCGATCTGCTGGCGCTGACGCTGCTTACGCCCCCTGGCGAGTGGGATGCCGACATCGTGCTGGGCAGCACGCAGCGTTTCGGCATGCCCATGGGCAACGGCGGCCCGCATGCCGCCTACATGGCCTGCCGCGACGAGTTCAAGCGCTCCCTGCCGGGGCGCCTTGTCGGCGTGAGCGTCGATACCCACGGCAACCCGACCTATCGCCTCGCCCTGCAAACGCGCGAGCAGCACATTCGCCGCGAAAAAGCCACGTCCAATATCTGTACCGCGCAGGTGCTGCCCGCCGTGATTGCCAGCATGTATGCGGTGTACCACGGCCCGCAGGGCCTCAGGCGCATTGCAGAGCGCATCGCCGCTTACACTGCGATATTTGTGCGCGGCCTGAAGGAACTGGGCTACGAAATCACCAGCACGGGGGCTTTTGACTCCGTCATGGTCAAGACCGGTGACGCTACTAATTTGATAGCTGAACGCTCCCGTCAGGCGGGGGCTAACCTTAGATTTTTCTTAAAAAATCACCTGGGCGTGTCGCTGGACGAAACCACCAGCCGCAGAGACATTGAAATGCTCTGGTCCTTCTTTGCCCAGCCTGGCCAAACCGTGCCGGTCGTCAGCGCCTTCGAAAAGGGCATCGAGTCCCTGATTCCGGCCGACTTGCGCCGCACCAGCGAATTCCTGATGCATCCGGTGTTCAACACCCACCACTCCGAAACCGGCATGCTGCGCTATATCCGCATGCTCGGCGACAAGGACCTGGCACTGGACCGCAGCATGATTCCTCTGGGCAGCTGCACCATGAAGCTCAACGCAACCAGCGAGATGATCCCCATCACCTGGCCCGAGTTTGCCAACATTCACCCCTTCGCGCCACCGGAGCAGTTGCAGGGCTACGCCGAGCTCGACCAGCAATTGCGCGACTGGCTGTGCCAGGCCACCGGTTATGCCGGCATCAGCCTGCAACCCAATGCCGGCTCGCAGGGCGAGTACACCGGCATGCTGGTCATCAGGGCCTTCCATGAAGCGAACGGCCAGGGTCACCGCAATATCTGCCTGATTCCCTCGTCTGCGCATGGCACCAACCCGGCCAGCGCGCACATGGCTGGCATGACCGTGGTCGTCACCGCCTGCGACGCGCAGGGCAACGTGGACATGGCCGACCTCAAGGCCAAGTGCGAGCAGCACGCGACCAACCTGGCCGCAGTGATGATTACCTACCCCAGCACGCACGGCGTGTTTGAACGCCAAGTAAAAGAACTCTGCCAGCTGGTGCATTCGCACGGCGGGCGTGTCTATGTGGACGGCGCCAACATGAACGCGCTGGTCGGCGTCGCCGCGCCGGGCGAATTTGGCGGTGATGTGAGCCACCTCAACCTGCACAAGACCTTCTGCATTCCGCATGGCGGCGGCGGACCCGGCGTCGGCCCGGTATGTGTGGTGAAAGACCTCGTGCCCTACCTGCCTGGCCATGCCACCGCAGGTATTCCGGTCAACGGTGTCGGTGCAGTGTCAGCAGCACCATTGGGTAACGCAGGCGTGCTGCCGATCAGCTGGATGTACTGCCGCATGATGGGCCCCGAAGGCCTGAAGCAGGCCACCGAGGTCGCCATCTTGAGCGCCAACTACATCAGCGCACGACTCAGAGACCATTACCCGACCCTCTATGCCAGTGAAAACGGCCATGTGGCGCACGAGTGCATTCTGGACTTGCGTCCACTGAAAGAAACCAGTGGCGTCAGCGCAGAAGATGTCGCCAAGCGACTGATGGACTATGGCTTTCATGCGCCGACGCTGAGCTTTCCCGTGCCCGGCACACTGATGGTTGAGTCCACCGAAAGCGAAACCCTGGCCGAGCTGGAGCGCTTCATCAACGCCATGATCGCCATCCGTGAAGAGATACGCAAAGTTGAAGACGGTCAATGGCCGCAAGACAACAACCCGCTCAAGCACGCGCCGCACACCGCAGCCAGCCTGATGGGTGCCGACTGGGACCGCCCTTATTCGCGTGAAACCGGCGCTTTTCCGGTGGCCGCGCTCAAGCAGGTCAAATACTGGCCGCCGGTGGGCCGGGTTGACAATGTCTATGGCGACCGCAACTTGTTTTGCAGCTGCGTGCCCGTCAGCGACTACGCCTAAGGAAGCCGCCGCGCCGGGCTGCTGCAGGCCGGTCGCGGATTCATTTCGCTATTGATTTCATAGCTTTCTGCGCCCGATCCAAAAGGGCTGGAGGCTGATTTTATTTTAAATCAAGGCGTTGGCATGGGATGGTAGTTGTCGGTCCATTGCAGATGGTCAAAAGGTGTGCGGCCGAATGTCCGCGATAGACTGGTTGCGGCTATAGCATTTTGAAAACTACCTGCCAGATAGCCGACGTTGAGTGCTACGACTTGACTGGCATGATCGATACGACGGGTTTTATGTTGGCTTCGCAGTTACAGCGAAACATCAAAAAAAGAAACCCCGCCAAAGCGGGGCATCTGATTCATTTTCAGGTCAGCGAATGTACGCTGTTCCTCCCAGCTTTACGGCTTAATAGCGATCTTGAGCACACCATCACGCTGGTGGGCGAACAGGTCGTAAGCCGCGACGATGTCTTCTAGCTTGTACGAGTGGGTCACCAAAACACCAAGGTCGACCCGGCCGGAAGCAACCACATTGAGCAGGCGACGCATGCGCTCCTTGCCGCCCGGGCACAGCGCTGTATTGATCCTGTGGTCACCGAGTCCGGCGGCAAAAGCGGAAAGCGGTATTTTCAAGTCGCTGGAATACACCCCCAAGCTCGATAGGGTGCCACCGGGCTTGAGCACACGCAGCGCCGACTCAAATGTAGCCTGTGTGCCCAGCGCTTCAATTGCCGAATCCGCGCCGCGCCCATTGGTGATCTTCATGATTTCAGCGACCACGTCGCAGTTCTTGAAGTTCAGGGTTAAATCCGCGCCCATTTTCTTGGAAATACCCAGACGGTGATCGTTGCCGTCGACGGTAATGATGGTGCTGGCACCGAGTAAACGAGCCCCAGCGGTGGCACACAAACCAATCGGACCTTGGGCAAAGATCACCACTGTGTCACCAATTCTGATGTTGGCGTTTTCAGCGCCCTTAAAACCGGTAGACATGATGTCCGGGCACATCAGTACCTGTTCATCGGTCAAACCATCCGGAATGGGCGCCAGATTGCCCTGTGCGTCAGGAACCAGCACATACTCAGCCTGCGTGCCGTCAATCAGATTGCCAAAGCGCCAACCTGCGGTAGCTTTTAAGCCGTGGCAACCACAAAGTCCGGAAGGAACAAGGTAGCTACCGTCCTGTGATGGCGCTCCATCCTGCGCTGAATAGGAGTTGAAATTGGGGCAAATTGCGCCAGCAATGACGCGCTGGCCTTCTTTGTAACCCTGAACAGCACTGCCCAGTTTTTCTATTACGCCAACAGGCTCATGTCCAATGGTCAGACCCTTGGCTACAGGGTACTCACCCTTAAGAATATGAATATCGGTCCCGCAAATGGTGGTGGTTGTGATGCGGATCAACGCATCGTTGGGGCCCACGTCGGGGATTCGCTTGTCAACAATTTCAATGCGTCCGGGTTCTACAAACACTGCGGCTTTCATCATGCTAGACATATTTGCTCCTTTGATAGTGAATGGGACTTCGAGCATGGCCCCTAAAGGAATTTTCGAAGCATATTCAGTGTATCAGGGTAAACCCTTATTTTTTGGAGATCAATAGACTGATCGTGAAAGAATGAATCCGTTTCAAACACTGAACTCTCCTTGTGAAAGACTGACTCTTCCTCCGCTACGTTGACAGTAAGCATCAGCTCTCTCTTGCCGCCAAGGTTAGCAATGGACACGATGCCGAAACCACGAACGGCTTCAGACTGGAGAGCAATGGGCAATCATGAAGCTGTCGGTCGCGAGAGTCAGCAACCGCTGCTTTGCGGGCATCCAAATAGGTGGCATCGACAGACCGGTTTGAACACTCTTCAGTCAATCAATCACAACACCACCAATTCGACCAAGAAATAAGGAAAATAGACCTCTAGCCCAGGCAGGACGGGCGCAATGAGCTACTTATTCAATAGCATTTCCAGCCCTGCAGCAGGGCAGATTGAGTCAGCAAGCACCAGCCGGAGATAATTGAACCGGACAGCTTCAACCGCGCTCACCTTCCATCCCGCAACCCACAACCCGCAGTCAAAATGAAAACCATGAAATCAGTTCTTGCCCTGCTCGCCATCGCCACCTTGGCATCCAGCGCTTTAGCAGCAGCCCCCACCGAAACACTGCCCTCGGGCGTAAAGATTGTTCACACCGTCGACGGCACCGGCCCAAAGCCCACGGCGTCGGACACCGTCAAGGTGCATTACCGCGGAACCCTCGCCGATGGCAAGGAATTTGACAGCTCTTACAAGCGCGGCAGCCCCGCCACCTTCCCGCTCAACCGGGTGGTGCCATGCTGGACGGAAGGCCTGCAAAAAATCAAGGTCGGCGGCAAGGCCACGCTGACCTGCCCGCCCGCCACTGCGTATGGCGAGCGAGGCGCCGGCAATGCGGTACCCCCCAACGCCACGCTGACGTTTGAAGTCGAACTGCTGGCCATTGAGAAGTAAACGGCGGCAGGAGCCAGGCGCTGCAGCAGGGCTGATATTGCTATTAATTTAATAGCTAATTACGCCCGTCATATATGGGCTACAGCCTTAAAATCCTTAAGAAATCACTATTCCGGCCTTGCCGGGTCCAGGCTCAGTCATCCACCTTGCCACGCAGGCTTTTGATGCTTGAGCGCTGGCTTTTACTCTCCAGGCGGCGCTGCCTGGAACCATAGCTTGGCTTGGTGGCGCGCCGGGGTTTGGGGGGGCTGGAAACACTGTCTACCACTTCCTGCAAGCGCGCCATGGCGTCGGCACGGTTCATCTCCTGCGTGCGATGCTGTTGAGCCTTCAGGACCAGCACGCCTTCCTGGGTGATGCGGCTGTCAGGGAGTGCCAGCAGGCGGGCCTTGATCTCATCGGGCAGCGACGAAGCCGCGATGTCAAAGCGCAGATGCACCGCGCTGGAGACCTTGTTGACGTTTTGCCCGCCCGCACCCTGCGCCCGGATGGCGCTGAACTCGACCTCGCGCTCATCGACCGGAAACTTCGGAGGTGCAGGCATGCGTCAGCGCCGGAAAGGGTTCATCTGGCCCATCAGGCAGGCTGGGCCAGCTCGGCAAGGCCCGCGATGGCCAGGGCATAGCCTTTGACGCCAAACCCGACCATCACGGCTTTTGCGGCCGGTGAGATGTAGGAATGGTGACGGAAAGCCTCGCGCGCATGCACGTTGCTGATGTGCAGCTCAATCAGCGTCACCCCTGCCCCTTTGATGGCGTCATGCAGGGCCACGCTGGTGTGCGTGTAGGCACCGGCATTGAGCACCACGCCCGCCAGCGTGCCGGCCGCCTGGGCACGTCCGGCCTCGTGAATCGCGTCAATCAGCACGCCCTCGTGGTTGCTCTGGCGAAAGTCCAGCTTGAAGCCATGCGCCGCGCAGGCCTTGGCGCACAGGGCCTCCACATCGGCCAGGGTTTGCGAGCCGTACACGGCAGGTTCACGCGTCCCCAGCAAATTGAGATTGGGACCATTGAGGACCAAGGCTGTTTTCATGACGCACGTCTTTCTGTTCAGTTGTGTCAATTATCAGGGCAACACCCCATTGCGGCCTGTACCCGCCACAGGCAAGCACCCTTGATCATCGCTTATGTCAACTCTGTGTAGAAAGTGTCGATTAGCCGGACAAACGCCTCGGGTTGCTCCACCGCACTGAGGTGAGCTGCCGCCAGCGTGCGCAACTGCGCGCCCGCGATGCTGTTGCAAATGGCCTGCGACATCGGCACCGGCGTGGCTTCATCACGCGTGCCGGCAATCACCAGCGCCGGGCAAAGGATGCGGCTGTTGCTGCTGCGAAAGTCGATGCCTGCGACCGCCTCGCAACTGGCGGCATAAGCGGCCGCATCGGTTTTTTCCAGCTGCTGGCGCAGAGCTGCCACGCGCGCTGCGCCGCCCGCGGTTTCATCGGCCCTGAACTCAGGCGTGAACCAGCGCTGCATGGCGCCGTCGGCAATGGCAGCAACACCCTGCGCCAGCACGGTTTGGACGCGTGCCTGCCACAGGGCACGCGCCGCATCGTCGTACCAGCTGGCCGCATTCGCAATGACTATGCTTTTGAGCAACTGCGGGTAGCGGGCAGCAAGTGCCTGCGCCACCATGCCGCCCATGCTCAGGCCGACAAAATGCACGGTACCGTCTGTCTGGGCGCTGATCAAGTTGGCAGCATCGTCTGCCAGCATCTCGATGGTGTAAGGCCCGGGTGGCGCTTCCGAGCACCCGTGACCCCGGTGGTCGTAACGCAGCACGGTATAGCGGTTTTTTAAAATGGCGGCCACGCCATCCCACATGCCGAGGTCGCAACCCAAAGCGTGGCTTAACACCACCAGCGGCCCCTGGCCCTCTTTAATCCAGTGCAAAACCGGTTTTTTCATGATTCACTTCCTCAAAACGATGCGCCCATAGTCCGGTAGACAGGCAGAACCTCAGGCCTTGGCGGGGAGCAGGCCTTTTTCACGCAGGATGTCGCCAGCCACCGAGAACGCGTGATTGGCAGCAGGCACGCCGCAGTAGATGGCTGCCTGCAGGATGACCTCCTTGATGTCTTCGGGCGTGAGCCGGGAATCCGGCGGGCCATCAAGGCCGGCGCGAACGTGCATGGCAAACTCTTCGTAGGCTTTCAGCGCGATCATGGTGGACAGCACCATCAGGCGCCGCGTCTTGTCCCCCAAAGCGGGACGCCCCCAGATTTCATTCCACGCGTAGCGCGTGATCAGGTCCTGAAATTCCCCGTTGAATGAATGGCTGTTGGCCAGGGATTTATCGACCCATGCATCACCCAGCACCCTGCGGCGGTTGACCATGCCCCTGTCGTAGTCATTCGTGGAGTCACTCATGCTCATGGCATCACTTTCATTCTGTTTGCTTGTTCAGCACAGTCAGTGCACTGACCTGCGTGTGTGTCAGTTCCGCAGCATGCTGGGCCAGGGCAGGGCTGAACCATTCGTCAGCGGCCTCTGGTGGCAGCGCAGCCCGCAGGTCGTCCAGGTTGGCACGCATGCGCTGGGTATCCACCTGCAGACCGGCGAGGGCCTGTGCCATCGCACGGGCAGAACCCTGCGCCGACATCAGCAGCCCGGGCCATTCAGCCAGCTCAGCCTGCCAATTTCCCAGCGCGCGCTCATGCTCTTGCGGCATGGTCGCCAGCAAGGCCGCGACACGTTGCGGTGCGCGCTGCGCTGCAGCCAGCGCCACCATGCAGGCCACCGGGTTGCGCTTGTGCGGCATGGCCGACGAACCGCCACGCCCTGGTTCGGACGGCTCGGCCAGTTCGCCCACTTCGTACTGGCCCATGAGCGAAATATCTTTGGCAATCTTCCCCAGGCTGCCCACCAGCAACCCCAGTTCACAACCCAGCGCCACCCATTCATCGCGCTGCGTGTGCCAGTTGAAGAGCGGCGTCTTGAGCTTCAGATCAGCGGCCATGAGTGCAATCACCTGCGGCCCCTTTCCCTTCATTTGAGCCAGCGTACCCACGGCGCCGCCCAGTTGCACGCTCAAGGCATTGCCGCTAGTGGCCTGCAGGCGTTGCCGGCTGCGTACCAGCGGCGCGGCCCAGCCTGCACATTTCAAACCAAAGCTGGTGACGGAGGCTGGCTGCATGAGCGTGCGTGCCAGCACAGGGTCGGCGGCATGGCGCTGGGCCAGTGCCAGCAGCGCAGCCACCGCCTTGTTGACATCGGCTTCAATCAGCCTCAGCGCGGTGCGTGTGACCAACACCAGCGCGGTATCGATCACATCCTGGCTGGTGCTGCCGAAGTGGACAAAGCCGGCGGCCTCCTTGTTGAAGAGGCCTACGGTTTCCCTGAGGCTCTTGACGAGCGGGATGGCGATGCTGCCGGCCCGTCCGCTTTCGCGCTCGATTTTGGCCACATCAAACAGCTCGACTTTGCAGGTGCCGATGATGGACTGAGCGGCGGCCTCCGGGATCAGGCCAACGCTGGCCTGCGCACGCGCCAATGAGGCCTCAAAGCGCAGCATGGCTTCCAGGAAGCTGCGCGCACTGAATGCCTCCAACATTTCGGGAGTGGACAGAAAGCTTTCAAAAATATTGCTCATGCGATATAGGGGTTCCGTAAATGAATCAACAGGCTGCTCAACGTCAGATCAATATTTCAGACCTATCTGTTCGGGCAGCGGACCGAAGCGCTGCAGCCTGAAATCAGCCGCGCGGACGCATGATGTCCGGTGTGCTGACCTTGACGTCGGCATTTTGGGCGCGCTGCCGCAGCGCGTGCTCCATCACTACCAGCGCCAGCATGGCCTCGGCAATCGGCGTTGCGCGAATGCCCACGCAGGGGTCATGGCGCCCCTTGGTCACCACCACCGCAGGCTGGCCCGTCACGTCAATCGACTGGCGCGGCGTGATGATGGAGCTCGTCGGCTTGATAGCAATGGACACTTCCAGGTCCTGCCCGGTACTGATGCCGCCCAGCACGCCACCGGCGTTGTTGGATTGGAAGCCTTCGGGCGACAGCGCATCGCCATGCGTGGTACCTCGCTGCATGACGCTGGCAAAACCAGCGCCAATTTCCACGCCCTTGACCGCGTTGATACCCATCATGGCAAACGCAATATCGGCATCGAGCTTGTCAAACAGCGGCTCGCCCAGGCCCACAGGCACACCCGAGGCCGTAACGCGGATGCGCGCGCCGCAAGAGTCGCCCGCCTTGCGCAATTTGTCCATATACGCCTCCAGTTTGGAGACATCTGCCACCGGGGCAAAAAACGGATTGTTGGTCACATGCGCCCAGGACTCGAACGGAATGGCCACATCGCCAATCTGCGTCATGCAGCCGCGAAAGACCGTGCCATATTTTTCAGCCAGCCACTTTTTGGCCACCGCGCCAGCCGCCACCATGGGCGCCGTCAGACGGGCTGAAGCCCTGCCCCCACCGCGCGGGTCGCGCAGGCCGTATTTGTGCAGGTAGGTGTAATCGGCATGACCGGGACGGAAGGTTTGCAGGATGTTGCCGTAATCCTTGCTGCGCTGGTCGGTGTTTTTGATCAGCAGGCAAATCGGCGTGCCGGTGGTCTTGCCTTGGTACACGCCAGACAGAATTTCAACCGCGTCGGGTTCGTTGCGCTGCGTGACGTGGCGGCTGGTGCCCGGACGGCGACGGTCCAGATCACCTTGAATATCGGCCTCGCTGAGCGACAGGCCAGGCGGGCAGCCGTCAATCACGCAGCCAATGGCCGGGCCGTGGGATTCACCAAAATTGGTGACTGCGAAGAGGTTTCCAAAAGTATTGCCGCTCATGGGTCGGATTATCCCAGAGCGCGCGGCTGATCCGCCTTCTTGGCGCCGTCTTCAGCCGGCCAGTCGCGGATGTACGCCTTGAGCATCTTGTTTTCAAAGTTCTGGCTGTCCACCACGGTCTTGGCGACATCGTAAAAGCTGATGACACCCATTATCATTTTCTGGCCCATCACGGGCATGTAGCGCGCGTGGCGGTCCAGTAATCACCATGTTCCATGACGACCAGCGACCCGATGTCCTTCTCGGCCATGATTTGGGTCGCCTTGATCAGCGGTTCATCAGGCTGAACTGTATACAGCGTGTTGCCCTTGACACGCAGGATGTCAGAAACCTTCATAGCATTCTCCTCGGTTGTTTTGCCAACTTGTTTTGTCAGGGTCCTGCCGCAACACGCTGCCAGGAGGCTCGATTCAAATTCGGTTCAAATATAGCCCACAATCCTCCGACCGGCTGTAACGATTTTCCCGTAACGATTTCCCATTCTGACCCGCCGCTCAGCCCTGGCAGCGGGGCATGTGCCGCCCTCGCCCGCTTCCGACTTTTTTGCACTGGAGACAAATTCATGCCCGGCTATTCAGACCCCGGTTTTGACACCTTGGCGCTGCACGCAGGCGCTGCACCGGACCCGGCCACCGGCGCGCGCGCTGTGCCGATTCACCTCACCACCTCCTTTGTCTTCGAGTCCAGCGACCACGCCGCCAGCCTTTTTAACCTGGAGCGTGCGGGCCATGTGTATTCGCGCATCAGCAACCCCACCAATGCGGTGCTGGAGCAGAGGGTGTCGGCGCTGGAAGGCGGCATAGGCGCGATTGCCACCGCCAGCGGGCAAGCCGCCCTGCACCTGAGCATTGCCACGCTGATGGGGGCCGGCTCGCACATCGTGGCCAGCACCGCGCTGTATGGCGGCAGTCAGAACCTGCTGCACTACACGCTGCGCCGCTTCGGCATCGAGACCACGTTCGTCAAACCCGGCGACCTGGACGGCTGGCGCGCCGCCGTGCAGCCCAACACCAAGCTTTTTTTCGGCGAAACCGTCGGTAATCCCGGCCTCGACGTGCTCGATATTCCAGCCGTATCCGGCATCGCCCACCAGGCGGGCGTGCCGCTGCTGGTCGATTCCACGCTGACCTCGCCCTGGCTGATCAAGCCTTTCGACCACGGCGCTGACCTGGTGTATCACTCGGCCACCAAGTTTTTAAGCGGCCATGGCACGGTGATAGGCGGCATCATCGTCGATGGCGGCAGTTTCGATTGGGACAAGTCAGGCAAATTTGCCGAGTTGACCGAGGCCTACGACGGCTTTCACAATATGGTGTTCAGCGAGGAAAGCACGGTGGGCGCTTTTTTGCTGCGCGCCCGGCGCGAGGGCCTGCGCGACTTCGGCGCCTGCATGAGCCCGCACACCGCCTGGCTGATTTTGCAAGGCATTGAAACCCTGCCGCTGCGCATGGCGCGCCACATGAGCAACACCGAAAAGGTGGTGAATTTTCTGGCCAGCCACGCCCTGGTTTCGCGCGTGGGCCACCCCATGCTGGAGTCGCACCCCAGCCATGCACTGGCTAAAAAGCTGCTGCCGCGCGGCGCGGGCTCGGTGTTCAGCTTCGACATCAAGGGCAAGCGCGCGCAGGGCAAGGCCTTCATTGAAACGCTCAAGGTGTTCAGCCATCTGGCCAACGTCGGCGACTGCCGCAGCCTGGTGATTCACCCGGCCAGCACCACCCACTTTCGCATGAGCGACGAAGCGCTGCTGGGCGCCGGCATCACGCAGGGTACCATCCGCCTGTCCATCGGCCTGGAAGACCCGGATGATCTGATCGATGACCTCAAGCGTGCCCTCAAGGCGGCAGAGAAAGCGGGAGCCTGAACATGGAACTGCTCGTCAACGGCCATAAAACCTACTGCTACACCGGCGGCAAACCCTTTGATGCCGCACAGCCCACCGTGGTCTTCATCCACGGCGTGCTCAACGACCACAGCGTCTGGATTTTGCAAAGCCGCTACCTCGCCCACCATGGATGGAATGTGCTCGCGGTAGACCTGCCGGGCCACTGCCGCAGCGAAGGCGAGGCGCCCTCCTCCGTGGAAGAAGCAGCTGATTTCATCGCCGCGCTGCTCGACTCAATCAGCGTGCAACGCGCCGCACTGGTAGGCCACAGCTGGGGCTCGCTGATTGCGCTCGAAGCCGCATCAAAGCTCAAAGACCGCGTGAGCCACCTCGTGCTGGTGGGCACCGCCTTCCCGATGAAGGTGTCGCAAGCGTTGTTAGATGCGTCACTCAACGAGCCGATGAAGGCACTGACCATGATCAACGTGTTTTCGCGCAGCACACTGGCCCCGCCGCCCTCAGCGCTAGGCCCAGGCACCTGGGTCTATGGCCTCAGCATGGCACTGGGCCGCCGCGTGCTGGCCAGCAACCCAAAGGTCAACGTGTTCCACCGCGGCTTCAAGGCCTGCGACAGCTATGCCAACGGCGAAACCGCTGTTCAGCAGATCACCTGCCCGGTGCTGTTCGTGCTCGGCGCGCAAGACCAGATGACGCCGCCCAAAGCCGCGCAAGGGCTCATCACCGCAGCACGCAACGCAGGCAAGGACGTGCAAGTCGCGAGCCTGGCGGTCGGTCACCACCAGATGAACGAGGCACCGGATGAGACGCTGTTTGCAATTCGGGACTTCCTGAAGACATAAGCACGTTCGTCATCGCGCCACCAGTGCGCGCGGCTTAGACCTCATGGATTCAGCCGACTCCTTTGCTTGGCGGGACTGAAGATCACGAAGGTCGTCGATCCACTGGACCAAAGCTCGCGCCGCAAAAATGGCCAAATTCGACCTCAGAGCCGCTATCAAAAACAGAGCTGCTTACGCCCGACTCACAAGCGCCAGAGGCCTGTTTGATGCTTGAAATTGACAAATTCCTGCGTGTTGAGGCATCCAACCCGCTCAGCAACCGGCGCTGACCCAGTGTTCAGGCGCCGCCTGCAAGGCTTGCAGCAGCAGCTGCGTGGCCGGCAAATGGGGTGTCGCCTGAAGGCTTGAGCGTTCCAGCGAGTTCAGCAGGCGCGACAGGGTTTCTGGATGGGGCGTCAGCGGACCGAAAAACCGCGTGCCCTGTGCGTCGGCAAGCAACACCGTGGGGAAGGTGTCGACCTCCAGATCACCGACCAGATCCGCCTGGTCTTCAATGTCCAGCCAGGCAAAGCGGCTCTTGGGATAGCGCGCCGCCATTTGCGCGAACACGCCCTGGTAGTCGCGGCACAGGCCGCACCAGTCCGCACACAGGCAGATGACCCAGCTACCGGGTTCAGGCGGATGAATGTCAGGTGCGGAAGGATGGGTCATGGCAAGGCGTTGAATTCAAGGGTGGACAGGATGCCGAACCACAGCGCATTGCCTATTATGCCCAAGCTGAAATACTTCCTTTTTTATAGCGCATCACGCAGGCGTATGGCGGGCCAGCGGGCTTTTTCCCATAAATTACTGACCGACTCCGCCTTGTCGAGCAGCAACTGCTGCATCAGCGGCTCCAGCAAGGTGGTGTCCGGGTCTGCCAGCAGCAGGTAGCGGGACTCGGCGTCGCCTTCCGCGTCCTTGAGCTGCCCTACCCAGTCGAGCGCCACCAGCGTTTCCAACACCGGCTCCAGCTGCAGCACATCGACCCAGAGCAGTTCCGCCAGCCGCGAGGCGCTCAGGCCTTTGCGGGCGGTGGTGCGGGCCTTGTCGAGCTGCTGCAGCACTTCAATGGCCAGCTGAAAATGCCAGCCATGGGCGCTGCTGCGGCGCGCCACGCCGGCCAGCAAACTGGGCAGGTAGGCGGCAATGACCGCGCCCATCAGCACAATGACCCAGGACACGTAAATCCACACCAGCAAGATCGGCAAGGTGGCGAACGCGCCATAGACCAGCGAGTAGGTTGGCACGGCGGCGAGGTAAAGGCTCAGGACTCTTTTGGCGATCTCTATGCCTGCGGCAACGAACAGACCGCCGGCCCAGGCGTGCGTCCACTTCACGAAGGTATTGGGCACGTAGCGGTACAGCGCCGCCATGCCGCCAGCCACCAGAAAGAACTGCACTCCGTCGAGCAGGAAGCGCAAGCTGACGGGCATGGCGCTCACCAAGCCGGTGGAGGCCGACAGCACATAAGACGTCAGCGCCAGGCTGGCCGCCAGCAGCAGCGGCCCCAGCGTAATGGCAGCCCAGTAAATCAGCACGCGCTGCGCCAGTGGACGCGGTTTCTTGACCCGCCAAATGCCGTTGAGGGTGTGATCTATCGTCAAAATCAGGGTGATCGCCGTGACCAGCAGCACTGCCAGGCCGGCAACGCCCAGCTTGCTGGCCTGCCGGCTGAACTGGGTCAAATAGCCCAGCACCTGCCGGGCAATGTTGTCGGGGATCAGGCTTTGCATCAGCCAGCCCTGCAGCGCGCCCTGCAACTTGGAAAACATCGGGAAGGCCGTAAAAACGGCCAGCGCCACGGTAAAGAAAGGCACCAGCGCAATCGAGGTGGTGAAGGTCAGGCTGCTGGCGGTCAGGCCCATGTGGTCTTCACGGAAACGGTCACGCAGGGTGGTGGCGGTGTGGCGCCACGGAAAATGGGAAAGCTCGGTGAACAACGCTTGCAGGGACTGCGGAATTTTCATCCCCGGTATCATGCCACTGACCAAATGCTAAACATGAACAAAGCAACCCAAATTGAAATGACGCGCTGGCTGGCCCTTGGCAGCCTGATCGGGCTGATTGTGCTGGGCCTGGCCTGGGAAATGTGGTTGGCGCCCATACGCCCGGGCGGCTCGCTGCTGGCCCTCAAGGTACTGCCGCTGTGCATTCCTTTGGCCGGCATCATGAAAAACCGCATGTACACCTACCGCTGGGTCAGCCTGCTGGTGTGGCTTTATTTCACCGAAGGTGCGGTGCGCGCCTATAGCGACAAAGTGCCGGGCAACTATCTGGCCATGATCGAGGTGGCGTTGTGCCTGACACTATTTACCGCCTGCGCCCTGCATGTCCGCCTGCGCCTGAAAAACGCCAAAAATACCTCAACCCCTCAACCCGAATCCCCAACATCGTGAGCACCCACAACCCATTGCTTGAAACCCTGCGCCAGATCGTCGGCGCCCCCAACGTCCTGACCGAAGGCGACCTGAGCGCCTGGGAGCAGGACTGGCGCAAACGCGAGCGTGGACGGGCGCTGGCGGTAGTGCGTCCGGGCTCGACGCACGAAGTCGCCGCCGTGGTGAAGGCCTGTGCCGCCGCCCGCGTCAGCATCGTGCCCCAGGGCGGCAACACCGGCATGGTGGTCGGATCGACCCCGGACGCCAGCGGCACCCAGATCGTGCTCAGCCTGCAGCGCATGAACAGCGTGCGAGTGCTGGATGCCGCCAACCTGACCATCACGGTTGACGCGGGCTGTGTGCTGCAAAACCTGCAAGAAGCTTGCGAAAAAGCCGGCTTCCTGTTTCCCCTGAGTCTGGCCTCCGAGGGCAGTTGCACCATCGGCGGCAACCTGGGCACCAACGCCGGCGGCACCCAGGTGGTCCGCTTCGGCAACACGCGCGATCTGTGCCTGGGACTCGAAGTCGTGACCGCGCAGGGCGAGGTGTGGAACGGCCTCTCCGGCCTGCGCAAGGACAACACCGGCTACGACCTGCGCGACCTGTTCATCGGCTCGGAGGGCACGCTGGGCGTCATCACCGCCGCCACCATGAAGCTCTACCCCCTGCCTGCGGCGCAGCTCACCGCCCTGGCCGCCGT
>DFWY01000162.1 GCA_002381615.1 Polaromonas sp. UBA4122 | reverse complement strand
TGGTTGGAACTGTCGAACCCGGGGGTGCAGGGCCATGCCCGCGCTCAACCGCCAACTGCCGGCCATTGCGGTCTCTACACCTCATACACCCGCGCCTGTGACCCGGTGCTGGAATTCCTCAAGATGGGTGGACAGCACAGCGACGAGCAGATTGGCGAACTGGTGCGGTGCACCTTGTTTTGAGGATCTAAATAGCCGCTAGCCCTTTGTTTAATAGTGCAAGTAGCTATTAAATTAATAGCAAATTCGCCGCCTCAGCGAACCAGCAGCACCGGCACCTTGCTGTGTGCCAGTACCTGGGTGGCCACGGAACCCATCACGAGGTTGCCCAGCGCGCCATGCCCATGCGAACCCATGATGAGCAGGTCAAACTTGCCCGAGTCGGCAAACTTGGCGATGGTTTCGCCGACAGGCCCCACCTTCCAGATGCTCTTGGCATTGATGCTGTGACGCGTCAGGAACTTGGCCACGGGGGCGATGACTTTTTCCGTTTCTTCAGCGTAGTAGCTATTCAAGACCTCCTTGCCCACTGCCGCGCGCGCCCGCGGTGGCAGGGTGGGCTGCACCGTGAACACGGTGTAGTCATTGTTGGCGCCGAACAACTCGTCATGCGTGCTCAGGTAGGCCAGCATTTTCTTGGTGTAGCTGCTGCCATCAACGGCGAGAAGAATTTTCATGGGGGCTCCTCTTGTAAAACTGTAGTTTATCCATTGGCACGGCCGCGCGCTTGACGAAAAACAAGATAGGGGAGTCGGCTCAAGACCCCAGCTGGATGCAAAGCGATTCGCGAAACCCAGCCTGTTCGCCTTTGCGCGCATAGCCCAGCGGGTTGGCCAGCACGCGGCAGCCGTGCCTGACGTAGTCAACGGGGCAGTGCAAATGGCCGTGCAGCCACAGCGTGGCCAGCGGCAGCAGCTCGTCCAGTGAATTGCAAAATCCTGCGGTGCCCGGCGTGAGACCGTAGCGTGGGTCGGCACTCAGCAGGCTGGGCGCAAAATGCGTCACAGCCACGGTGGGTCCGTCAAACGGCAGCGCCAGCGCTTGCCGTAGCCAGGCCTGGCTTTTCAGGCCTTCTTCGCGTACAGCGTCGGCCAGCATGGGCTGGCCCTTGCGAAAAGCGTGGTTTTTAGTCAGGTAGAAATTGGCGGCGCGAAATGCTTTTTCGCGCATCTTCAGCTGTTCACCCAGCGTGATGTCTCCCGCTCGCGCCTTCTCGGTGCTTAGCGCATCGAAGTCTGCCCACAGCGTGCTGCCGACAAAACGCACGCCTTGCAGCACCACGCTTTCGCGCTCCAGCCAGACCAGGCCCAGACGCTCGCAGGTCTCGCGCAGCCGCACGTAGGTGCCGTCAAAATCCAGTCCGTCGTACTCATGGTTGCCTGGCAAAAAAACCACCGGTGTCGGCCAGCTCGCGCCGCCGCGCTCCACCGGCAAGGGCGAAAACCGCGCCAAGCCAAAGTCGCTGATATTCAAGCTGCTCAGCAGAGAGCCGGTCTGGTAAGAACCGATATCGCCGGCCAGTACCAGCAGGTCGGCGCCGGGCAGGGGCTGTGCCTTGAAATGCGGATGGGATTCGAGGTGGAGGTCGGACAGGAGCTGGATGTTCACCCGACTGATTGTGCGGCAAGGCGCAGCCTGTCGAGCTACATCGCCGGGAACTGGGCCGTTCGGCGCCTACCCGTGCTTACCCGGGGCGCAGCTGGAGTCAGCAAGACCATTCATGTCCGCCCGGAAGGGCGACTATGCATTTTTTGCATGGCATTCTGGTGAAATCAGGTTTGCAATATTAGGGAAAACCCTTATTCTTGGGCTATTCGCAACTTTTCACCGCTTATGTGGTGAGCTTGATATGTACAGCCTGATTTCAAAAATTGCCCGGTTTCTGACCATGGCTGCGGGCTTGGCCCCCGCCCACGGCGTGGCACACAATCTGATGGAGCGCGCCGAAGCCCGCGCTGGCCGCGATCCGCACCAAGCCCAGGAACTGCGCAGCGCCGCCTGCGCCTACCTCAGCGTCATCCGCTAGCAGCGCCGCTGTTGACGCACTGGCGGCCAGCACTTTGAGTGTGACGCGGGCCGCTTATGGCGGCTTCGAGAACGTTGATAGTGCTATAAATTAGGTAGCTGTCTGCGCCCGCTCTAATTGGGCTAGAGGTAATTTTTACTTTTGGAAAAGCAAAACGGGCGTGACCGGTTGATCTTGCCGTTTGTCGGGCTGCGCGGCCGCCATGGATCAGGCTGAGAACGCCTTGTTGGCCGCGCGCACGACCGCCTGGCGCAACCACACATGGGCGCCGCGTTGCTGCGAACGGCGGTGCCACAAGGCATCCACATTCACCGGCGACACATCAAACGGCAGGGGCCGCAGCACCAGTTGCTCGGCAATGCCAGTGACCCACACAAAATGGCGCGGCAACACGGTGAGCAGGTTCGAGTTGGCGACCACCCGGCCGGCCGTGAAAAACTGGTTGACGGTCAGCACCACGTGCCGCGTGCGGCCCAGCGATGCCAGCGCCTCATCAATAAAACCATGAGGTCGGCCTGAAAAGCTCACCAGCATGTGGCGTGCGGCGCAAAAACGGTCGAGTGTGAAAGACCCCAGGGCCAATGGGTGGTCTTTGCGCATCACACACACATACTCACCGTCATACAGCCGTTGGTGCAAAAACGGCACGGGCTCGCCGCTCTGGGCGCGGGCCGTCAGATCGGCCAGCACTGAGGGGAAATAACCGACTGCCAAGTCGCAGGCCTCGTCGTCAAGCAGCGGCCGCGGGTCCCGTGTGGTCAGCGGCACCACCCGCATGGTCACGCCCGGCGCTTCATGCTCCAGGGTTTCTGTCAGGCCCGGTATGAGCTCGGCCGCCGTCGCGTCGGCCATGGCAAGCACAAAGGTGGAGGTGGCTTGGGCGGGAACAAACTCGTTGGGAATCAGCGACTCGTGCAACTGCTGCAGGGCGTCGCGCACGGCGGGCCAGATGGCGAGTGCGCGAGGCGTGGGGGCCATGCCCTGACCACTGCGCTGCACCAGCTCGTCGCCCAGCGTTTCGCGCAGACGGCGCAGGGCATTGCTCACGGCGGGCTGGGTCAGCGACAGGTTGCGCGCCGCCCGCGTGAGGCTGCGTTCAGCCATGACCTCGTCAAAAACGCGAAGCAGGTTCAGATCCAGCGTGCGGAAGTTTGGGGAATTCATCGGGAGTCCTCGCCAGGGTGATGAGGTAAGGCGCTAGGTTATCACCAATATGAATGAATTTAATCACAAATATAAAGTTGAATAACATCAGTGATAACCCTAATATCTCCTTGTCCGCTGCAATTATTGGCGGGAACAGCTAAACAACGGAGTTCATCATGACCAGCTTTATCAATGTCAACTATTCCACACAGCATCCCGGCGTCGCCCGTGTTGAGTCGGCGATTGATGCCGCACGGCAGCTGCGTCAGGGGTTTTCCGGCACGCCCGGCTTGGCCGCGCTGCTGCTCTCCGCCATGGCGGCCGCCACCATGGTCGTGGCTTATCAGGTGATGGACAACATCACTGAAGGCCACCTGCTGGTGATGTGGATGGCGCTGTGGGCTGTGGCTTTTGTTGCGCTCGCGCTGTTCTCCGGTATTGCACGTAATGTAGCCGTGCGCCTGAAGGCCGGCCTGGATGGCTGGTCGCGCCGTCTGGCTGCAGCCCGCGCCGACCAGCGTCTCTGGGCCATGGCTCAAATCGACCACCGCGTGATGGCCGACCTGCAAATGGCCATGCTGCGCGAAGAAGCCAGAGCCGAGGTTGCCAAAGGGTCAACGGTAGCCCCCGTTGCGAAGGCTGCGAAGGCTGCGAAGGCCGAGCGTACGGAGCCGTTGGTTAGCTTGGAGTTTCCTGTTTACCCGCATTACTATATCTAGGCGTTCTCCCTGGGCCGGCATCGCGGCGACTATAAGAAAGCCACCTGGTCAGGTGGCTTTCTTGCGTCCGGGCGGGTTGTCGATGCGGCCTGGCAGTCTATCGGGCTTGGGCTGTCGAAAGCGAAGATGAAGGCGTCAATCGGCACGCCTTTAGCTCGGAATTCCGAGCAGGTCGAGGATGCCGCAAACAAACGTGAGTGGATGTGGCGGGCACCCCGGCATGTAGAGTGTGGGTGCAAATCGTTCCAGGAAGCTGCGTTCGAGTGCGGTGGACCCTTCGAAAGGACTGCCAGAGATCGCGCAGGCCCCCACGGCAATGACCAGCTTGGGCTCGGGCATGGCGTCCCAGCACAACTGCAGGGCGGCGGTCATGTTGCGCGTGATCGGGCCGGTCAGCACCACGCCATCGGCATGGCGGGGCGACGCCACGATGTCGATGCCGTAGCGTCCGATGTCGAAGTTGACGTTGGTCAGCGCATTGACCTCAAGCTCGCAACCGGCGCATCCTCCGGCCGAAACGACTCGCAGTTTCAGCGATCGGCCAAAGCGCTTGCGCAGCGCCTCGGAGACCTTGATCGGATCGAGGTCAGGCTGCGGTTCACTTACCACCAGGGCGCGGCGGTCCGTGGCGGCCAGCCGGAAGTCGTTGGAGAACGAGATCTTCGCACTCGGGCAGGCCGGTCCGCAGTCGCCGCACAGAACGCAGCGGCCCAGGTCGATGGCGACAGGGTCCAGCGTGATGGCGGCGGTGGGGCAAGCGGCCATGCAGGCGTGGCAGCCCGTCTCGCACGCTTGGGGGGCGATGAGGGGCTTGCCCCGAAAGCCGACAGGGATAGCCTTGCGGGGGTTGGGGATGTACTGAGTTCCTTGCGAGATTCTGACCGCGATCGACTTGAGCATCGTTGTTCCTTGACCTGGATTTAAAGATCATTCCCGCAGTAGGAAAGATCGAAGCTCTTGTTGCAGATGGGAAAGTCGGAAATTTCGTTATCGCGCACTGACAGCGCCAGGCCGAACCAGTTTTGCAGCGACGGGTCCTGCACCTTGTAGTGAGCCAGGCCACCGTCCATGCCGGTCTCGATCACCTGGACCACCGGGCCACGAACTCCTTCGTAGACCGAAACACACAGCCTGCCGGGTTGTAGCCGATCGGGTGCGCGGTACGTGGAGACGCTCAAATCCCGTTCGGCGGCCTGCAGAACCTGCGTGATCCAACGCACCGACTCGTCGATCTCGCGCATACGCAGCCGCAGACGCGCCCAGCAGTCGCCTGTTTCCTCGGTCAACAACGCCACGGGATAGGCGCCATACACCTGGCCGGGCAGGCTGCTGCGGGTATCGACGGCCACGCCGCTGGCCCTTGCCACCAGGCCCACCAGGCCGATCTCCCGCGCGGCTTGCTGGCTCACCACACCGGTGCCTTGAAAGCGCGATTGCACACTGCGCGCGCTGAGCATCAGGTCATTGACTTGGGCAAAGTCTTTGGCAAACGCGACCAGTGTGCTAGCCAAGTCGCGCCGCAGTTCGTCGGTCAGGCCGAAGCGCACGCCACCGGGCCTGAGCCAGCCACGTCCAAAGCGGCTGCCGCAAACGCGCATGGAGGCATTGATGATGGCGGTACGCAGTCTCCCGTAGGTGGCGCCGCCCTGCAGGAACGCGATGTCGGTGGCCAATCCGGTCAGGCTGCCCAGGTGCATGGCCACGCGTTCAAGCTCAAGGGCGACGCCGCGCACGAGCTCGGCTTCCAGCGCAACGGGCGCTTCGGCCAGGGCTTCCATGGCCGCGCAATAGCCCCAGGCATAGGCGATGCAGGAGTCGCCGACGATCGACTCGACCAGGGTGCTTAGCGCCAAGGGCGGGCGTTGAAGCAGCAGTGCCTCGACGCCGCGGTGCTGGTAGCCGAGCTGGATCTCCAGGTGATGCACCTGCTCGCCCAGGCACATAAAGCGGAAGTGCCCCGGCTCAATCACGCTGGCGTGAATCGGGCCGACGCCGACTTCGTGTACCTCCTGCCCGCGCACCGAGAAAAAGGGGTAATCCGTCATGTGCTGTTGGCGCTCGCCTTCGTAGCGAACCGGCTTGAGCCAGGGGTGGCCGAGGGGGACGATGCTGGTCTGCTCCCACAGCTCGCGCTCAAAAATCTGGACACCGGGGTGCCGTGTGGTGATCGATGGATAGTTCTCGCCACGCCGGGCCGAGGCGCGCAGGAAGGAGAACTGACCCGCACCACCCTGAACGACGGCGGTCAGGACGACCTGGTCGCCGGTATCGTGCCGACCGAACAGCGTGAGCAAGCGATCGCCGGCATCAAGCCGAGCGCTGCACATGCGCGCCCACTCGTGCAGGCTGCACTGCGCGATGTCGCGGGAAGGAATGACGAGAAGCGGCTCTGCGGCGTGCATCACTGCCCCTCGATGGACCGCGCCACAAGAACGAGAAGCTGGCTGATCGGCGCGGGCGTGTACACGCCCAGCAGCACCAGCACACCGACAAAGCCGAGCTTGGGCAACGCGGTTACCCAGGTTTCATGGCTCGCCGGGCCCTGCCGCTCCGACGGCCCCCACAGCATCGGGAAGATCGAGCGGCCGGTGGCGACGAAGATGATCGTCAGCATGGTGCACATGAGCGTGAATGCGATCAAGTTGCCGGACTGCACAATGCCTGAGAGGATCAGCATCTCGGCGATGAAACTGCCGAACGGCGGAAAACCCAGCAGCGCGAAGGTGCCCACCGCGAACATCAGCCCGGAAAACGGCAGCACGCGGATCACGCCGCTCAAGGCCGAGACCGCGTTCGTTCCGTACACCGCGCGCAAGCGGCCGGCGGTGAGAAACAGCAGTGCCTTCACGAAAGCGTTGCTGACGATGTACAGCACCACGCCGTAGGCCGCGGCCTTGCCCACCGATAGACCGATGGCGATGACGCCCGACGAACTGACGCAGGCGTAGGCGATCAGGCGCTTGTAGTTGCGGGCCGCCATGACCTGGATCGCCGCCACGACAAGCGACAGGCAGCCCATGATCAGCAGTTCGCGCGAAACGAAGCTCATATCGCGGGCGTGAAACACCTGGAGGATGCGGAACACCGCCACCACGCTGATGTTGAACTGAATGGCCGCGAGCAGCGCGCTGGTGCTTGTCGGCGCCGCTTCGTAGGTTTCGGGCATCCAGCCATACAGCGGGGCCAGCCCCAGCTTGCTGCCGAGCCCGAACAGCATGAGCGCCAGGCCGAGGCGCTGCCAACTGTCACCGCTGGTGGACATGGTGGCGGCCAGTTGATCGACGGCGAAGCTGACCTCCAACCCCTGCAGCTGCGCGCTACGCGTGAGGCACAGGAACCCGAGGAAGGTCAGCGCCAGCGACATGCTCGAGTACAGCAGATAGTGCCAGGCGACGCGACGCGGTGCGAGTGCATCGCCTTGCGCCACCAGTGGCGCGGCGCACAGCGTAGTCAGCTCGATGAAGGCCCAGAGCACTAGCAGGTTGTTGGCCATCACACCGAGGTTCATGGCCACCATGAACGCCAGCGAGAGCGCGGCACGGGGCAGTATGTTCTGTGCCAGCACACGCGAGGTGGCCACACGCGAGGACATGTACACGCTGATGCCCAGGAAGACGGCGTTGATCACCAGCAGGAACAGCAGCGAGGTGGCATCCAGCACGAAATAGCGTTCCACGAAGTACAGCGGCAGCGCAGTGAGCGGTGTGCGAACGAAGACCGCGACGCAGACACCCAGGTTGACCAATGCCATTGCCACCAGGGCGGGGCCGACCCAGGCGCGGCGCGCGGCCTTAGGGGTAGCCCTATCGGTGGCCGGGCTGGCAGGGGTGATGACTGCTGCGTTGACGTTGCTCACGGCGTTTCCCTTTGCACTGGCGCAACGCTTGCCCTGTCGACGGCAGCAGGTGTGCCGACGAGCCAGGTGCCCACGCCGACGGTGACCAGATACACCGCTGTCAGCGCGCCGTGTACCGGCAGCGGCCAGGGCTCGGGCAGCAGCGACTCGAACACGGCGATGGCGTTTTCCATGAAGAGCACGGCCACCAGTTGGGCCGGCGGCGAATTGTTGGTTGACAGCAGCAGCAAGGCGATCGCGACCATGGCACCCACCACGCCGAGCGCGAGCGCCTGCACGTCGGCCATTGCGGCACCGCCGAAATCGAAGGCCAGCAGGATCAGCGCGATGCCGACTATCCAGGTGAACAGGTTGGAGGGCATCAGGTCGAGGTTTGGGTCGCCGCGCAAGTGAATCGCCCGGCGCAGCAGCAGGGGGGCGATCAAGGCGCGCACGACAATAACATCGATCAGGGCCACCAGCGCATGGAGCGACATGCCCTCGCTGTGGGCAACGCCGTTCCAGCCGATCGCGATGGCCTGCAGGCACAGCCAGAAGGGCGCCGAGCGGATCTTGCCGAAGAAGACCGGGATCACCGCGGCGAGCAGAAAGGCAATGAGTGGCAGCCGCATCAAAGCCCCCAGGTGCCGCCGACAATGGCCAGGCACAACGCCGCCGCGACCGATGCCAGCATCAGGTAGCGTGGCACCAGGCGCAGCGCCAAGCGTGCCGTGAGTGATTCGATACAGCCAACCGCCACGGCGACCGCAGCCATGACCAGCAGCGAGGTGGCGATGCTGGCCAGCGGCGCGCCCACCGGATCGAATGGGTTGAGCAGCGCGGCGATCAGGCCGGCATAGATCGTCATCTTCAAGGCCGCCGCGTACTGCATCGCAGCGAGGTCCGGTCCGCTGTGGTCAAGGATCATGACCTCGTGAACCATCGTCAGCTCCAGGTGCGTCAGCGGGTCGTCCACCGGCACCCGCGCGGCCTCCGCCTGCAGCAGGATGAAGAGCACGACGACGGCGGGCACCACCAGCCATTGGAACGACTCAGCCTGGTGAAGATGGCCGATCAGGCCGGCGAAGCTGGTGCTGCCCGTGGCCACGCTGGCGGCGCCGATCAGCAGGAACAGCGCCGGCTCGACGAAGGCGGAGAACGAGGCTTCGCGGGCCGCCCCCATGCCCTCGAACGCGCTGCCGACATCCATGGCCGACAGCATCAGGAAAATGCGGGCCAGGCCGAGGGTGTAGGCGAAGACGATGAAGTCGTGATCGAACTGGAGCGGTGCGAAGCTGCCGAGGAGCGGTGCAATCATTGCCGCCAGCAGCGCCGCCGCGAGCACCACGTAAGCGCCGACGCGGAACAAGGGCGTGGCGACCACGCTGTAGACCGGGCGCTTGCGCAGCAATCGCAGCAGGTCCCAGGCCAACTGCAGCAGGCGCGGCCCCTTGCGGCCAGCCCATAGCGACTTGGTGCGGTTCACCAGGCCGACCATCAGGAGGGGCATGGCTAGCGCGATCAGCAGATGCACAAGACCGAGGCTCACATTCACCGCAGCGGCCCTCCCGCCAGCACGACCAGCCCCGCTATGACGACTAGCGCGACCAGAGCGGCCGCAAACGCGATGCGCGGGTCGTCTTCACGCAACTTGCCTGAGAGGTCACTCGCCGAGGTGTCGCCGTGGCCGATGACCGAAAACAGCCGCCGCTCGACGGCGTCGACGCAATCGGTGATCACATAGGCATCCGATGGAAAGTACCCCTTCGGTGCCTTCTGCCGGCGCAGCAAGCCCAGCACGGCACTGAAGCGGGCGCTGAAGTCCGACGAGAAGCTGGCACCCGTGTACTGCATGCGCGGGTTGGGTGAACCGTAGCCGCAGACCCAGGTGACATGGCTCGCGACCGGCCGCCGCGCCGTCTTGGCGCGCAGCCACCACATCAAAACGACGAGTACCACGAACGCCAGCAGCGCCCCGGAAATCGCGCCTATCCGCATCAGCGTGTCGCTGATTGACGCCAGGACGTTGGCGCCCGATGCGGGCAGCGATGCCAGCGCAATCTCGGTCGGGCCTTGCACCAACATGAAGCCCAATACCGGAGCGACCCCGAGTACGACCACGCCGATCGCATGCAGCCCCATGGGCAGCAGCATCCAGCGGCTTACCTCGGTCGGCGGGTGGACGCGGGCATCACGCGGCGCGCCGAGAAAGACGACGCCGAAGGCGCGGGTGATGCTCAGGGCCGACACCGCGCCCACGAACGCCAGCACCGCGCCGGCCACGCACAGCGCCACCTTGGCCCCGAGCGGAATGGCCGCGCCGCTGAACAGGCCCGAATAGATCACGAACTCGCTGACGAAACCGTTCAGCGGGGGCAGAGCCGAGATGGCGATGCCGCCGATGACGAAACTCAGGGCCGTCCAGGGCATCAGTCGGGCAATCCCGCCGAGTTTTTCTACATTGACCGTGTGCGTCGCCTGGTAAACCGCGCCGGCCGCGTAGAACAACAAGCACTTGAAGAACGCATGGTTCAGCAGGTGCAGCAGTCCGCCCGCAAAGCCTATCGCCACCAGCGCCGGGTTGCCCCAGGTCAGGCCCAGGCAACCCACGCCGAAGCCGATGCCGGCGATGCCCACGTTTTCCGTCGAGGAGTAGCCGAGCAGGCGTTTAAGGTCGCGCTGGCCCACCGTGTACAAGGCCCCCACCACGGCCGAGCAGGCGGAGAAAGCAATCAGAAACCAGCCCATCCATTCATCCGGTGTGCCGATCAGCCAGATAAAGCGCACCAGCGCGTACAGGCCCGCCTTGTGGATAACGCCGGACATCAGTGCCGACACATGGGCCGGTGCCGCCGCATGGGCTCGTGGCAACCAGGAGTGGAACGGAAAGAACGCCGACTTCAGCCCGAAACTCGTCACCAGCAGCAGAAACACCAGGTTGCGCTCCGAGCCCGGGTTGCGCCTGAGCCATTCACCGAAGCTGACCAGCCCCCACGAACCCGAGTGCGTGTACATGATCATGAAGGCCGCGACCAGGAAAATCAGCCCGATGTGTGTCGACACCAGGTAGTTGAAGCCGGCAAAGCGCACTTTCTGGCTGGTGTAATCCCAGATCACGAGCAGCCAGGCCGCGAGCGCGGCAATCTCCCAACCGAGCAGGAAGACCAGGGCATGGTCGCCGGTGTAGACCAGAATGAAGGACAGGGACGTCAGATTGAGCAGGGCGTAGTGCACTCCCAGGTGCCGCCTGGCACTGAAGTAAGGGCGTAAATAGCCTACTGCGTAGATACTGCCCAGCAAGGTCATCGGCAGCGACCAGGCCAGGAAAAACGCGCCGAGGGCATCCAGGCGGACGCGCAGCGTGCCTACCGGGTAGGCCCATGCCAGTTCGCCGACCAAGGGCTGACCACCGAGAAGCACGGGCGCGACCGCGGTCCAGACCAGGCCCGTTGCCAGCACTTGCGACAGCACGCCGATACCGGCTCGCGTCGCATTGCGCAGCGGCAGCAGGCATGCAGCAGTACCCAGGAGCAAAACGGAAACAGCGGCGATGAGGGTCGCCATGCCGGACAAGTTCAACATACCCCCGGGGGGCAGGCGGGTTGAGGGCTGAATGCTTGTTGAACCACGCGTGCGCCAGCCATGTCTGCCGTCATGCGGCGCACGGGAAAGCCAGGGAATTGTTGATGGAAACGCATGGAAAAAAACTTCGGAATTCCCCTCGCGCATGAGTGAATGCCCACGCCCGCTTTGAAAGCCAGATAGCCTTGAATGATACAACAACAAGGGTAATGAAATCGCCATCAGGCAAGACGGCGTGGTTCGCAACAAAGCCGTCTACCTGGCGCTGGGTATGCTGCCCGATGGCACGCGACATCCTGGGGATTTGGATTGAGAGCACCGAGGGAACCAAGTGCTGGATGAAAGTTTTCAACGACTTGGAGACACGGGGTTGCAACGACATCCTGATCGCCGTCACCGATGGCTTCAAAGGCATGCCCGAGGCACTCGCTGCCATGCATCCCGCCACCACACTGCAAACCTGCATCGTGCACCTGATCCGCAACAACCTGGACTACGCCAATTGGAAGGATCGCAAGCCCCTGGCGCCGCGCCTGGGATCGCGTGATCCCGTTCTTTGCCTTCCCGCCCGAGGTGCGCCGGGTGATCTACACCACCAGCGCCATTGAGAGCGTGAACGCACGATTGCGCAAGATCATCAAGACGCGGGGCCACTTCCCCGGCGACGATGCCGCGACAAAGCTGATCTGGCTGGCTCTGCGCAACATCACCACCGCTCCCCGGCTTGGAGCCGACTGCTTGACGCGCTTCGCTCGTCAAGCAGTCATGAATAAATGAAGAAAGGAAAACCAATGCTCAGCTAAGATCGTACTTGGCGCATCACCATCGCCAATCATCAAAAGTGATCAGGCTCTACCAGCCGCACACACAGAAATTCTGACACTCCCCCATGAGATAGGCTTCATGCCGACAGCGTTCTTCCCATGACAAAGACAAAGACAAAGACAAAGACAAAGACAAAGACAAAGACAAAGCTTTCAGTACAAGAGAACCGATCCGAGTTGGATAGACCCGACGAGGTATTTGAGTTGGCGGCGGAGTTGTTTCGGGTCTTGTCTGCGCCGGTGCGGCTGAAAATCATCAGTTGCCTTTGCGACGGCGAGAAGAACGTGAGCTATCTGCTCAGCAAAATCGACACCACCCAGCCCAATATGTCGCAGCACCTGAACACGCTTTATCAGGCGGGAGTGCTCGGCAAACGCCGTGACGGCGTTCAAATCCATTACCGCATCATCGATGCTCGGATACCGGCGCTTTGCCGTGCGGTCTGCACGAAGATTGAGACTGAAGGAAATTTTAAGAACGCCTGATACTACTTTGCATTCAAAG
>DFWY01000167.1:20927-44383 GCA_002381615.1 Polaromonas sp. UBA4122 | reverse complement strand
GGTGCTGGCAGCCGTATTTCGTCGGCGCAAGCGCCCGGTGGGCAGTAGCTGGAGAATGGACGAGACCTATATCAAGATGGCAGGCCAATGGAAGTAGCTGTACCGCGCCGTTGATCGCGAAGGCAACACAGTCGACTTCCTCCTCACTGCCAGGCGGGATCTGGCTGCAGCACGGAGCTTTCTGGAGCGGGCCATCAACCTGCATGACTTGCCAGAGAAGATCACCATCGATAAAAGCGGCGCCAACACGGCGGCCATTGAAAGCGTCAAAGCTGGATGAGCGGTCAAGACAAGGCGAAGTTTTTGATTGCTGCTTAATCTTGGCTTATTGACCGTACAGACGTCATCGCGCGACAGAATTGAAAAGGATGGTCAGCATGATCTGCACAGACCATGCGCCACCATCCGAGAATTGGCATCCTGCGCCTGTCAGGATGTTCATTTCAAATACGACTTAGAAACGATACACAGCGCCAATGGAGACGCTTGGGATGACGCCGATCTTGCCAACGCCGTCACGCAGTTTCTGTGACTGCGCATCAATGTCGGCCTGAGTGACCTGGCCGCTGGCAACCAGTGAGGTGTTGGTATCAACGTTGAAGGTGCCGACCAGCACGCCGACGTCAGCATAAAAACCAAGGCCCTTTTCAGCTTTGTGGTGGCCGTAGCCGATGCCGATATAGGGCGTCACGCGCGGAAAGGTGAGGTTGACGTTGTAATACTGGCCAGCCATATTGACGGTCGTGCCATTAATCACGGCGGTGCCGGAGCTGGTGCCATTCATATCGGCCTTGATGTCATTGATTGTCAGACCGCCCACGACGCGGAAGCCGCTGCCGGCGATCGGAAACCAGTCGCCAAACGCACCGAGTGTTGTTGATTTGACTGATCCGGTCACGTTCACGCCGTCACGATTGCCATCCAGGGACACGTTCAACCCGGAGGCATATTCAGCGCGAACGCCCCAGCTTTTGCTCACCGGAGTTGCGTAGCCGATGGTAACCAAGCCGGGCAGGCCCACGCCGAGATACGCGTCTTGGGCTTGTGCACCAGTAGATGCTGTGATGGCGAAGGCAGCAAAAGCGGAAAGGGGAATCAGATGATGTTTAATTTGTTTCATTGAGAAATTTGAGTTTTGAGTTTTGAGTACGTTAATGTCCTCGATTGATTGTGCGATTTGTTTTTTTAATTTGTAATCATTAATGGATCGTGTTTGTCCTTTCTTGTGTCATTACTCTGCGACAACAAATCCGCTAACTGACATGGCAAATGCCCGTTCGGTGCCAATCGGTTTATTCGTAGTCCCTACTTCATGTATCCCGCTGGCTTAATTGCCGGCACCACGGCCACTGATCGCATCGCCAACGGCCTCCCGACTTGTTTATAGACCAAGCCGACATATCCTTCGTTTTCACCGCGCATCCAATCTCCTGAGTTGTACGCAGAGATCGCTGCCCGCAATGCACGCGCCCCAGGCCCGAACTTCTGCATCGCCTTTTGATAGAAGTCCGTCAAAATCTTCCCGCCAGCTGCCAAATTGGTACACGGCTCAAATACATCTCTAACCGATAACCCGAGCTTTGGAAGATTACGGTCATTCACTTGTGCAAGTCCAAGCGACACCGTATGCCCGCTGGCAATCAACTCCAACGCCTTCGCTACTGCGACCAGCACCAACACTAAAAAAAACTTCAAAGCTACCATGTGGCATCGTCTAGAGACGAACCGCCATGTCCCCCTTTAAACCAGCGCGCTGGCTTTCTCGCGATTCGCCCGTTTCATCGCGGCCACATCAATAATCAGGGCGACATTGCCATCGCCCAGAATCGTCGCGGCGGAAATACCCGGCACCTTGCGGTAGTTGGTTTCAAGATTTTTCACCACCACCTGATGCTGGCCGACCAGTTCATCAACCAGTAACGCAAAACGCGTTCCTTCGGCCTGCACAATGACCGCGATGCCCTGCGTCGGACTCTGCACTGCATCAGTGACCTCGAACAGCTTGTGCAATTCGACCAGCGCTAGGTACTCACCCCGCACATGCATGACATGCTCATCGCTGGTGATCGAATGGAGATCTTTGGCTAGCGGCTGCAACGATTCGATGACGTAATTCAAAGGCAGAATGTAAACTTCTTTGCCAACTTTGACCGACATGCCATTGAGGATGGCCAGCGTCAGGGGCAGAACGATTTTGATGGTCGTGCCCTTGCCTTGCGTGGAGGTGATTTCAACATGACCGCCCATTTCGTGAATGTTGCGTTTCACCACATCCATGCCGACCCCACGGCCGGAAATGTCGGTCACTTCTTCTGCCGTAGAAAAACCGGGCGCAAAAATCAGTTGCCAGACTTCGTTATCGGAGATGGTCTCGCTAATTGCCATTCCTTGCTGGATCGCCTTGGCCAGAATTTTCTCCCGGGCCAGACCACCGCCATCGTCCTTGACCTCGATCACGATACTGCCGCCCTGATGCTGGGCAGACAGCGTCAACCGCCCCACCGGATCCTTGCCCGCAGAGGCGCGTTGTTCCGGCCCCTCAATACCGTGGTCAAGACTGTTGCGAACCAGGTGGGTGATCGGGTCGATGATGCGCTCGATCAGGCTTTTGTCCAGTTCGGTCTCCTTGCCGACGGTCACCAGCTGTACTTGTTTGCCCAGCTTGGCCGACAGGTCGCGTATTAGGCGAGGGAAGCGGCTGAATACATAGTCCATGGGCATCATCCGGATCGACATCACCGATTCCTGCAAATCGCGGGCGTTGCGCTCCAGATGCCCCATGCCGCTCAGCAGTCGCTCGTGCAGCACGGGATCGAGCGTCGATGCGGTTTGCGTCAACATCGACTGGGTAATCACCAGTTCGCCGACGAGGTTGATGATCTGGTCAACCTTTTCAACATCCACTCTGATTGAACTTGACTCCTTGCCGTTGCCAGGCGCTGCAACCGCCGCAGCGGCGATATTCGTCGTCACTGGTGCGTCAGCAGAACTCACCGTGGCGGCAACCAGATTCACCGGTAGCGGTGAAATCACAATTGGCGGCTCTGCATCAGGGGATGAGACCGACTCAGTGCTGATTTCAATCTGATCGACTTCGATAATGAAACAACACACAGCAATAATGTCATCGGCATCACAGCTGGTTTCCAGCCATAAGGTCAGGCTGTCATCGGTTTGGGTTTGTGCAATCACACGGCCCAGATTCCCCATCTCTTCGCTCAGCAGCTTGCGGTCGCTTTCGAAGACTTTGGAAAATCGCACTTTCAGGGTTGTACCTTCCGCCACGATGGCGGCTGGCTCCGATGCATGTCCGGGCGCGGCCACCGGCGTGATGACTGGCGCTTGCGCCGAGGCCGTTGTTACGGCCGCGGTGGAAGAGCCACCGCTTGCCTCCAGGGCCAGTTGCCGAAGTACCGCGCAGATTCGCGCGACCATTTCGGGCTCTGGTTCACCGCCAGCCCGATAAGCGCTCATTTGTTTTTGCAACACGTCTTTAGTTTCCAAAAAGGCATCCATCATTTTTATGTTTAATTTCAATTGGCCATGGCGTGCCCGATCGAGCAAATTCTCAAGCAGATGCGTGGTGTCGGTCAGTGCAAGGAAGCCAAAGGTGGCCGCACCTCCCTTGATCGAATGCGCGGCACGAAATATCGCATTGAGATGCTCGCTGTCTGGCGCCTCCAAATCGAGGCCCAAAAGCAGTAGCTCCATCTCGGTCAACAACTCATCGGCTTCTTCAAAAAATGTCTGGTAAAACTGGGTAATGTCCATCTCGGGTGCGTCTCTCTTGGTTGGTACTGCCTGCTGGCGACACAGTGTCGCGAGGCGGCTGAACGGGGTTACATCAAGTCCTCATGCTTGCGCCGGATTCTTAACGCTTGATGCCGGCATTGGCCGCATTGGCACTTTCTATTTCTGTTTGCGCGCGCTTGTTGAGAACCACAATACTGATGCGGCGATTGATCGGTGCAAACGGGTCCTCCTGGTTCAAATGCATGCTCGACGCGACGCCCATGACCCGCAGCACTTTCTTGTCCTGCATGCCACCGGCAATCAGCTCGCGCCGAGACGCGTTCGCCCGGTCAGCTGAGAGCTCCCAGTTGCTGTAGGATTTGTCGCCCTGTGTATACTGCGTCGCGTCGGTATGTCCGGACAAGGTGATCTTGTTGGGTTGTTCGTTCAGCACCGGGCCAATCTCGCGCAAGATGGTGCGCATGTAAGACATCACAATGGCGCTGGAGCGATCGAACATCGGCCGGTTGCCGCTATCGACAATCTGAATCCGCAGGCCTTCTGGCGTGATGTCGATCAGCAGTTGGGGACGGAACTGTCTGAGCACAGGATTGGCTTCAATCATGTCGTCCAGGCGCTGTTTCAGTTCGTCCAGGCGTTTGACGTCATCGGCTTCGGGGCTCGGGTCGGATTGCTTGACTTCACCATCCATATGGATCGGATCGGTGCCACCGCCGGGGATCACGCTAGTGCTGGTACTGCTTTTTTGGCCCCCACTGAGCGCCACCTTGAGGGGCATTTTGAATTGTTCTGCAATACCCGCCAACTGCGCCGGGGACTGTGTACTCAGCAGCCACATGACCAAAAAAAATGCCATCATGGCCGTCATGAAGTCGGCGAAGGCAATCTTCCAGGCACCGCCGTGATGGGCAGCGGCCATGACAGGGCGTTTGATGATGATGATCGGGCGTCGCGATTCGCTCATGACAATTCAGTCTTGCGTGCTTCGGTGGCTCTTGACGTCACGGACGTGCTGGTCCAGCTCGATAAACGAGGGCCGTGTGGTCGAATACAGGATTTTTCGGCCAAATTCCACCGCCAGCTGCGGTGCGTAGCCGTTCAGGCTGGCCATCAGAGTGACCTTGATGCACTGGTAGCCTGTCAAGGATTCAGCCACCTTGTGCTCGACCAGGGTTGCCAGCGGAGACACGAAACCATAGGCCAGCAATATGCCGAGGAAAGTGCCAACCATCGCGTGGGCAATCAACTGGCCCATTTCTGCGGGCGGCAAGTCGGCGGACGCCAGCGCATGCACCACACCCAACACGGCCGCCACAATGCCGAGGGCTGGCAGCGCATCGCCGATCCGGGCCAGGCTGTGTGCCGGTACTTCGGCCTCATGCTTGTAGGTTTCGAGTTCGTGCTCCATCAGCTCCCCGATTTCGAACGCGTCCGTGTTGCCGCTAACAATCAGGCGCAGGTAGTCGGTCAGGAACTCCAGGACACGGGCATCATGCAAAATCATCGGGTACAGCGCAAAAATAGCACTGCCCTGCGGATCGTCAACATCGGACTCCAGCGCCATCATGCCGTCCTTGCGGCCTTTCGACAGCAGCACATACAGCAAGGCGAGAAGCTCCATGTAGAGTGACTTGTCGTGTTTTTTCGAACTGCGGAGCAGTCTTGGCAACTCTTTCACCGTGGCGCGTATGGTCTTGGCGTCGTTTCCCACAATAAATGCGCCCAGCGCAGCGCCGCCAATGATCAGCACTTCGAGAGGCTGAAACAACACGCCGAAATGCCCGCCCATCAGCGCATAACCGCCAAATACCGACCCCACCACAACCAGATAGCCAACAATTACCAGCACTATGCGCTCCCGCTGAAAAACCTTAAGAGAGTAAAACTACGGACTGACCTACTGCTCTTTTGACGGCCCTTTGGTAGATAACGACAGTCTCAAGAAAAACTTGAGGGCAAATACGCCAATGCTTTGCAAAAATCCGTCGCTAGCGGAAAGCTGCCTCATGTAAAGAGCCTGGTGCCCGCAATGGCAAGTCAAGGTTTTTTCTCATTCCGGCGCGGGCCGGAATCCATGACACGCTCAGCGCTTGTCAGGCACGAGCTGCATTCATCACCTCCGCAAGCCACTGCGACGATGAAGTCGCGCGTTTATCCCCCTTGATGGTGATGGGCACTTCGGTAGCATCGGATTTGATCTTGCGCGTCTTGCCGGCACGTGATGGCGGCCGACACAAAACACACACGTAGTTGCTTTGTGGATCGTGTGCATGCGCAACGAATTGACCCGTGCAACGTGTACAGGCAGTCAACTGCAACATATCGCTGTCAAAAAACCGCACGAGGGTCCAGGCGCGTGTGAAGTCAAGGACTGGCTCACTGCCTTGCAACTGCACCTGCTCCAGATAGAGCCGATAGCTTTTGGTGATGGCAACAATCCGCGTGCACCCTCCTTGGGTCACCATGAATTGGTAGATGTTGTAGAACATCGACGAATGAATGTTGGACAGCCAGGTTATGAACCAGTCCGTGGAAAACGGCAACAAGCCCTTGGGTGGCGAAACCCCCCTGATTTCTTTGTACAGTTTGATCAGACGATCCCGACTCAAGCTGGTTTCCGCTTCCAGAAACTGCAGACGAGCGCCAAGTTTGATCAAGTCAATCGCAAGATGAATTTCCCGCGCTTCACGAATGACGCTTTTACCCGCCATGATGACCCGAACTGCACGCAAAGTGAGCCATCGCGGTGCTGCACTCAATGCATAACATCATTGGGTCGCCTCGACCTGTTGCCCGGAAAGAAGAATGGCTGCATGCGCCCGTTGCAATGTCAGGCTGCCCCCCTCATGCGTCAGTGCCGACAGAATCGGGTGATCATCAAATCTGAAACGGCATAAAAGCAGGCTGGACGCTGCCAGCTTCACAATTTGCGAAAGCGACAGATTTCCGAGCAGATCGGCCAGTTCCCGACTCATACCCAAGCGGAACATGGCTGTCGCAACATCCTCTCTCACCAGCCTCTGTGCCAACAGCAGGTAAGACAAATTCAAATCACCAATCTCATTGGTAGTACCCGTCTCAATCATTGTGCGCTCCTGGATCTCTGACAACTTGCTCTTTGTAGACGGGGCCAAACAAACCGCATTTAATTTCCCGCCCACTATCACAGATTTGGCAACACGTCTGTAGGACTGAATCCATTCATAGGCATGCTGCGTAAGCGAGTGTATTACATCGAAAGATTCGTATCAATCGTTTACATCGAATTTAACGTTTAAATCTTAAACTTAAAAAGCGTTAATAACGATTTAACATTACGAAATATTAGACTTTTTTGCTCAAGCTCTCAGCCACGGCCTTGAGCAACTCATTGACAGGAACTGGCTTGGTGAAACGGCGAACCCCATGCCGAGGCACTTCGGACAGGTCAATGCCATCGCTGTATCCGGTGCACAGAATGATCGGTAGATTGGGCCTCACGCTGTGCAGGCGTTGCGCCAGCGCAACGCCGCTCAAACCCGGCATGGTTTGGTCTGTAATGAGTAAATCGACGTCATTTTTTTCAATTTCAAATGCGGCCAACACCTGGAACGGTTCGTTGAACAGTCTTACGCTGTAGCCAGAATCTTTTAGTAGCTCATCCAAATAGCGTGCCACGGCGGGTTCATCGTCAACCACCCAAATGCGTTGACCCCAGCCCGCTTGAACTTTAAGGTGGTCTTGTTGCGGACTTGGCGCGCTTTCGTTAGGCAATGCAATGGGAAACAGCAACTGGAACCGGCTTCCTCGACCAGGCTGGGATTCGACCAAGACATGGCCACCGCAGCGCAGCAAAATACCTTGCACCATGGACAATCCCAGCCCCGTTCCCTTGCCAATATCTTTTGTTGTGAAGAAAGGTTCGAACAGGTGTGACTTATGTTCCGGCGCTATGCCGCTCCCATTGTCAGACACTTCAAGTGCCAGATAGGGGCCAAACAGTCGCTGCTGGTCGGCCGCACAAATCTGACCATTCATCTCGACTTGATGCAAACGAATCTCGATCATGCCGTGCCCGTCGATGGCATCACGCGCGTTAATAATGAGATTGACCAGCATCTGATTCAACTCACCAGGGTCGATGAGAATGCTCAGGTCATCTTCGATGGGACTCTTGAGTTCAATACTTGAGGGTATAGCCGTCCGCATCATGGCCAAAACTTCTTCTATCACAGCAGCCGGAGAAATAACGTCAACATTTGCGCTCGGCTGCGTGCGCGCGAAAGTGAGCATCTTGGCGATCAGGTCACGGGCTCGCTCACTGGCCGTAATAACCTCGCGCAAGTAGCTTGCCAGCTTGCTTTGCTTGTCTGGCACAAACCGGTCCAGCGCCAGATTCGAGTACCCCAAAATGGCCGCCAGGATGTTGTTGAAGTCATGCGCGATACCGCCCGTCAGTTGCCCCAGCGCCTGCATCTTCTGCGACTGCTGCAATTGCCGTTCAAGGTCTTGCTTGAGTGCAGCAGCTTGCACCCATTCGGACCGGTCACGAAAAAAAACATAAAAATGTTCTGACTCAGGATCGTAGGTTGCTGAAATATCAACCGCGAATTCGTGTCCCTGCTTGTGCCTATGGTGGCTTTCAAATTGAGCGTATCCCTGCTGGGTTATTTTTTGCAGGAGTGCCTGGATTTCCTCTGGACGCTCAACCGCTCTCAACTGGCTGATGTGCATGGTCAGCAGTTCTTCGACCGTGTAGCCGGACATCCTTGCATAGGCATCATTGGCTTCCAGCAATTGACAGGATGCGTCGACAATCCAGAAACCGTCAATGGCCGAATCAAGTACGCGTTTATGGCGCAATTGAGCTTTTACTTTCTCTGTCACCTCCTCTGCGACGGAGACATAACCTTCCACCACGCCTTCCTCATTGCGCAGAGGCGTCACAACCTGATTCATGATGATGTTGTCGCCATTTACATTCTTGAAGCGAAGCAATCCCTGCCAGATTTTTCCGGCCTGGACCGTTGCACGAATGTTCTCAGCCACCTTCAGGTCGCGTGTGATGGGCGCAGAAAACAGGGAGAGCCTGTCTTCGAATTCCGAAGAATTGAGAACAGATACCTCGCGTGAGGCCCGGTTCCTCCAGCGTACGTTGCCTTGAAGGTCGGTCACGACAATCAGCGAGCCCGTTGACTCCAAGGCCAGTGCCTGGATGCGCAATGTCTCATTGATTTTCAGAAGTGATTGCGCTTGAGCAGCCAGCTTCTGGTAGGGCCTGCGCACACTGACCAAAAACATGGCCTGATAAATGAGGCCATAGCTAACGAACTTGTACAAATGGCCAATAAGGTTCTGGACATCATTGCCAATTTCATACTGTGTCAGGAACAGTTCGCTTAAAGCCGCTACCGAAGCGGCACCAAATATCAAGGGCAATGATTCATCATCTGACTGGCGCGCCAGCCAGTAGTAGCGCCAGGCTGCCAGAACCAGCAGACCCGTAATGAGCCACTCAAGTCGAACTTTGAAGGGGGTCAAGCCAATGTTTTCAATGTAAAAAACCGGCAGTTCAGCTTCATGAAAAATCACCCCCCAGATAACGACCAGATTGACCAGGGCGAATGCGGCCAGAATGCCATAGCGGGCCCACGCTGATGGTGGCTGAAGCTGCGGATAAAAACTGACCCCCAACAGGCTGACCGCGACCAGCAGACGCGCGGCCAGCCAGAAGGCCATCGTTTTCTCAGAAGAGGCTGGGGTAATCAGGTCTGGCATGTCGTTGAAGGACAAGGCATGGGCAAAATCAAGCCAAGCAGCAGCAAAGAGCGCTACGGCGAGCAGTATCAAAGAGGCCGAGACCTCCCCTTTTGGTGTATGCCATACCGTTGCAAAAACAAGGAAAGCAACCAGTATTGAAACGAACTCCAGCAGCGTATGCAGAGGCAGGTAATGCTTGACCGGGATGTGCACGCCGTGCAGCAGCGGCAGCATCATGGCCAGAAGCGCCAAACCGGCAAAGATGACAACAAGAATGACCTGTTCACGCCGAAAATTCCGGTCACCCGCTACGGTTTGCATGTTGCGTTTCAACGGGTTCATGGCTCTGGCCGGTGATCCCAGTCCAGCGCGCCAGTGCTTCGAATCTCGCCGAAGAGACTCAAGCCAAGATCGTCGTGCGAAGCAAGTGGAACATTGATATCTTCCGGATGGTTTTTGACAATCCCGAGGAAGATGGCTGTCAACGCTGGATCGCGCCAGCCACGCGCCGCTTCAGTCTCAAGCACCTCAATCACCTGCTGTCGTTCCATGGCACGCTTGTAGGGACGCGCGTGGGCCAAGGCGTCGTAAATATCCACAATCTGGAAAACCCGGGCCAGCAACGGAATTTCTTCACCGCGCAAACCATCGGGGTAGCCGCTGCTTCCCATCTTTCATGGTAGTGGCGAATGATCGGCACTGTCGAGTTGGTCAGTCAGTCGCTTGTGGCTCACCGCGGCATCCAGCCGGGCTAAAAGTTCGTTCGGGTCGTACGGCTTGCGAACAAAGTCGCTGGCGCCGGCCGACAGGCTCAGGGTGAGACTGTCGATATCACCATTCCCGGTCACCATCAGTATGGGCAACATGCCCAAACCCAATTCCCCCCGGATACGCCGACAGACCTCATCACCATCCATGCCAGGCATTCGCTTGTCGAGCAGCACGACATCGAAGCTGCGTGCGCGCAAAGCGTCCAGTGCTTGCCTGCCCGAACTGGCCTCGCAGACCGCGTATTTAGGTGAGTCAAGAATTTCCCGTTCCAACGCGCGATGAAGTGGATCATCGTCCACGATCAGGACGTGGTAGGGATAGCCGTTGAGGTACGACGGCAAAACTTGCTGTTCCATGTTGTTCACTCGCTCTCTTCCAAATCTTTAGTCTTCAAGACCCATCAGCTTGAGTAAGCGGGTCGTGTCAATCGGCTTGGGAAAACAGCATTCAGCACCAGCGGCCAGCAGTTCAGCCTCATTTTCTGGACTAAGTTGCCCGCTCATTGCGATCACACGCACATTTGCCTGCCCAGGGATCTGCTTGATTTGGCGGCAAACTTCGGTCCCCTTGATGCCCGGCATCATGAGGTCGAGCAGGACGATGTCAGGAGAAAAAGTATGGACCTTGCGCCCCGCATCGAAGCCGTCATAGGCGGTCTCCACCACCGTTTGATGCTCCCCACCTTCGAGCAACTCCCTTAGAAAACCGACCACCGCTCGGTCGTCATCCACAATCAGAACCCGCAAAAGCCCTTTGTTGCCAACCGGATTCCATTGACGGGCAAAACGCTCGACCTCTTCGCGACGAAACCTGCGATGCCCGCCGGGCGTGACCTCGGCCTGCAGCAACCCTCTTTGTGCCCAGCCGCGAACGGTCACCGGAGAGACCATCATCCATTGCGCAACTTCGTTGGGCGTGAGATAGGGCTTGTTTTTTAATTCTTCGGTCATGACTTGAGTCATATTTAAATTTAAGTTTCGGTTTAATCGATATGATGTTTCGATCTTACGTCGTGACTGCGCCAGCTTCAAGCTGATACAACCATGCCAGCACCTCGGCCACGGCGAGGTACAACTGGGGCGGGATCTGTGCATCCAGGTCGACATGCATCAACAGCTTCACCAGATCGGGCGAGGCGTGCACATGCAGGCCGCTTTCACGCGCACGCCGGATAATAGCTTCGGCAACATCCCCGTATCCTTTGGCCACGACGATGGGCGCCTTGTTTTTGTTGGCATAGGAAATCGCGACTGCGCTGGGCCGATCTGCTTGCTGGCTGTCCATCATGGTGCCTGCACTCCCTCTACCGCCAGCGCGCCAATCTGAAAACCGGTCAGTTGCAGCCCCACCGCGCCAACGCGCTGAGTCAATTCATTGCTGCCGTTACCCAGCAGGGCAAGCGTGGCGTTCTCGCGTGCGGCCAGATGCACCTGCAGCGTGGTGCCAGCCAGAGTCAAACGCACGTCAACCGCCCCGAGCGTGGGCAAGGTCATTGCCAGGCGCGTGCTCCAGGTGGGCGGCACCGCCGCGCCATCGGTAGCCTCAGAAGCAGCATGGCGCTCATCGTGCTCCTGGTGAATTTCCCAGTCCATGGGCGTGCCTGGCCACACTTCGCCACCCCAGCGAAACACCGGCACCGCCAGCAGCTCAAGCTGCTGGCGCACCAGCGCAATGGCATCAGGGTGAATCGCGGCAGCAACAGCGGCAGCAGGGATACTGTTGGTGTTATTGCGTACGGCGTCCAGAGAGCTTGCTCCCGCATTTTTTGCCGTAGTCTCTTGCCCGGCAATGTCGTGAAATGGTGTGTGCTCTTTTTCGCGAACACTGGCGCTGCCATAGGCTGCGGCAAGATGGGCAGAATCCAGACGGCTAGCCAGACCGGCAGGCACTGAATTCGGCGAGGAAGCCGCCCCAGCCTGGCCACTGTCTATGGACACATCATGGCCAGTCTCTGACGGCACAGCGGCTGCACCCGGCAGACTTGGCACTTCCATCAAGCGGCCAGTACCAGCAGGGCTACCACCCATCCCAGATTCTTGACCTGCGGCATCTGCGCCTGGCAACGCCAGCGGTACCCTCAGCGTAGCGTCAAGGCGGGCTTGCGGCTCCTGCGCCAATTGCGCCAGCGTGCGCGTGCCGGCAGCATATTGCGCCAGGTGCGATTCGTAAAACAGGCCGGAGTTGGCCACTGTGCGGGCCAGCGTTGCCGAGAGCAGATGAGCAAGCGCAGGCTGCGGCTGTGGCCACAGCGGTTCAGTTCCGATGATTTTGGTCGTAGCGCCGGCTTGAATATCCAGAATCACACTCACCGCACGCGCTGCAACACTCAAAGTGACAAATTCTCCCGAACGTGCCGGCCCGTTACCGTAGCCACTCTCACCGCTTTTTAAAAGCCCCACACCCAACTGCTGCTGCAAGGCTGCGCGCGAAGGCAAGCGGAGGTCGTTGGTGACTTTTTCCACCGGCGTTACCGCTTCAGGGCCCGCAACTTCGACCTCAGACTTGAGCGGCACCAGATCAACGCGCTGGGCCAGCCGCGTGGCCAGCAGCGTGTCAATCAGGGGCGTCAAGCCGCTCATAACAGGGCATCATCCGCCTGGCCATAAGCCTTGTGAAGGCTTTGCCGCAGCTCCAGGCTCTTCATCACCGCCCCTAGCTTTGCCAGCTGCGGCATGACGATGCTGCGAATATCAGTGTAAATAGAATTTATCTGACTGAGCAGCCGGTACTTTCGCGCCGACTGCCACTCATCCAGCGTCTCCTGGGGTTCGATGGCCTTCAGACGATCAACCGTGTCGCGGCATTGCGCTTCCAGCGCCGGCAGCGCACCCCACTGACCGGTGCGCGCCAGCATCAGCATACGTTCGGTTAGCAATGCGATCTGCTCATAGCAGTGCATGACCTCGCTTTGAGAGCTCACATCAAGCTCCTATGAGCAGCATGGCTGTTGCAGCCGCATCGAACAGCAATGATGGCTCCTTCATATTTTTAAACTAGATCGTCTCGCTCACCAGAAGATCCTTCAATTTACCCCGAGATTCGTACCACTTATTCAAAATCGTCTGGTTTAGCAGAAGCCCCTGCAATTTGCCCAGCGCTTTCAAGATGCGCACCACTTCTTCAGAAGGTATCTGGCGAATGACATCGCCACTCTCTATGTCCGCCACCTTGGCGATCATCTTGCCGGCCTCCTTGGTAAACTCAAACTGCAGCCCGATGGACGTTATCTTCAAGGTCTGGTTGATTTCGGCCAGCACAACAGTGTCATGCGCTGCCTCGCGCGCCAAGCCGGTGGTTCTGTGTGGCGCGGGCAGCACGGGCTCGCGCAGCGGGTTTGTCGTCATAGAATTTTCGAGAATCATGGCTTAATCTCCTGAGGAATCGCTAGGCACTCACGACTGAACCTTCAAGCGGGAGTGCGTAACTCGTGTTAACTTGTCAATCAGTGGCGTGACGCCGCCCATAAAGGGGCATCATCCGTCTGCCCATAAGCCTTGTGAAGGCTTTGTTGCAGCGCCAGGCTCTTCAACGCCTCCCCCAACATGGCCAGTTGCGGCATCACAACGCTGAGAATCTCATCGTGGTTGGAGATGATCCGACTGAGCAGCCCGTGCTTTCGCGCCGACTGCGACTCATCCAGCGTCTCCTGGGGTTCGATGGCCTTCAGGCGATCTACCGTGTCGCTGTATTGCGTCTCCAGCGCGGGCAGCTCACCCCACTGCTTGCCCCGCGCCAGCATCAGCATGCGTTCGGTTACGGTTGCGGTCTGCTCGTAGCAGTGCATGACTTCACTTTGAGAACTCACATCAGGCTCCTGCAGAAAATCGTTGGGTTGCCGGGCCGTTCGCCGCTTCAGGCAGTTGGCTTGGCTTATGGGGGTCAATTTCGCGCCAGGCGGAGCTGATGTTGTCCAGCAGCCGGTCCGCCTCGTCCAGCAACGCCGGGTCGTTACGCAGGTTGGCGTACATCAGGCGCTGGTTGACGTAGTCATACAGCGCCGACACATTGGCCGCCAGTGCAATTTCAGCGGCGTCGCCCCCCTCGGCATCAATGCTGGCCTTGAGGCCGTTGTCGATGATGTTGATCGCCTTCGAAATCGCATTGCCCTTGGCCACGATTTCGCCGTTCGCCATGTGGTGGCGCGCCATGGTGATGGCGGTTTTGGCACCATCAAACAGCATGGTGATCAGCTGGTGCGGCGACGCACTCATGGCGGCTGACTGAAGGCCGATCGTGGCATAAGCACTGGCGCCGCTGCCAGTTGCCGAATTACGTGCGTACATGGGCTGGCCTTATTTGGTGGGAGTAGGTGCGAATTGCTGCGTCAGATAGGAACTGGTCTGGTTCATGTTGCTGATCAGCATGTCCAGTTGCGTAAACTGGGCTGAGTAGCGCGCCATGGTGGCGTCGATCCGGGCGGAGGTCGCCGTGTATTGCTTGCCGAGCGTATCCAGCGTCGTATTGATACCTTTGGTCGCCGCCGTCAAGGTCCCGGTGGTGGCGTCGGTCATGCCGGTAATCAGCGACGACAGCTGGGTGCCATAGCCGCCAACGCCTGCGGTACCAGAAAACAGCTTCGCCACGCCGCTCATTTGGCTGTCGAGTACGGTGCGCAACTTGGTGGCATCAAAAGACAGGGTGCCGTCCTTCTGGAACCCTATGCCGACTTGCGTCAAGGTTGCCAGGCCGCTGGCATCTGGCGTCTGCGCGGTGGTCAGCGCCGAGCGGATACGCACCTGAATGTTGCGCAGGGTTGAATCGCCCAGCAGCACGGCGCCTGATTTGCTCGTGGCGTCAAAAGCGGTCAACTTCGTGGCGACGCTCTGCAAGCTGTTGTAGGCGTTGACAAAGGTAGCGATCGCGTTTCCTGCGCTGTCGCTATCTTTTTGCACCGCCAAAGTGCTGGTGCCAACTTTAGACACGGTCATGGTGACGTCCTGGATCGCACCCGCCACCGTATTGGTGGCGCTGGTGATGGCAATGCCGTTCACCGTCAGTTTCGTATTTTGTGCGGCGGCGGTTTGCTGCAACTGTGTCCCAGCCGGGTCATTCGTCAGCAAGCTCGACAGAGCAGGATCGCCATTAGGATTAACAGGATCAGCAGGATCGCCAGAAACCGTAATGCGCATGCTCGATGCCTCCCCCGTTTGCTTGGACGTCAATACCAGCCGGTTCGGCGTGGCGCTGCCATCGTTGACGATCGAGGCGGTCACCCCGAGGGTGGCGCTGCCATTAATCGCTTTGGCGATGTCCGCCAGCGAACTGTGAAGAGGATCAATGGCGAGCGATTTGGTACGCGTGGCATCCTGGGTAAAAACCGTACCAGCAGTCGTACCAAATTCAAACTGCACATTCGTCACCGTACTACCATTGCCAATATTGGTGGTGGTACTGGCCACGCCAGCCGTCGCCAGCGACTGCGCTTGCGTCAACTGCGTCACGTTCACCGCATAGCTGCCGCTCGCTGCCGTTGACAGGGCCGTTGCCGTCACCACATCGCTGGCCGTCGAGTTGGCCTTCACCCCCTGAAACACGGCGGGCAGCGCCAGTGCCGCCGCTGCCGCCTGCAGCGCACTCAAGGCACTGTTGAGCTGGCCGTACGCCGACAGCTTGGCGGTATAACTGGTTTGCTGCTGCTGAAGCGCTATCAGCGGTGCTTGCTCACCGGACTTGATGCCTGCCAGCAAGGTATTCAAATCAAGGCCTGAGCCAATGCCGAGAGAAGAAACTGAAGCCATATTAAATCCTGTTCTTTCTGTTCAATTACCACACCCCTCGCCGCGCAAAATCACACCGACTGCGCAAACAACAACCCTTTCAGGTTGTCCATCACCTTGGATATCTTCACCGCCTCCTCGGTCGGAATCTGGCGAATCAGCTTGCCGGTATCCTGGTCCACCACCTTGACAATGAGTTCTTTGTAATCGGGGTCAACCCTGAACTGGACGCTGATCGACAAGCCGGTCAGCACCTTGTTGATATCTTCCAGCGATTGCTGCACTTGCTTGGCGTTGAGCTTGACCTCTACCGCCTTGGCAGCCGCCGCCGCCTGGACCGCTGGCGTTTTGGAAATAGCGGCTGACACGCTGGCGGCTCGCGCAGCGGACACCGCGCCTGGCGCGCTGCCACCGGCGACCGGCAACGTGGCGAGCTGGCTGTGCTGCAAGCCATCGGCCGCACTGATCGAAGCTGTTGAAATCGACATTTTTTGGTTCTCCGGTCTAAAACGCTGTCCGCTCACGCCTGAAAAATACTCCAAGCGGGAGCGGGCAGCGCAATCGGGCTTTTTGGGCCTGATTGCCCTGACCATTTTGCTTGCAAGCGGCGGCCCGCAGGCCGCCGCTTGACTTGTCNNGCCCTGGGTGGACTGGTTAGCCTTGGCCAACACCGAGGTACCGGCTTGTTGCAGGATCTGCGCGCGTGTCATGTTCGACACTTCAGTCGCGTAGTCTGCATCTTGAATGCGCGAACGCGAAGCCGACAGATTAGTGATGGTGGAGCCGAGGTTGGAAATCACCGAGTCAAACCGGTTTTGCACCGCACCCAGCGAGCCGCGCAATTTGTCGACCGTGGACAAGGCCGCATCCAGTGCCGCCAGAGGATTAGCCGTGGTGGTCGCACCGCTGGTTGCATTCAACGAGAACTTGCCAGCATTTGCGGAGTCGTTGTACACCACGTTTGCTGCGCCATCCGTCACAGTGCCGTTGCCTGCGAGATATAGGCTTGCGGTGGTATCGGCTACCAGCTTGCCATTCATGTCGACGTTTACTTGCGTACCCCCAGATGTGATCGCGCCAGCTGCTGCTGCGGTGCCCGCTGCAACATCGTAGGTTATGGCGGCCGGGCCTCCGGCTGCCGCCGCCGTGATACCCAGCTTGATGGTGATCGCGCTGGTCCCAGTAGTGTTGTCCGCGTTAACTTGCGTAGCCAGGGCAGCGTTCGAAATGTGCAGGTTGGTAGCCGTTGCGGTAGCAGTGTTCGCGACATAGACATACGTTGCAGGCGATGCGCCGCCGCCGACCGTAATAGTACCGTCAGTAGTGCCGGCAGTACCACCGGCAAGACCGCCCATGCTGGCCAGAACATCGCCGGCAGTGGCTGCAGCACCCAAAGTAGCGGCACCGCTACCATTCACATTCGCTTGGGTCAGGGTACCACCACCGGTCTCCGTCAGGTGGCCGGTAGTATCGAGATAGAGCTTGTTGCCGCTGCCAGCTGACGTCAGTTGGCCATTGCTGTCGATCATGGCATTGGTAGAAGTACCGCCGATATTGAACGTTGCAGCAGTCGAGCCGCCTGCGGCTGGCTTCAGGTCGCTGGCTACAGTTGACGCTGCGCGGGCAGTGTCACCGAAAGTGTAGTCTGTGCCGGTGGAGGTGTATGCAGCAATAGTGGTCTTGCCAGCATCGACGACCGTATCGCCGCTTACTGCTTTGCTAAGGACGGTGCTCAACGATGCATTGTCTGCCGCAGTATAGGCCTTCGTATACAGCGTTGTACCGTTAGTAACAGCGCCAGCGGTGAAGCCAGCAGTCTTGAGATCAGTAAGTGTCGTGGCTGCGTTAGGGGTACCGGTGCCATCCACGTTGAAGCCGACCAGGCCGAGGGTCTTGCTGCTGATTTCCTTCAGGCCGATAGAGATGGTTTCGCCGTCGTTGGCGCCAACCTGAATGTTCAGTGCCTTGGCTGATGAAGACAGCACTTTGGTGCCGTTGAAGTCGGTTTGTGCGGAAGTGCGGTCGATTTCAGCCAGGCGTTGGGTAATTTCAGCCTGGATCGAAGCCTTGTCGGCGACGGAGTTGCTGCCGTTGGAGGACTGTACGGTCAATTCACGCACGCGTTGCAGGTTGGTGTTGATTTCATTCAACGCACCTTCAGTGGTTTGCGCCAGCGAGATGCCGTCGTTGGCATTGCGCTGCGACTGTGTCAAACCCGTGATGTTGGCGGTGAAGCGGTTGGCAATGGCCTGGCCGGCGGCGTCGTCCTTGGCGCTGTTGATGCGCAGGCCGGAGGACAGGCGCTGGATCGCGGTGGTCAGTGACGACTGCGATTTGATAAGGTTGTTCTGCGTGAGCAGCGAGAGGGAATTGGTGTTAATGATTGTAGACATGAGGGACTCCTGTTTGCAAAGGTTGGGGACTCCGGCTAACTCGCCGTCACGCTGGCCTTGCCTGCCGAGACAGTCTGCAAGCCACCGTTATTCAAGTTATCGGCCAGTGCCTGCAAAACCTTTAGGGCTGCGCGTAAAAAATTTTCTTGCCGTTGGAAACCTGGCTGCGTTGGGGATGTCGGCTTACGCCTGCGGCTAAGCCGACCTACGGAATATATGCCAAATCAGCCTCTAGATCCCGTCCACATTGCGTAAGCAGCTATAATAATGATAGCAACTAGTGCAGCATGGTTTTTCTGTGGGGCTGGCCTTCAGTTTGGTTTGTTTTTTGTCGCTTTGCAGGCGGCCGCTTCGGTGCCACCCTCTGCGTGCATCCTTCCAGCCGCGCCGCCAGCGCTTCCACCTCGTCGCCCTGCAATCCGTGCTCACGCCCCAACGCCAGCAACTGCTGCGCAGTTTGCGTTTCATCGGCTTGAATCAGCGCGTCGATGTAACTCAACCAGTATGGCTGCTGCTCCGGCCTGGCTTCGAGTGCTGCGGCAAAGTAAGGCAGCCCGGCCTCAGCTTGCTTCATCTGCACCGCCAGAACGCCCAGGCTGTGATTGGCCTGCGGGTGGTTCGGCTGGGTTTGCAGGATGGTTCGGTAGAGTGTCTCGGCTTCTTCAAACTGGCCGGCTTGCTGATGAGCTACGGCCAGTTGCAGGGCCTGCGCCAGAGATTGATGCAGGTCTTGCAGCGCTTGTTCCATGGCCGTATCGGCGGCTTGCTGCGGGGGGGTGGAAATGGTCATAGTAGGTGGATTTATCACATCAAATCGGGCTCTGGCGCTTACAGGACGTGCGCAAGAAGCTACCAATAAAGTAGCAGGACGGGTTAGCACAGACGTAGGCCAGCATATCAAGGGATGGCACGGGCAGATGGCGCCAACTGATGGCAAAACTCCCGGCTGTTTGAGGCATCGGGGGGATGTCGGCTTACGCCTACGGCTAAGCCGACCTACGGGATACGCGGCATTGGGGGGATGTCGGGTTACGCTGCGCTAACCCGACCTACGGGACTTCAGCGCATGCTGTGGCAGCCCAGTAGCTTATAAGGTACAGTATTGCCCATGATAGAACTCTTCCGGTACCAGCGCGAGGACGGCCTTGAGCCCTTGACGGAATGGTTAAGCGCCCTGCGTGACAAAGTGGCCCAAGCCCGAATTCGGGTTCGCTTGCGGCAGGTGCAGGCGGGTAACTTCGGCGATGTCGAACCGGTAGGCGACGGCGTGAGCGAGCTCCGTATTCACGTTGGCGCCGGCTACCGCGTGTACTGTGCGCGGCACGGGAGGACGGTCGTGATCCTGCTTTGCAGCGGAGACAAGGGCAGCCAGTCGGCAGATATCAAACGGGCCAAGGAGTTTTGGCTGGAATGGAAAAGGAGGCAGTCATGAGTAAACTGAAAGGTGTCGTTTCGCACCACGAGCGAGAACTGGACGAACTGCGCGCCGATCGAGCGTTGGCGGTCGAGTATCTGAAGGCGGCGATGGAGTCACTCGACAACCCTGACGACCGGGCTGCCGGTTTGCTGGCCCTGCGAACGATGGCAGAAGCCTATGGCGGACTGGGCGCAGTGGCGGCTCAGGCCGGCATCAGCCGTGAATCGCTTTACCGTGCGCTCTCGCCCAATGGCAACCCGACCCTTAAAACCTTGCTGGCTGTTCTCAAGACGGTTGGCCTGCGGCTATCGGTCGAGCAGGAGCACCACGCTCACGCTTGATGCGAACGACGCGTGGCGTTGGCAGCTTCGTAGGTCGGCTTAGCCGAAGGGGTCGTAGGCCGACATCGGCGCTTGCTGCGGCGTCTTGGGCACGTCGGCGTGGTGCGCGGAGCGTCGGGTTACGCTGCGCTAACCCGACCTACGAATCAAATACGGCTCCAGCCTAATACAGACGGGCGCAGGAAGCTACTTATTTAGTAGCGTTATCCGAATTTTTCCGGGTATTCAACGAGGTCGTAATTGCAGCAAACTCGCTGGCAAAATCTGCGCTGGCGGGATGGGCGCCCAGTTCTTGCTGTGCATAGTGCACAAACCGTAAAGCCGTTTGATACAGACTGGGCTGGAGAGCGTGCAATGCGTTGAAGTGATAGGCAACTGCGTTGTAGTCGGTCTCGTAATCGTGAGCTGCCAGATTGCGCGCTGTGCGGGCCACCTGCCAGTCTTCCAGCGACTGGACGACGCCGTTTTTCTCAAAGAGGGCCAGTACCTTGATGAAGCTATCGGCTTGCTCGCCAGAAAGCAGCAGGCTGTGCCGCATGGCTGCGCCCATGGTGTCCTGCAGCTTGGCGAAGCGTTCGTTGATGGCCGCCAACGCCTCAAAAAGGTCGTTGTCTTTTTTTCTGTCCGACAAAAAATCGCCTGTCAAAGGCCATGCAATGCCGGAATCGGAGGCATGCAAAAAGTACACGCAACGCTGAATGGCCTCTAGCAGACCTGCCAGATGCTGCTGTTGGACGAGTAGCAAACCATGGGTATTCATCACTCGCCTTGTTAGCGTTGTTAAAGACTCAGACGGACAGCGTGAGCGCGGGCGATGGACACAAACGGGCTATCTTTTGCTCCAGGGCGCGTCGCCAGAACATCCACCGGCAACTGCAGCTTTTGTTCCAGACGATTTTTGATTCGGGCACGCTCCATGAGCCCAGCCACTGGCGCGGACTCGATGAGCAAGTCAATGTCGCCGCCTTTGCGGGCGTCGTCCAGCCGCGAGCCAAACAGCCAGACTTCGGCGTTCTGACCGGCAACACTGCGGGTAGTCTGGATGATGGTGGCAATTTGCTCGGGTGAGATTCTCATGGTCAGCCTCGTAGGTCGGTTGGCGTAGCGTAACCCGATATTTGCATTTTGGCTGCGTCTTGGGCACGCTCGCATGGCGCGGGGATGTCGGCTTACGCTTCGCTAAGCCGACCTACGAGTCAAATACGGCTGCAGCGCAATATTCATGGACGCGAGTAGCTATAAATAAAATAGCGCATTCGTAGGTCGGCTTAGCCGCAGGCGTAAGCCGACATCCCGGGGCAAATACAGCTCTGATGCACTGTTCATGGGCGCTTACAGCTATTCATTGCGTAGCACTTGTTTGGCCACCCCCGGTGCAGGCGAATTTCCGTAAAAATCAAAATAGATCAATTTTGATCCATAATTGAACCCGTGAACGGCAAAGACATCATCAACAAGCTCAAGGCCGAAGGCTGGAAACTTGACCGCATCAATGGCAACCATGATGTGGGCATGGGCTTGGTGTCCACCATTGCCCGCCAGACTGGCGTGGAGCCGAAATAAGGAGCCCCCATGGAAATCAACTATCCCGCTCGCATCACCCCGCAAGAGGGTGGCGGCTTTCTGGTGCAGTTTGTCGACTTGCCCGATACCTTTACCGAGGGGCAGACGCTGGAGGAGGCGCTGTTCAACGCCGCCGAGGTGTTGTCGGCCATGGTGGGCTGGCACCTGGACCAGGGCAGGAACATCCCCGCGGCCACGCCCGGCCTGCTAGACGCGCACTACATCTCACCAGATGCAAAAACCCAAGCCGTGCTGCTGCTGCGCCACGCCCGTGGAGGCCGCTCGCTGGCCGATCTGGCCCGTGCGCTGGAGACGAGCTGGCCGCAAGCCAAGCGGCTGGAAGACCCGCACCACTGGCCCAGCCTGAAGACCCTGGACCGCGCTGCCCGCGTCTTGGGTAAGCGTCTTGTGCTGAGCATGGAGTGATGCGAAATCTTTGCAAAAAAGTGCTCTAGTCACCGTGTAACGTGCGCAGTAAGCTATTAATATAATAGCAACTCACCCTCTCCAGGTAGGTCGGGTTAGCGCAGCGTAACCTGGCATCGGCGTTTGCGGCTTGGGCACGTCGGTGTGGTGCGGAGCGTCGGGTTACGCTGCACTACCCGGCCTACGAATCAACAAGCTACCGAAAGCCTCAGGCCTGCATATTCATGATTTCCTGGTAGGCGGCCACCACCTTGTTGCGCACCTGCAGGCCCATCTGAAAGCCGATGTTGGCCTTTTGCATGTCGATCATCACGTCGTTCAGTGCCACCCCGGGTTTGCCCAGTTCAAACGCTTCGGCCTGGCTGTAAGCGTTCTGCTGCGTGTCGCTGATGCGATCAAGCGACTTCTTCAGCTCGCCGGCAAAACCGCCGCCGGCCACTTCACTGGCTACGCTTGTGGTGTTGCCAGAAGCCTGGGCCAGCACCCGCATTTGCTGCAGCACGGACTCAATAGACGATATCGACATGGTATTTTCCTGGGGCGCACGAGCGCCCATTGCTTGACTAAGGACTTGAAGCGTAGCAGCCGACTGGCCCGCGCATCGCGCCAAAAGATGGCAAAACCCCCGGTTATTCGGCGGATCAAGAACCGTACCGCGCTCAGACAATCATTCACGAGGCCCGGGGTGCCTTGGTCGCATCTGCCAGCCCAGCCCCTTTCCTCTCTGTTCAATCAATAAAGCCGTATGTCATCAGTCGTTTCGCCGCGCTACCGGCTCCGCATGCCTGCCAACTGCCAGCACACCACCGGTGCCGATCGCCCTTGCGACGCGGCGGTAGCCGGGTGAGCGCATGAGTTCCGCCGCAGCAGGCGCTGACGCAGCAACGCCAAAAACCCAGCCATTGTTCGAGCAGTTGCGCGCCAACCCGCGCCTTCCCTTGATGATCGGGGCTTCTGCCGCAGTGGCCGCCATTGCCGCGCTGTGGCTATGGAGCCGTGCGCCTGACTACGGCGTGCTGTACAGCAATTTATCGGACCGCGATGGGGGCGCCATCATCGCGTCGCTGCAGCAAATGAACATTCCGTACAAGTTTGCCGAAGGTGGCGGCGCTTTGCTGGTGGCGGCCAACAAGGTGCCTGAAGCGCGTCTGCGGCTGGCCGCGCTGGGGTTGCCCAAAGGCGGTACGGTGGGTTTCGAGCTGATGGACAACCAGAAGTTCGGCACCAGTCAGTTTGCCGAGCAGATCAACTACCAGCGCGCCCTGGAAGGCGAGCTGGCGCGCTCGATCGATTCCATTTCTGCGGTGGAGTCGGCGCGCGTGCACCTGGCGCTGCC
>DFWY01000167.1:20287-20815 GCA_002381615.1 Polaromonas sp. UBA4122 | reverse complement strand
GCGCGCGTGCACCTGGCGCTGCCCAAGCCTTCGCTGTTTGTGCGTGACCAGAAGAAGCCGAGCGCCTCGGTGGTCTTGACGCTGTATCGCGGGCGAACCATTGACGAAGGCCAGATCAGTGCGATCGTGCACCTGATTTCCAGCAGTGTGCCGGAGCTATCCGCCAAAAGCATTACCGTGGTCGATCAGGCCGGCAACCTGCTGTCAGCGGCGAACGCCGACACGCGCGGCCTCGATGTCAGCCAGTTGAAATACGCGCAGGAAATTGAGCAGGGTTATATCCGCCGCATTGAAGCCATTTTGCAGCCGATCGTCGGTGCCAGCAATGTCCACGCCCAGGTGGCGGCTGACATCGATTTCTCGATCGTCGAGAACACCGATGAAAAATATGCCCCGAACCAGGAACCTGGCAAAGCCGCAGTTCGCAGCCTGCAATTGAGTGAGTCCAGCCAGCAAGGAGGTAACGCACCAGGCGGCGTGCCGGGCGCGCTGACCAACCAACCACCGGCCAACCCGGTTGCGCCGATC
>DFWY01000167.1:0-20218 GCA_002381615.1 Polaromonas sp. UBA4122 | reverse complement strand
CGGTTGCGCCGATCGTCACGCCGGCCGCCAATCCAGCCAACAAAGCGCCGCCAGGAGCGAATGGACAGATCAACGGGGGCACCAGCAACACACGAAAAGATGGCACCACCAACTACGAGCTGGACCGCTCGATTCGCCATGTGCAGCAAGGTGCGGGTGGCGTCAAGCGCCTGTCGGTGGCAGTGGTTGTCAACTATCGCGGCACACTGAGCGCCCAAGGCAAGCGGGGGACGCAAGCGCTGTCGGCGACCGAGCTGGAGCAGATCAAAAACCTGGTCAAGGAAACCATGGGTTTCAGCGCCGAACGTGGCGACTCGCTCAACGTGGTGAACAGCCCGTTTGCATCAGACCCCACCAACGACGCACCTGAATTGCCGTGGTGGCGTCAACCGGAGAACATCGAAATGGCCAAGACCTTGGGCAACTACCTGCTGCTGGGCGCGCTCGCCTTGTTTTTGTGGTTCGCTGTGCTGCGGCCCCTGCTGCGCAAGCATTTGCTACCAGCACAAGCCGCGCCACCGGTTCCAGGCAAGGAGGGGGCCCCCTCCGAAGACGCCGGACCGGAGGCGCAAGCACAGGAACAGGAACGACAAGACCAGCGCCATCTGGATAACACCAAGTACGCGCAGGAAATAGCCGCAAAAGATCCACAGGTAGTGGCCATGCTGATGAAACACTGGATGGACGAAAATAATGGATGAAGGCACAAGGAAAAGCGCCATCCTTTTGATGTCGCTCGGTGAGGAGGGCGCCGGCAGCGTATTGAAGCTTCTGCCGCAAGATGCAATTCAGGCACTGGGCGCGGCCATGGCCACTCTGGCGCAAGTCAAGCGCAACGAGGTCAGCGAGGTTCTGGAAGAGTTCCGCCTCGAAACCGAGCAATACTCGGCACTGCACCTGGACTCCGGCAGCTATCTGCGTGCCGTGCTGAGCAAGGCACTGGGCAGCGATCGTGCCGCAGACATGCTGGACACCATTTTCAAGCCACACGAATCGGCCAACGGTATCGAACGGCTGAACCTGTTGGAGGCCACCGAAGTCGTTGAACTTATTCGTGACGAGCATCCGCAGATCATCGCCACGCTGGCGGTTCACATGGATCGAGTCAAGGCCGCTGCCGTGCTGGAGCAGCTCCCCGAGCGTGTGCGCCACGACGCCGTTCTGCGCGTGGCCACCTATGGTGGTGTGCAACCCGCGGCTCTCAAGGAATTGACCGATGTGTTGAACGATATGTTGTCGGGCGAAGGCGTCAAGCGCAGCCGACTTGGCGGCGTCCGGGCAGCTGCCGAAATCGTCAACATGATGGGCAGCGCGCAAGAAGAAAGCGTGATCAAGCATGTCCGCGAACACGATGAGGTGCTGGCGCAAAAAATGATCGACGAAATGTTCTTGTTCGAGAACCTGCTCGGACTCGAAGACCGCAGCTTCCAGTTGCTGCTGAAAGAAATCGAATCGGAATCGCTGATCATTGCCCTCAAAGGCGCGCCGCAAGAGATACGCGACAAGTTCCTGAAAAACATGTCACAACGCGCCGCTGAAATGCTGCGTGAAGATATCGAAATGCGCGGCCCGGTACGGGTGTCCCAGGTCGAGGCGGAGCAAAAGAGCATCCTGCTGATCGTGCGCCGCCTGGCAGATGCCGGCGAGATTGTGCTTGCCGGGCAAGGCGACGATTCGTATGTATAGCAAACCCAGCAGTTCACCGGTCAGCGGACCGAAGGGGCCGCTGACCTCTTGGGAACGCTGGGAAATGACTTCCTTCAACCAGCCGGAAGCCGATGTTGCGCCGCCGGTCGAAGCCACTGAGCCAGCGTTCGCACCACTGGCGCCGGTACTGCTGATTGATGCAGCGGAACTGGCCCGGTTGCGGCTGGAAGCGCAACAGGCTGGTGAGGTCGAAGGCCGTCAGCAGGGTTTTACCCAAGGGCATAGCGAAGGGTATGCGGCCGGACAGACCCTGGCCCAGCAGCAGGTGCAGGCGCTGCGGACATTGCTGCTGGCACTGCCGGCTGCCTTGCGCGCCGCCGAGCGCGAAGTCGCCGACGATTTGCTGACGCTGGCGCTCGATATTGCCCGCCAGGTGGTGCGCCAGGCGCTGCCGACCGAGCCGCAACCGATTCTGGCGCTGGTACGCGAGTTGCTGCATACGGAGCCTGCACTCAACGGCACGCCACGGCTATTGCTGCATGCCGACGATGCGGTGCTGGTGCAGCAGCATCTGGCCGACGATTTGCAGGCGGCCGGCTGGCGCCTACGCACCGATGCCTCAATCACGCGCGGTGGTTGCCGCGTGCAAGCGGCCAGCGGCGCGCTGGATGCAACGCTGGAAACGCGCTGGGAGCGGGTTGCCGCCGTGCTCGGACGCAGCGTAGTAGTTCCTGCGGAAGCGCCGCATGACTGACACCACCAGTCCTGCTGCCGACAACCCGCACCTGCAGGCGTGGCACGGCGCGCTGCGCCATGCCAGCGCCGGTGTTGCGCGCAGCGTGCCGATCCGCAGTTACGGGCGGCTGACGCGGGCGGTGGGGCTGGTGCTGGAGGCGGTCGGGTTGCGGCTGCCGGTGGGCAGCGATTGCCTGATTGAACTGCCACCCGGTTACGGGCAGCGCACGACCGAGGCCGAGGTGGTTGGCTTTTCCGGCGATCGCATCTTTCTGATGCCACAAAGCGAAGTGGCCGGCCTATTGCCGGGCGCGCGCGTTTATCCGCTTGAAACCTTCACGGCTAACGGCAGCGCAGCCGAACCCGGCACCAAACGGCTGCCGGTCGGCGAAGGCATGCTGGGCCGCGTGGTCGATGCCGCCGGCCGGCCGCTTGACGGGCGCGGTCCGCTCGACATCGCACGCGAAGTGCCGCTGGCCGCAGCGCCGATCAACCCTCTAACCCGCGCACCGATCGACAGTGTGCTGGATGTCGGCGTGCGTGCCATCAATGCCCTGCTGACGGTCGGACGTGGCCAGCGCATGGGTCTGTTCGCCGGCTCCGGCGTTGGCAAAAGCGTCTTGCTCGGGATGATGGCGCGCTACACCAGCGCCGACGTGATTGTGGTCGGCCTGATTGGCGAACGCGGCCGCGAGGTCAAGGATTTCATCGACAACACGCTCGGGGAAGAAGGCATGGCACGCGCCGTGGTCGTGGCGGCACCGGCCGACACCTCGCCCCTGCTGCGTTTGCAGGGTGCTGCCTATGCCACCTGTCTGGCCGAATATTTTCGCGACCAAGGCAAAAACGTATTGCTGATCATGGATTCGCTGACCCGCTATGCGATGGCGCAGCGTGAAATCGCTCTGGCGGTGGGGGAACCGCCTGCCACCAAGGGTTACCCGCCGTCGGTATTTGCAAAACTGCCGGCACTGGTGGAGCGTGCAGGTAACGGCGCGCGCGACGCTAGCGGTAAAGGCGGCTCTATCACTGCGTTCTACACGGTATTGACCGAAGGCGACGACCAGCAAGACCCGATTGCCGATTCTGCCCGCGCCATTCTGGACGGCCACGTGGTGCTGTCGCGCAGCCTGGCCGAATCGGGCCACTACCCGGCGATTGACATCGAAGCCTCCATCAGCCGCGCGATGACGGCGCTGATTGAGCCTTCGCAGTTTGAAGCCGTGCGGACCTTCAAGCAGATGCTGTCGCGCTACCAGCGCAATCGCGACCTGATCAGCGTGGGCGCCTACGCCCCCGGCCATGACGCGCAACTGGATCAGGCGATTGCGCTTTATCCAAAGATCGAAGCCTTCCTGCAGCAAACGATGCATGAACGCACCGACTACGCCGCCGCAACCAGCCAGCTGAACGCTTTGTTCAAGGCCTAGGGCGCACGCACTTCCCGGAGAAAACGCCATGGCCAACAAACTACCGCTCGCGACACTGATTGAACTGGCACAGAGCAAAACTGACGAGGCGACCCGTCGGCTCGGCCAGTTGCAAAACGCGCACACCAGCGCTGCCGGAAAACTCGAGATGCTGCTGCAGTACCGGCAGGAGTACCTGGACCAGTTGCAGGTCCAGATGCGTGATGGCGTAGCGGCGGCACAGTTGCGCAATTTTCAGAATTTCATCGGCACACTCGATGGTGCTATTGAACAGCAGCGCGCATTGACCTTACAGGCCGATACCCGACTCGCGCATGGGCGTGGCGACTGGCAACACACCAAGCGCCGCCTCAATTCCTTTGACACCCTGGCGGACCGGGTTCGCCAACAGGAAATGATAGCCCTCAATAAACGGGAGCAGCGCGACAGTGATGAGCACACCGCCCGGCAGTTCTACCTGCGCTCGACCACTTTGGTCGCCTAGATTTATCAGAGAACCTTATGTCTTTAATTCTTCCTTCCACTGCCGCCCCGAGTCAGCCCGGCAACCCACCGTCAAATGCAAAATCGCGTAGCGACGAGCAAGGGCAGAATAACCTTGGCAGTTTTGGCGAAGTGCTTTCTCGTTCGCTGGCACCCGCCGGAGAAATAACTGAAAAAACTGCCGCAAAAGCCGCAGGACCCACGCCTGCACGACGGCAGGCAGGTGATCGCAAGACCGATCCAGCAGACCTGGTCAATGCCATGGCATTGGCCTTCGTTCCGCTGGAAAGCAGAGTCGTCAAAGCAGCGCCAACCGGCGGCGCCGTAGCGGCCCCCGACAACACGGTCCCAGCGGCTGCCACTGCTGCGCTGACCGACCTTCTTGCGAGCACACCCGCGCCCAAAGGCGGGGCGAAGGACGTGAACACTGACGCAGGCGCGCAGACTGTGCAGGGGCCTGCATTAGCGGTCGCCAGCCAAAAGGATGCCGGCCAGGCCACGCTGCCAGCCAAGCTCAATGCCGTGAGCGACAGCTCGGCCCTTCAGCTTGACCCCGGAAAAATTGCAGGTCAAGCCACCGCGCCGAACACAGGCGCTCCTGATCAGTCATCGAAACGCGATAACAGGGCCGCCCATAAGCCGGCCGATATGACCGCTGCAAGCGCCGACTTGACACCTGCCCTAACACCTGCCGTAACACACCGCACAGCCAAAGTTGTTGCAACCGCAGCACCCCCCAGTGCCGAGACCGCAGCCATAGCCATCACCGGCAGCCAAGCCCCCACCGCCGAAACCTTGAGCGCCAGCGCAGCTTTGCCGACCCATTTGCTGAATGCAGCAGCATCAGGCCCGGCCGGCGTTGCTACCTCGAACACCCCAGCCGCTGTGACCACTCGGTCGCTGGCCCCTGAAGTAGGTAGCAGCGAATGGGGCAAGGCGCTGGGCCAGCAAGTGATCCAAATGGGCAAGGCGGGTCATCAGGTCGCGGAACTCCAGCTCAATCCACCGGGGCTGGGTCCGTTGAAAGTCACACTGAGCATGAACGACAATCAGATTCAGGCCATGTTTGTATCAGCACATTCATCGGTCCGCGTCGCGGTAGAGGCCGCCTTGCCGCAATTGCGTACAAGCTTGGCCGATAGCGGGATCAGTCTTGGCAACACCTCGGTCAGCTCCGGCAGTCAGCAGCAGACGGCGTTTGCCCACAGCCAAAACGGGCAGCCCGAGCAACGGAGTTACCGAAGCAACAGCATGGTGGACACTGCAGCCCTCACCGCCCGACCGGTAACGGAGTCGCTCCGACAAAGCAATCGAATCACCGTCGATACCTACGCCTGAACGGGGACCGCAGAGCAAGCTCATCGCGCATGGCAAATGCCGGAGTTGAAGCGTTTTCCCCCTTTTTATCAAGCGATGCTTCGGGGACTTTTTGGCAAACAATCCATCCTCAAACTCACGCAGCAAAGTCATGGCCACAAGCACCATCAAACTGAATACCCCAAAGTCTCGCAAGTTCATCGTCCTGCTGGTCGCCCTGGTCGCGCTTGGAATCACGGCAACCGCCGCAGCAGCCTATTATTATCTGGGCAACAACCATAAGGGCACGGCGGCGGCCACGGCGCCGGTCCCGGCAGACCCGATCTTTGTCGCACTGGAGCCCTTGACAATCAACCTGCAAAGCAGTGGCCGGAGCCGTTTTTTGCAAGTCGGCGTGACGCTGAAAGTTGCCGACGCCAAGTCTCAGAGCCAAGTTACCCAATATTTGCCGGAAGTGCGCAGCCGGGTGCTGACGCTGCTGTCCAATCGCGATCCTGATTCACTGCTCACGCCGAATGACAAAACCCAGTTGGCCGCTGCAATCATGGCGGTGTTGAACCAGCCATTCGCACCCAACCTGCCGTCGGCAAAAATATCCAGCGTGATGTTTACCACGTTCATCCTGCAGTGAATCCGCTCAATGAAATTCGCCAATGGCCTATGACCAGCAGCTATCTCAGGACGAGGTAGATGCGCTACTGCAGGGTGTCACCGGTGACACCGATGCTGTCTCCGTACCACCGCCGGCTCCGCACGGGTTGCCGACCTACAAGCTCGGCACTGACGACCGTATCGTGCGTAGCCGCATGCATACGCTGGAGGTTATCAACGAACGTTTTGCACGGCACCTGCGCTCCTCACTCCTGACCTTCATGCGCCGCAGCGCTGATATTTCAGTCGGCGCGGTACAAATCCAGAAGTACAGTGACTTCATCCGGCATTTGCCGGTGCCGGCCAACATCAACCTGCTGCACATGAAGCCGTTGCGCGGTACAGCCTTGTTCGTGTTCGATCCGAAACTGGTGTTTTTGGTAGTTGACAATTTGTTTGGCAGCGACGGTCGTTACCATGTCCGGATCGAGGGCCGCGACTTTACGCCGACCGAACAACGCATCATCAAGCGCCTGCTCAACCTGACGCTGGAAAGCTATGGCAGTGCCTGGCATCCTGTCTATCCGCTCGATTTCGAGTATGTGCGTTCCGAGATGCACGCCAAGCTCGCCAATATTGTGACCCCCAACGAAGTGGTGATCAACACCACCTTCCATATCGAATTCGGCCCGATCGGGGGGTCGCTGCACGTCTGCATTCCGTACTCGATGATCGAGCCCATCCGGAACCTGCTGTCGAATTCCCTGCAGGACGAGGTTGAAGTTGACAATCGCTGGATCAAGCAACTGTCGCAACAGATACAAAGTGCCGATGTTGAACTAAGAGCGCATTTTCTGACCATGCAATCGAGCATAGGTCAGCTGCTGAAGCTGCAAGTCGGCGATGTGCTGCCGGTCGAGATTCCGGAAACGATTGTCGCCAAGGTCAACGGCGTTCCTGTCATGGAATGCGGTTACGGTACGTCCAACAACCACTATGCCTTGCGGGTACAGAAGATGATCCACCACCGAGACAGTGATTCAAGCAAGGGAAGCGACTATGAGTGAAGACAACAAGCAGGATCCGCAAGCAGAGGCGGCTGACGACTGGGGCAGTGCCCTTGCCGAGCAGGCGCTAGCATCCGCCCCCCCGGCTGACGACTGGGGCAGTGCGCTTGCCGAGCAAGCGCTAGCACCGGCACCGGCACCTGTACCGGTACCTGTCCCGGCAGCGCCTTCCACACCTGCGGGCGATCGGGTTTTTCAGCCACTACAGAGCAACACCGGTTCGGACATTGCCAAGGGCGACATCGACAGGGTTCTGGATGTTCCTGTGCAGTTGACCGCCGAGCTGGGTCGCACGCGCATCACCATCAAGAATCTGCTTCAGCTGTCACAAGGATCGGTCGTTGAGCTGGATGGCCTGGCAGGCGAACCGATGGACGTTTTTATCAACGGTTACCTGATTGCGCAAGGCGAAGTGGTGGTGGTGAACGACAAGTTCGGCATTCGCCTGACCGACATCATCACGCCCTCCGAACGTATCCAGAAACTGAACCGATGAAGCGGCTGCGCATTCCCAGGCTGGCGGCTTCGCTGCTGGCCTGCATCAGTTTTTCGGCCGGCGCGGTGCTACCAACCGTGCCTACTGCGGCAGCAGAACCGGTGCGGTCATTCGGCTTAGCTGGCCTGCTGCAAGCCGGCTTGGGTCTGGCGATGGTTCTGGCGCTGATTTTTCTGTTCGCCTGGGCAGCGCGGCGCTTTGGCCTGCAACAGACCGGCGGCGGCCGCCTGCTGAAGGTGGTCTCCAGCGCCATGGTCGGTCAGCGCGAGCGTGTCGTGGTGGTGGAAATAGGCGACTCATGGCTGGTGCTCGGCGTCGCGGCAGGCCAGGTCCGCGCTCTGCACACCATGCCGGCCGAAAACTTATCTGAAGCCGAAGCAGCGCCGGCCAGGAATGGGATCACTGCCGCGGGTGCTTTTTCACAAAAACTGCTTGAGTCCCTGAACAAGATGAGAAAGCGGGACTGATGGACATGATCTCGGTCCGTTTGCGAGGTCGTACGGCCTTGCCGCCCTTCCTGGTTTTCCTGCTCTTCCTGCTGGTGTTAATGGTACTGCCGACACTGGCGTCAGCCCAGGGTCTTCCCGGCATCACCAACACGCGGGGACCCGGCGGTAGCCAGACCTGGTCGCTCAGCGTCCAGACACTGGTGCTGCTGACTTCGCTGACCTTTCTTCCTGCGCTGTTGTTGTCAATGACCAGCTTCACCCGCATTCTCATCGTCCTGGGACTGCTGCGCACGGCCATTGGCACACAATCCTCACCGCCCAACCAGATCCTGGTCGGGCTCTCGCTGTTCCTCACCTTTTTTGTCATGTCGCCGGTATTCGACAAGGTTTACAGCGACGCCTACCAACCGTTCTCCGAAAACAAAATCAGTGCAGAGCAGGCCTTGGAGCGGGGAGTTCAGCCCTTCAAGCAGTTCATGCTCAAGCAAACCCGGGAAGCCGATCTGGCACTGTTTGCAAAACTGGCCAACGCCCCACCAATGGAAGGGCCGGAACAAGTCACGTTACGGATTCTGCTGCCGGCATTTGTGATCAGCGAACTTAAAACTGCTTTCCAGATCGGCTTCACCATCTTCATTCCTTTCCTGATTATCGATCTGGTCGTCGCCAGCGTCCTGATGTCAATGGGCATGATGATGGTGCCGGCAGCAAGCATTGCGCTGCCGTTCAAATTGATGCTGTTCGTTCTGGTTGACGGCTGGCAGCTGCTGGCCGGGGCGCTGGCGCAGAGCTTTTACACCTGAGGAAGGATGAAATTGCCAAAATACCTTTTTTCGTCATCGCGAGCTCCCAGTTTCGGGCGACCGAAACTGCAAACGGACCTTGAACCTCCGGCCGTCATCGCGAGCGAAGCGCGGCGATCCATTGTCGAAAAAGCGGGTTCATGGATTGCCACACTACGTTCGCAATGACAGACGGTTCATCGCGAGGCCTCAGGCCGCGGCGATCCATGGCTGCGGTCCAGAGGGGCATAGATTGCCGCGCTTCGCTCGCAATGACGAAATGGGTACGTTTGTAATTTCCCGTTCCCTAAACCGGCCCGGGGCACGTTAACAAGGATGAGCTGAAAATGACTCCCGAATCAGTCATGTCGATGGGCTACGAGGCCATGAAGCTTTCGTTGCTGCTGGCTGCACCGCTGCTGCTGGTGGCACTCATCACCGGCTTGATCATCAGCCTGTTTCAGGCCGCCACCCAGATCAATGAAATGACGCTGTCCTTTATTCCCAAGCTGCTGGCAGTGTGCGCCACTCTGGTGATTGCTGGCCCGTGGATGCTGGAGACGCTACTCGATTACATGCGCAATCTGTTCTCCTCCATTCCGCAACTGGTAGGCTGATGCCTCCCGTTTTTTCGGTCACCTCAGACCAGTTGAATGTCTGGATGGTGGCATTTCTTTGGCCGTTTGTGCGTATGTTGGCGCTCATCAGCACGGCCCCCATTTTCAGTGAGGCCACCGTGCCGCGCTCCGCCAAGGTAGGCCTGGCCGCCCTGCTGGCGATGGTCATCACGCCGACACTCGGCGCCTTGCCATCGGTCCCGCTGGTTTCTGCTGGCGGCTTCTGGATCATGATTCAGCAAGTCCTCATTGGTGCGGCGATGGGGTTTTCGATGAAGATGGTGTTTGCCATGGTGCAGGCCACGGGCGAATATGTAGGCCTGCAGATGGGTCTGTCTTTCGCCTCCTTCTTCGACCCCACCAGTGGTGGCAGCACGACGGTCATCGCGCGCCTGTTAAACGTGATCGCCATCCTGATTTTCTTGGCAACAGACGGCCACCTGATGCTGATCATGACGCTGGCCGAAAGCTTTCGCACCCTGCCTATTGCTGACGCGCCGCTGGCAGCCAGCGGCTGGTTTCAGCTGGTATCGGCAGGCGGTCAGATTGTTTCAGGCGGACTCATGCTGGCTTTGCCGCTCATCGCAACCTTGCTGACCCTGAACCTGGCCATGGGCATCCTGAACCGGGTTTCACCCCAGTTCAGCATTTTTTCGGTGGGCTTTCCCATCACGCTGCTGGCGGGCGTAGCCATGCTGCAGGTGCTGATGCAGTACATGGCACCCTTTCTCGAACCGCGGTTTGCGGCCGGGTTGACGCTTATCCCTCAGTTCCTGCAAGGTCTGCGCCGCTAACGCGGCCGCATGCCGCCAAAGCAGCATAATTTAAGCCTTTTATGGCTCTAGCCCATATAGGGCGGGCGAAAGTAGCTATTAATTAAGTAGCGTAGCATGTAGGTCGGGTTAGCGAAGCGTAACCCGACATTTGCCAAGCAGGCTGCGCGCCCTGCGCTTGAACGGCGAAGATGAATGGGGAGTGGTTTTTTCTGATGAGGCTCCGCATCCGGAGCTCTGTCGGGTTACGCTGCGCTAACCCGACCTACGAATTACAAGCAATCCGGGCTGCAAAGATACAACCCGGCTGACTACAGATAGTTGAACAGCGCTATCTTCTGAATTTTCACGAAGCTCTGCTGGCTCGCCTGCAAGGCCGTCTGGCGCTGGTAAAACTCGCCCATCGCGCTGGCGTAGTCCAGATCCTGCAAACCCGACAGATAACTCTTGTTGGAAAGATTGCGGCTGTCGCCGGTGACCGTCAGCGCGTCCAGCTCGTGCAAGCGCGAACCGATCGAGGAGCGCACGGTCAACACGTTGTCGAGGGCGTTGGTGATTTTCCGGTTGGCGGTGCTCAAGGCATTCAGTACCAGGGCCTGGCCTGCTGGACCCGCATTGTTGACGGGTGTCTTCAGTGCAGTGATCACGTCGCTGAGGGCCGCAAAGACATCCACACCGGCATTTTTGGCCGGGGCGACATTGAAGGTGTCGTTTGCAGCGGGCGCGCCGCTGATGCTGATTTGCAGACCACCGAACTGGATCGGGGCGCCCGACGCGTAGGTGGCGGGTGCAGTGGTTATCGGTGGAGATGTCTGGGTAGTCACCGTATAAGTCGTGGCAGTCGGAAAACTGATGACAAAATTCTTGCCGTAATTCGGATCAGTCACATCGACCACCGAGGTCGAACTGAACACGCCGCTGCCGGTGTTGCCCACCGGCGATGAGCTAACGTAGCCCGCCCCACCCTGCACCGATTGGAAAATACTGCGTCCGTCATCGGTACCGGCCATCTGCCGCGACACATCGACCTGCACCAGGCGTTGGCCCTGATCACCGGCATATTTAATACTGCCGTCAGCCTGCCCCACGAAGGGCGCACTGCCGCTCTTGAAGCCGGCGAACAGAAACTGGCCGTTGCCGTCATCGGTGTTGGCCAGGCCTTGCAACTGGGCCAGATTGCTTTGCAGCACCGTGGCGATGGCCGCACGGTCGGCATCGCCCATGGTGCCGTTGCCTGCTTGTATCACGCTGCTTTTGATGCTTTGCAGCAGCGTGGTGACGCTTTGCAAGGCGTTTTCTTCCAGCGTCAGGGTCTGCGTGGCCTGACCCCGGCTGGTCGAATACTGCGCATTGAGTGCAATCGACTGGGAGACGGCCAGCGCACGCGTGGCGCCCAAGGGATCGTCCGATGGGGCCAGAATCTTGGTACCGGCGCCAAGTTGTTGTTGCACGCGCAACAGGCTGCTCTGCTGCGAATCCATGCCGGCCCGGCTTTGTTCGTAAAAAGATTGGGTACTGACACGCATGATGAATTCCTTGGCGATACGGTGGGAAACTTAGCTTCTGATGCCCAATACGGCGTCAAACATCGTTGACGCGGTCTGGATCACCTTGGCATTGGCTTGGTACATCTGCTGGTACATCAGCAGGTTGGCGGTTTCTTCGTCCTGATTGACGCCCGACACCGACTGCTGGGCCGTGCGAATTTGCAGGGTCAGACTGGTCTGTGCGGTATTGGATATCTGTATCTGCCGGGCTTTGTTGCCGATGGTGCTGACAAGTTGCCCGTAGGCGTCGTTGAAGCTGGCGCTGCTGCCGCCGATGGTTTTTTTGTTCTGCAGCGCGCCCAGCAGCAAGGCATTGCTGCCATCGGACACGCCGCCGGTGTTTTTGCCAATGGTAAAGGTGTCGTTATTGGCGGGCGCACCGCTGATATTGACGGTGATGCCGTTGAAGCTGTAGGCTGCGCCGGCAGTGTAAGTAACCGCAGCTCCTGCCGCATAGTTGACCACCGTGGCATCCGGGTTGGTCACCGTGACGGCAGACGCCGCCGGGAAGCCCGATAAGGCATTGGGCGTTCCGCTCTGGTACTTCAGGGTCACGCCAGCAGCAGGGAGCGACGTCGCGCTGTAATCGGGGGCATTCACCGTGCCGGCACTGATTGCACCGCTGCCCTGATTGCCTGCCGTATTGCCCGTGATGATGGGCGACGCTGCCGCCACCTTGGCGGGATCGGTCAGTGTCACGGCGAGATCGCGCGCGCCGGTGCGGGTGGGCTGGATCAGGAAGGAGTCGCCGACTGCCCCCCCCGTTAATGTCAGATTCACACCGTCGTAGGCGCCCTTCGAATCAGGGCTAATGAGGGTGTTGTCTGACAGACGTGTCACCGTAAACGAAGCTGCAGCAGTGACGTCCACCCGGTAGTCACTGATGGTCAATTTGCTGGTATCGGAAAACGACGCTAATACAGTTGCCCCGGTGTTCCGGCTGTTCGAAATCACGCCAGGGCTGGCCTGGGAAAAGAAGTCCGTACCGAGATCACCATTGAGATCAATCCCCAGCTTGTGCTGGGCATTGAAGGTGTCAGACAATGCAATCGCGATCCGGCCGAGCGAATTCTGCGCATTGCTCAAGGTCTCGTTGCGAAATTGCAGCAGGCCGCCGAGCGAACCGCCGGAGATCATGCTTTCCTGCACATCCACCTTGTCGCCAGCGGCATTCACCGTGGCCAGGGTGGTGCGGGTCGGATCGCTTGAAGCACTGACGGCCGCCAGCTTGGTTGCCTTGTCGCCCAGCACCAGGGTCTGGCCGTTGCCGATAAACACGTTGTATTGGCCGCCGTCCTGCACCACCAGCTTGGTACCCACCAGCTTGCCCAGATCATTGATCAGCTGGTCGCGCTGATCAAGCAGGTCATTGGGGGCCTGACCACCGGTCGCGTTGCTGAGCATGGCCACCTGCTTGTTGAGATTGGCGATCTGCTCTGCATAGGTGTTGATTTGATCGACAGTACCGGAAATCTGGTCGTTGACATTGGCGTTGAGACCGGTCAGGTATTGGTCCATTGACCGGAACTGATTCGTCACCGCCTGCCCGGAACTGATCAATTGCTGGCGGGCGGATGGGTCGGCCGGGGTATTCGCGACCGCCTGCACATTGGTGAACAGCGTCTGCAGTTGCGGTGCCAGGCCGGCCGTCTGATTGGCCAGCAGGTTGTCGATCTGGCTGACCTGCGTGTAATGCGTGGTCAGCGATTGATTCAAGGACTGGGCCTGATTCAGTTGCGATGTGAGGTACTGGTCGTAACTGCGGGTGACGTCAGTCGTCTTTGCACCGGTACCAAAAAATCCAATGCCCGGGGCATAGATGCCACCGCTCGACGCAACCTGTGCCGTCTGGCGACTGTAGCCCGCAGTATTCACGTTAGCCGTATTGTGGCCCGTGGTCACGAGAGCGGCCTGCGCGGCATTCAAGCCACTAAGCCCGGTTAAAAACATGCTGTTTGACATAAACCTGATCCTCTAAAGCTACTACTCGCACCCGGCAGCGTATCGAAGCCCCTTGGTAGATAACGACAGCCTCAAGAAAAACTTGAGGGTGAATGCGCAATTTATTTGCAACGCTCCATTGTTAAAACTCTTCCCAATCGCCCGCCCCGGAGGGAGCTGCGGCAGCAGGCTGCCTGGACGGCAACGCCTTAATGGCCCGCTTGGGTAGCTGCGGGGGCACCTTCGTCACCGGCGCTTTAGGCTGCCTTGCGCGTACTGGCACAACCCTCGTCGCCTGCATGCCATCGAGTTTGAAGATACTGACGACCTGCGACAGGCCGCTGGCCTGCTCTTGCAGCGAACCGGCGGCTGCGGCGGCTTCTTCCACCAGTGCGGCGTTTTGCTGCGTGACCTGGTCCATCTGCGTGATGGCCTGGTTGATCTGCTCTATCCCCGAGGTCTGCTCCTGGCTGGCTGCCGTGATCTCGGCCATGATGTCGGTCACGCGTTTGACGCTGTCCACGATCTCGTCCATGGTCTTGCCGGCTTCTGCCACCTGGGTGCTGCCTTCTTCGACTTTGTCGACGGAGTCGTCGATCAGGGTCTTGATCTCTTTGGCGGCAGCGGCTGACCGCTGGGCCAGGTTTCGGACTTCAGCAGCGACCACCGCAAAGCCGCGACCCTGTTCGCCGGCCCGGGCCGCTTCAACCGCCGCGTTCAAGGCCAGGATGTTGGTCTGGAAGGCAATGCCCTCGATCACGCTGATGATGTCGACGATTTTCCGGGAGGATGCGTTGATGGCTCCCATCGTGCCCACGACCTGGGAAACAACGCTGCCGCCGCGTACGGCGACGCTGGAGGCAGTCACCGCCAGCTGGTTGGCCTGACGGGCGTTGTCGGCGTTTTGCTTGACTGTTGAAGTCAGCTCTTCCATCGAGGCGGCCGTTTCTTCCAGGGAGCTGGCCTGCTCTTCGGTGCGGGACGAGAGATCCATGTTGCCGGCGGCGATCTGGCTGGAGGCGGTGGCGATGGTGTCGGTGCCGCTGCGGACTTCGCCGACGACTTTTACCAGGCTGTCGGTCATGTTCTTCAGCGCCTGCATCAACTGACCGGTTTCGTCGCAGGCGAGCGATTCAATGTGCGAGGTCAGATCGCCGCTCGCCACCGTCTCCGCCACTTTGACGGCTTGGCTCAAAGGACGGGTGATGCCGACTGTCAGCCACCACGCCAGCATACCGCCCAAAGCCAGGGCGGCTACGGCCAGCGCGATCAAACTGAACCGGCCAGACCGATACAGCGCGTCGATAGAGCTGGCGGTCTGGTCGATACTGGCTTTCTGGTGAAGCAACATAGCCTTGATACTCACGTCGTAAGCTTCCAGGGCCGGCACCAGCTTCGCATTGACCAGCTCTACTGCCTGTGCATGCTGACCATCGGCATTCAGTTTCAAGGCAGCAGTCCGAAAACCGATGTACGCGGCTCTCTTGGCCACACCTTCTTCATACAACTTCTTTTCGTCAGGTGTATCCAGCATGCCCAGGAGTTTTTTCGAATTCTCGGTAATGCCCAGACTGGTTTGCGTGATGCCTTTCTGGAAGTACTTTTGATCTTCCGGGTCAGTGCTTTTAACCAGCGCAAATGTTCGCACGCTGTTGGTACTTGTTGCCACCAGCCAGTCCGCCGCGAGCCTCTCCTTGACCAGTGCCTGTCTGACCATCTGGTCAGTGGCATCTCCCACATTCTGGAGGCGCCACACGCCGATCCCCGCAATGACGGTCAAGAACAAAAGCACCAGTGCAAAGCCCATGCCCAGACGCGTGCCTATTTTGAAATTCTTCATGTTCGTTTCCTGCTGTTATTCAAATAACCGTTACGCAAAAGCCGGGCCTGCGCCCTCTCACGCCGCAATCTTTTCGATCAATCCCATGTCGTCGCTGGTCATGAGCCTGTCGATATCGACCAGAATCAGCATGCGGTCATCGAGCGTGCCCAGTCCAATCAGGTAATCGGTATCCAGCACTCCACCCATCTCCGGTGCCGGCTTGACTTGCTCCGGTGTCAAAGTGATCACGTCCGAGACGCTGTCCACCACCATGCCCATGACCCGGCTGGCCATGTTCAGGATGATCACGACCGTGAACTGGTCGTACGTCGGCGTCCCCAGATTGAACTTGATGCGCATGTCGATGATGGGAACGATGATGCCGCGCAGATTGACGACGCCCTTGATGTGCTCTGGTGCATTGGCAATGTGGGTCACGGTGTCGTAACCGCGCAGCTCCTGCACCTTCTGGATATCAATGCCGTACTCTTCCTGGCCCAGCGTGAAAGCCAGAAACTCCAGCGCCTTGGCGGTGGAAGCACCGGGGGACATCGCCGCCGCAGCGACTGGGTTGGGCTTGCTTGTTGTTGCGTGCATGAGCACTCCTTGAAACGATGGTGGTGACATGCCCAGCTAGGCACCAGCACACGCCGGGCCTGAAAAGCAATGCCGTTGACAGATGTCTATATCCGCTTACCGGGCAAACGGAGAAAAAGTTTAGAAAAATCCTGACGGACCGTCATTTTTATGACCCTCTATCGGGCCTGATTGTGTTTTGAGGCTCTACTGCGGGCATAGTTGAGCGAGAAATGTCCCGAGCCGGGCGAAGTCTTCCGCGGCACGACTTTTGGGCGCGTAGTAACGGATGGGTTTGCCTGCAGAAAAGGCTTCGGCGAGACGGATATCGTTGCGGATAATGGGCAGCAGACGGGAGACGCCGAACTGGTTCGCCACATCACCGGTTACCGTACGATGGATGCGGATGTTGTCGTTGCCCATCATGGGCAGAAATCCGGCGAGCTTGAGCTGCCGGTTCGTGCCGGAGATGATCTTGAACAGTACACGCATCAGTTGTCGCACACCCTCACTGGAAAGTGGATGGGGCACGAAGGGCACCACCACCCAGTTGGCTGCAGTGAGTGCATTGAGCAGCAAAATGTCCAGCGAGGGTGGCGTATCCAGAATCACCACATCAAAGTTCGTCACGATCTCCTCTTCGGCGAGCGCCCGCTTCAGCAACCCCTCATCGCGCAGCCCCTCGCCGTGTTCGAACAAGGTGTCGGCAGGCGCCAAGGCGAGCTTGTCAAATGCCGTTGGCTGCACGGCCGTGGCCAGTCGCGCGTCAATGCGGCGAAAAATGTCGTGGGCCGTGGGTGTGGCTTTGCTGACCTTGATGCCCAAGCCCACGGCGCAATGGCCCTGGGAGTCGAGGTCAACAAGCAATACCCGCAGCCCCAGTGCGGCCAGCTCGGCAGCGACATTCACCGACACTGTGGTTTTGCCGGTGCCGCCCTTGCGGTTCGATACAACGAACGTGACTGCCATCGGTATCGTCCTCAGAAAAGCTCAATGGCGGGTCGTTCACTCTCGGCAGTGGCGGATTCGCCGCCGGCCACCGCGTGATGGGTCGCGTGCTGCGACTCCATGGTGTAACTTGCGCGCAGAGCTTCCTGGACATCGTCCAGAGTCTGGATGTCCAGCGGCGTCATCCAGTCTCCGGCCAGAACTTGCTCCACTTGCCCCATGCGTTCACCGCACAGGGCAAGCCCGTTCTGCACATGCTCGATCTGCTGACGGGTGATATCCTGAAACTGGGCTTGCTCCAGCACGTCGATGACGGCGTTACGTATCGAATTCACAGCCCCGTGGGTGTTTTGCGACAAGCCGTCCAGCTCTCCCACAGCGGACTCAAAATCCACGGACAAACGGCCCATGGCGGAACCCAGGGTCGACAGCCATCTCGATTCGTCTTCGTTCCGATTATGGGCAATCATGGCGACCAGTTTTTTGTTGACGGTCTCGGACACCTGACCGATGCTCGCCTCGATGCGCACTGCAGCCGCTTCGATCCGCTTGGAGAGTTTGCGCACCTCGTCGGCCACCACCGCAAAAACTTTCCCAGCCTCGCCTGCCCGTGCCGCCTCGATGGCGGCGTTGAGCGCCACCAGATTGGTCTGCATCGACACCTCGCGGATCAGGGTGGTCAAGGGTTTGAGTTCTGCAACTTGTGTGATGACGCTTTGAATCGCTTCCCCTTCCTCCTGGCTTTGCAGCACCCGCTGACCCCGGTAGCTTTCCATATTTTCGAGGTGCAGCCGGCTCTCGCCGATCAGCGCCTGGGCATTGCCAGACAACGTGGCAGCCCGTTCCTTGCCTTCATCCAGAGTGGCCAATAGCCGCGACGCTTCGCTCTGCACCTCGGTCAGCCGCTGCAAAATGGCCAAGGCCGCCGTTTCGGTGGTGGTGTTGGTCTGGGAAAGATGCTCCTGCAAGATATCTGTCAGGCGCGGCACGGAGTCTAGAAGCGCCTGCAACTTTTCGATATTTCCCGCCATGTTCGAGCTTTTTTCCCTTTTGTTCGTCAGCAACAGGTAGGGGAAAATCGCCATCAGCACCATGACGCCCATGCCAAAGGCCGTCGTGAATTTCAGCACGCCAGGCGAATAACTGAAAACGGCGACGAAAGCCGGGTTGAACCCCCAGGTGAGGCCAAATGCAAGCAGGGCGAGCGCCCCCACCACCAGCCAGGGATAAAGATGGCGATCGATTTTCAGGTCACGAAATCCCATCATCAAGCTCCGGGCAGCACTTGCTTGATGACCTTGATGAGGTCGGCTCCGGCGACGGGCTTCACCAGCCAGCCGGTGGCCCCCAGCTTCTTGCCTTCGTCGCGCTTGGCGGCCAGGCTTTCCGTGGTGAGCGTCAAAATCGGCGTGAAGCGAAAAGCCGGCAGGGTCCTGACGTTCTTGATGAGTTCCATCCCGCCCATGTTGGGCATGTTGATATCGGTGATGATGAGGTCGGGCTTTACCCCCCCCTTGAGCTTGCTGAGGGCCTGCACGCCATCGCCGGCGCTTTCCACCAGGAAGCCGCTCATCTCCAGGGTGGCTTTGACACTCATCCGCATGGTGGCCGAGTCGTCGACGATCAAAATGGTTTTTGCCATGAGGCTTCTCCGTTATTTCGATTTCAAAGCAGTTTCCAGCCAGGCGCGCAGATTCGCGTCGTTCGGCCAGGCGGTGATGCGGCTTTTGGCCGCCATCAGCACTTGCAGGTTGGCGGGGTGCAGATGGGTGCAGGCAGCAAGGTCCACCTTGGCGGCGGGCTTGTTCTGCAGCCATTCGAGCAGACCTTCGGCTTCCTCCACACTCACGATGTCCCTGAACAAGGCCTGGTTTTTTTTGTAGTCGATGGGCATCAAACAATCTCCTTCACATTGAGCACCATGAGCACCGAGCCGTCACCCATGAGGGCCGAGCCGGAATAGGCCGACAGGCCCGCCAGCACGCCGCTCAGCGGCTTCTGGATGACGTCCACGGTTTCGCGGAAGTCGTCCACGATCAGACCCACCGCCTCGCCGCCCACCCGGGCCACCAGCACCGCCATTTCATCGTAGGCATTGGCCTGGGGTTCGGCGGGAAGCCCGAGCAGCGCGTTGAGGGGTTTCAGCGGCACGATGCTCCCGCGCAGCACGATGGTCTTGCTGTGCTTGATGGTGCGGATGGCGCTGCAGGGAATACGCACGGTTTCCACCACATGGTCCATGGGCACGCCAAAAATCTGGCTGTCGGATTCGACGATCATGACCTGGGTCACCGCCATGGAAAGCGGCAGCGATATGCGAATGCGGGTGCCTTTGCCCACTTCGCTTTCCAGTACGATGGTGCCGTTGACTTTCTCCACGGCGGTGCGCACCACGTCCATGCCCACCCCCCGGCCGGAGAGATCGGACACGACTTCGGCGGTGGAAAAGCCCGCGGCAAACACCAGGTTGACCGCATCCCGGTCACTGATGCGCTCCAGGGTGGCCTCGTCGATGACGCCCTTTTCATAGGCTTTGCGCTTGATGACCGCGGGGTCGATGCCTTTGCCGTCGTCGATGATCTCGATCAGGACCTGGTCGCCTTCCTGTACGGCCCGGATCGTGAGCGTACCCAAAGCGGGCTTGCCCGCCGCGCGGCGCACATCCGGGGTCTCAAGGCCATGGTCGAGACTGTTGCGCACGATGTGGATGAGCGGGTCGGCCAGGGACTCGATGATGTTCTTGTCGGCTTCCGTCTCCTCGCCCTCAAGCACCAGTTCTACTTCCTTGCCGAGTTTGCGCGAAAGGTCGCGCACCAGACGCGGGAAGCGCTGGAACACGAAAGAGACCGGCATCATGCGCACCTGCATGATGGCGCCCTGCATTTCCTCGGCAATGCGGTTGATGACCGCGTATTGCGCCTTGATCTCGCGCGCCAGTTCGCGTACGCCGAACTGCTCCTCCGCCCGTTGGGCAAGATAGGGCAGCGCATTCTTGGA
>DFWY01000133.1 GCA_002381615.1 Polaromonas sp. UBA4122 | reverse complement strand
TGCCCAAGGGCTACCAGATCAGCCAGTTCGAAATTCCGGTGGTGCAAGGCGGCGTGGTCGAATTCTTCCTTGAGGGAGAGAAAAAATCAGTGCGCCTGGTGCGCGCCCACCTCGAAGAAGATGCCGGAAAATCATTGCATGAAGACTTCGTCGGCATGAGCGGCATCGACCTGAACCGCGCCGGCACGCCGCTACTGGAAATCGTCACCGAGCCCGACATGCGCTCCAGCGCCGAGGCCGTGGCCTACGCCAAGGAACTGCACAAGATCGTCACCTGGATCGGCATTTGCGACGGCAACATGCAGGAAGGCAGTTTCCGCTGCGACGCCAACGTGTCGGTGCGCAAGCCCGGCGAACCACTGGGCACGCGCCGCGAAATCAAGAACCTGAACAGCTTCAAGTTCATGCAGCAGGCCATGGATTACGAGGTGCGCTGGCAGATCGGGCAGCTTGAGGATGGCCACGCGATCCAGCAGGCCACGGTGCTGTTTGACCCCGACACGGGGGAAACGCGCAGCATGCGGAGCAAGGAAGACGCGGCGGATTACCGCTATTTCCCGGACCCGGATCTGCCGCCGCTGGTAATTGGCCGCGACTGGGTGGAACGTGTGCGCTCCGAGATGACGGAGTTGCCGCGCGTGATGGCGCAGCGCTTTGTGACCGACTACGGCTTGCCCGACTATGACGCCGGCCAGCTCACACAGAGCAAGGCCACCGCAGCCTACTTCGAGGCTGTTGCTAGCGCGAGCAAAAGCCCCAAGGTGGCCAGCAACTGGGTGATGGGCGAGCTATCACGGCGTCTCAATGCGGAAGGAAAATCCATTGAAACTTCAAGCGTCAGCGCGGACCAGCTGGCCGCACTGATCGGACGGATTGCGGATGGCACGATCTCCAACAATGCGGCCAGACAGGTGTTTGATGCCTTGTGGACCGACGAGGGTCAGGACGTTGACGCGCTGATCGAAGCCAAAGGCCTCAAGCAGATGAGCGACACCGGCGAGCTGGAAAAAATCATAGCCGACGTGCTGGCCGCCAATGCCAAAAACGTCGAGGAAGTCCGTGCCGGCAACGCCAAGGCCTTCAACGCGCTGGTCGGCCAGGCCATGAAGGCGACCAAAGGCAAAGCCAACCCGGCGCAGGTCAATGACCTGCTCAGGAAAAAATTGGCTTGATGGGCGCCATGCCGCCGCATGGCTAGGCATTTCGAATGACACCCTGATTGCTATTAAAAATATAGCTAATTACTACCGTCCTTATTGGGCTAGCGGTCTATTTTCATTAAAATTTAGTTTTTGGTGCCAGCCTTGGGCGACTCGCGGCGCCCGTCGTGCCGGCGGCTGCATTGGCAGGCGCGCCCCCTGCCAGCGCCCAGAGTTCCTTGAGCTTGACCAGCTCTTCGTCAAAACGCATGTTGACGCGCTTCTTTTCACTTTCTTGATCCAGGATAAATCTCTTTTGCACCAGCACGCTGCTGTCGTTTTCCTCCAGCCTGCGCTTGAGTGAAGGCGGGGCCTTGCCCGGATCTTTCACGTAAAACTCGAATTCGCTGTTGACGGCCTTGCGCTGTTCGGCCAGTTCCACCGTTCTTTTGCTGGCAGCCTTGATGACCTCATCGATCTGGGCGAGCGCCGTGGCGCGCTCCTGGTTGTGAACCGTGCGGTTGGGATAACGCAGCAGCAGGGCCAGATCGCGGCGCTTCTCCTCGGCTTCCCGTGCATGCATGTCTGCGGCCTGCTTGTCTTTTACTTCCTGCGCGGCCAGCTCCTGCGCCGTGAGCGACGGCCCCAACTGGCGCTTGACCGTGCCGGAGCGTGTCAGCTCCTGCTGCGTGCGGTCCAGGCACTCGGCAATCGGGCGGTCCTGCGTGATGGTGCGGCCTTTCCCATCGACACAAGTATAAATGCTCTGGGCCGCAGCATCACCGCACAGGCAGGCCACCCATACCAGACCGATGGTAAGCGTTGTTTGCGAAAGCATTCGATTCCTTAATCCACGCCGTAGCGTTCCCTATAAGCCAGCACAGACTGGTAATGCGCTTTCAAGGGCAATGCGCCGGGGGCCTCCGTTGCCGGCGCGCAGCTTTGCATAGCCAGATACTGCAGCAAGTCGGTCAGGCGCGCAATCGCACAAACCTGCAGACCCAACTGCCTAGTGACATATTGCACAGCGCTGTAGTTCACGTCAACCCCATTCTCGGTGGCCTTTTCCTGCCGGTCCAGCGCGATCACTACGGCATGAGGTGTGGCACCAGCGGCCTTGATGATGGCAATTGACTCGCGCGCCGCCGTGCCGGCCGACATCACGTCATCCACAATCAGCACCCGGCCCTTTACCGGCGCACCGACCAGCATACCGCCTTCGCCATGGTCCTTGGCTTCCTTGCGGTTGTAGGCAAACGGCAGGTTGCGCCCCAGCCGCGCCAGCTCGATGGCTACGGCGGCTGCCAGCGGAATGCCCTTGTAGGCGGGGCCAAAAATCATGTCAAACGCCAGCCCGCTGCGTTGCTCTTCGGCCAGCAGGCGGCGCGCATAGAATTGCGCCAGCCGGCCCAGCTTGGCCCCATCGTCAAACAGGCCGGCGTTGAAAAAATAGGGGCTCATGCGCCCGGCCTTGGTCTTGAATTGCCCAAAACGCAGCACACCCGATTCAACGGCAAACTGCACGAATTCCTGTGCCAGCGCGTTGTCCCCGGAAGCCGTCTGGCCCCTGTTGTCTGTTTGCCCTGCCATACCCACGAGAGTCATTGGAGATTTCCTTGTTTAAATTAACCAGCCTCAACCTCAACGGCATCCGTTCCGCCACCAGCAAAGGCCTGCAGGACTGGGTTGCACAATCCATGCCAGATTGTATTTGCGTGCAGGAACTCAAGGCCCAGGCCCTTGACATGAGCGGCCGCTTCGAGGAAATCGCAGGCCTCAAAGGGTATTTTCACTTCGCCGCGAAAAAGGGCTATTCCGGCGTGGGCATCTACACGCGCCATGAGCCCAGCGACGTGATCGTGGGCCATGGCTCGCCGGAATTTGACGCCGAAGGCCGCTACGTGGAGCTGCGCTTTGACCGCCCCGGCCGCCGACAGCTACCGAAGCTGTCCATCATCAGCGGCTACTTCCCCAGCGGTTCGTCGGGCGAGGAACGGCAGGCCGCCAAGTTCCGCTTTCTGGCCGAGTTGTACCCTTACCTGGCAGGCCTGAAGGAAACACGTGACTTTGTGCTGTGCGGTGACATCAACATTGCGCACCAGGAAATTGATCTGAAAAACTTCAAGGGCAATAAAAAGAACAGCGGCTTTTTGCCCGAAGAGCGGGCCTGGATGACCGAACTGCTGCGCGATGCCGAGCTGGCCAACGAAGCGGCCGACGAATTGACCCAGCGCGCAGGCCCCTCGACGACCAGCGTCAAGGGTGGCGGCATGGTCGATGTGTACCGCAAGCTGCAGCCCACGGCCACCGACGACGCCTACACTTGGTGGAGCAACCGCGGCCAGGCCTATGCCAAGAACGTGGGATGGCGGCTGGATTACCAAATTGCCACTAAAGGCATCGCTCAAACGGCCAAGTCAGCTCATATCTACAAATCGGAGCGTTTTAGCGACCATGCACCGCTGACGATTGAGTACGACTGGACGTTTTGAACGTGCAATACGCGAAACCCGTCAATTCGCAAGGATTGGCGGGTTTCTTTTTTGTAACAACCGTCAATCTGAAATCCGCTTCTCCACTTCGTCCTTGGAGACGCCGCATGTTTCATGGATTTTGCTGGCGAGCTGATCGCGCTTGCCCGCAATCACATCAAGCTGATCGTCGGTAAGCCTGCACCGGGTCCAAACAGACCGAAACATAAGGGGCATAAGGGGGCGCTTGCCCGAAATACTGCAACAACCATGACGCTGTGCGTTTGGATGGGCATGATTGTTGGGCATCTGGATGGGCGCGGCACTTGAGAAATATCAAACCGCAGTTAACCCGGCGTCATAAAGTGAGACTGTTGTGCTGCTGCAGTCTCTGGGATGGCAAAGTAGTTTTCTCCGACAAGTCATGGCAGGTGTAAGTCGCTTCTCTGCTGTTCTCGACTTTTGAATGGAGGCAATATGAAAAGCTCGATCCGATTTATTCTGAACGGACGCCCCATCACACTTAACACTGATGATGACCGCACGCTCCTTTGGGTTTTGCGCACGGATCTGGAACTCACCGGCTCAAAGTACGGGTGTGGTGAAGGAATATGCGGCGCCTGTACCGTGATAATCGGCGGCAAGGCCGTGCGTTCTTGCAAGACTTCGCTCAAGAGCGTAGCGGGCAAGGAAATCGTCACGATAGAGGGGCTTGCTCGCGATGGAAAATTGCACCCACTACAGCAGGCATTTATCGATCATGGCGCGCTTCAGTGCGGCTACTGCACATCGGGGATGCTGCTGGATGCGTATGTGTTCCTCGGCGAAAATCCGAAACCGGCGCGTGATGCAGTTGTTGCCCACATGGAGCACAACCTGTGTCGCTGCGGAGCCCACCAAAGAATTATTGAGGCCATCGAATCCGCTTCCCGTCAAATGGAGGGCCAATCATGAGCACTTCTCCGGGGATGAGCCGCCGCACCTTCTTCAAGCTGGCCGGCGGCGGTATTGTCGTTTTCGTCGGACTTGGACCTTTGGCGGCCCACTCGCAAGATGCGAAGCGCCTCTACCCGGAGGATTTCAATGCATATCTTGTGATCGGCGAGAACGGCCGAGTCACTGTTTTTTCCGGGAAGATCGAGATGGGTCAAGGAGTATTGACCTCGCAGGCACAAATGGTGGCCGAGGAGTTGGGTGTTGAACTCGCGTCGATTGACATGGTCCTGGGCGACACCGATAGATGCCCTTGGGACATGGGGACGTTCGGGTCCCTGACCACCCGCATGTTCGGGCCAGCACTGCGCGCGGCCGCAGCCAAGGCGCGCGTAGCCTTGATGACGCTTGCAGCCAAGAAGCTCGATGTTCCAGGTGAAAAACTTGTGGTTAAGGGCGGAATAGTTTATGTCGCCGGCGAACCGAACCGAAACGTTAGCTACGGCGAGCTTTCCAAGGGAGCGCGAATCGCGCAAGTGGTGGACCAGAAAGCTGTTTTACGGGCCGCCTCCGAATTCCGAGTGATGGGCGGTTCGCCGACGCGGCTCGATGCACTTGAGAAAGTAACGGGTGCCGCGAAATACGCGGCCGACATCAGAATCCCCGGCATGCTCTACGCGCGGATCCTACGTCCGCCGATGCATGGCGCCACATTGTCACAGCTCGACACAGTCGGCGCGGAGAAGCTGCCGGGAATCACGCTTGTCAAGCGTGGCGATTTGGTCGCCGTTTTACACGCCGATCCCGAAGCTGCCGGGGTCGCGCTCGGGCGCATCAAAGCGGACTGGCACCTGCCCGAGGCAAACGTGAACCAAGAAAGCATTTTTACCCACATCGTCAAGCACTCTGGCGAACTAAAAAATATAGTGAATCGAGGCGATCTTGCAGCAGCGCGGGTCGGTGCAGCGCGCCTGTTCGAGACGAGCTACCACAAGGGATATGTTGCACACGCGGCCATCGAGCCGCACGCGGCGGTGGCCGAAATCAAGGGTGGAAAAGTAACGGTCTGGGCGTCGACACAGACGCCGTTTCCAACGCGGGACAGGCTCGCAAAAATTCTCGGAGTGGACCCGAAAAACGTCCGCGTAATTACTCCGTTCGTCGGGGGCGGATTTGGCGGCAAGAGTGAAAGCGGTCAGGCCATCGAAGCGGCGCGGCTTGCACAGATCGCCGGCAAACCAGTGCAAGTGGCCTGGACCCGCTCTGAAGAATTTTTCAACGACACGTTCGATCCCGCTGCAGTCGTGAAGATCGTCTCTGGCATCGATCACGATGGAAGAATCTCGCTTTGGGACTATTCGGTCTACGCTGCTGGCGAACGCGGAGCAACCTCTTTCTACGATATTCCGAACGCCTGGATTCGCTCGGCTGGGCGAACTTCGTACGATCCTGCGGCAGCTGAAACAAGCGTTCATCCGTTTTCCGTTGGGCCGTGGCGGGCGCCGGGCGCCAACATGAACGTGTTTGCCACCGAATCGCAAATTGACATCATGGCATCAGCGGCAGGGTCGGATCCGCTCGCATTTCGCCTTCGAAATCTCACGGACTCCAGAATGCACAGAGTCCTGCAGGCAGCGGCCGCTGCCTTTGGTTGGAAGGCGGCTGCAACGCCGAGTGGAAGAGGTTTCGGGCTGGCGTGCAGCATCGACGCTGGGACCTACGTCGCGACGATGGCCGAGGTTAAGGTGGATCCAGCGAATGGAAAGGTGAAAGTGCTGAGGATTGTCTGCGCGCAGGACATGGGGATCGTCGTGAATCCCGATGGCGCGAAGATGCAAATTGAAGGCGGGATCACCATGGGACTCGGGTACGTATTGACCGAGGAGCTCCGTTTCCGCGGCGGTGAAATTCTTGACCGTAATTTCGACAGCTACGACATCCCACGCTTCTCCTGGGTTCCTCGAATCGAGACCGTGCTTGTCAAGAACGACAATCTGGCACCGCAGGGCGGTGGGGAACCGTCGATCACAACTACCGGAGCGGTGATTGCCAACGCGGTATTTGATGCGACTGGGGCACGCATGTTCCGGTTGCCGATGACGACCGAGCGCGTCCGTCAGGCGATCGCTGCGAAGAACGCTAAAGGATAGGCCGGCGCAGCGAAGCGAATCCTCGATTTTTGTGATGAGCCGAATGTAAGCTAAGGACTCTGACGGGCCAGCTTGGGTACATCACGCCGGCCGAATTCGCGGCTCAACATCAATTTGCAACCTTGGATCCGACTCAGTTATATTGCTAATTGTGGGGAGCGGGTCAACGAAACCAGCAGCGCGAAAAAGGCAGTTCCTGTCAAGCCGCCGTGCGTTCGTTGGCGTTCAAATGAATTCGCATCCTCAGGGCCTGATGCGGTCATAGCGCAGCGAGAAAAACGGTCGTTCACCGTCGAATATCTCGACAGGATTTCGATCAAGGGGCTAATTAGCCTGAGCCGCAAGCCCCGTGCATAAGCCGCTCGGCGGTCCTCAAATCATCAACAGTATCAATGTCGGTCACGCAGCCGACATCATTCACTATCAATTCAATAGCTGTATACGAACGAACGACGAGGGCTGCACCCTGATTTCCCTTCAAGTTAAGGAGTGCCAATCCACAACGGGCAGAAAACCCGACGGGGTGCCCCCGCTGCCCCCGGTAAATTGGCATCGCCACATCGTGACCATTCAGTG
>DFWY01000115.1 GCA_002381615.1 Polaromonas sp. UBA4122 | reverse complement strand
ACACAAAATTCCTGACAGGCTCCCGTCTTCAAAGAGGTCTTCAATTAAAGCCGGGCACCACCAGAAAAACCAGCCAGAGCTGACTCGCAGGCGCCAACGAAGATAGCGCTGGCATGCTGGAGGGTTTGCAGGTCCGCAGGCGTGTACTGCATTCGCAGATAAACCTTGCCGCGAAGCAGCATCAGCATGAAGGGGACTTCGGCATTCGGATCGCTTGCGCCCAACAACATGAGCAATTGCACCAGACTCTCTGGAATCCAGGCTGCCGCATCGCTGCCATGGCTAGCCAGCACGGTATAGCGACGCCAAAATGCATCGGGCAGCGCCTTCCACACGAACTCCGGATAAAGCGCAAGCCAGCGCATCTCTTCGCTCAGGCTAGGCTCGGCCACGGTTTGCACCGGATCGGTGTAAATCTTGTAGGCGCGTTCTTCCAGCGTTTCCTTGAGCGGCCGATTCATCACAATAACGGCCACACCCTCCAGCACCTTGAGCTCGGCGCGGGCCCTGATCTCGTCGCCCTTGAAAAAGTCCCGGGAAGCAATGCTGCGCTCAAGTTTCCAGGGCCTGCCGCCCATGCTGCCTGACAGGCAAAAACCCACACCTTTTGCCGGCCCGCTATAAGTGAACCCCTGTCCACTGGCCCATCTGGAAACAGCGTCAGTACCGGCAGCACCGTTGGATTGGCCCTGACCCCTGTCGCTGATTGCGCCAAATTTTTTGAACCGGTCGAACATGCTTTGTCCTTTTCTTATAAAGTGCAGATACCGACTTACCTAATGATAGTAGCCGTAAAGTACCGAAGGAAACACCCATGATCAACGTTTACTCATGGCCTACGCCCAACGGCCACAAAGTCCACATCATGCTGGAAGAGTGCGGACTTCGTCTGGGCCGTGACTGGCAGGTTTTACCCATCAACATCGGTGCCGGCGACCAGTTCAAGCCCGAGTTTCTGGCGATCAGCCCCAACAACAAGATTCCAGCATTGGTCGACCCGAATGGCCCGGACGGCAAGCCAATTTCCCTGTTTGAATCGGGTGCCATCCTGCTGTACCTGGCCGCTAAAACCGGCAAACTGCTGCCCAAAAGGAACCGGCTGAAATTCCAGGTGCTGCAGTGGCTGATGTTCCAGGTAGGGGGCGTCGGCCCGATGCTCGGGCAAGCCCACCATTTCCGCGTCTACGCGCCCGAGAAGATCGACTACGCCATCAACCGCTACACCAACGAAGCAAAACGGCTCTACGGCGTGATGAACAAGCAGCTGGCCACCCGCAAATTCATCGCGTGCAACCAATACACCCTCGCCGATGTGGCCATTTTCCCGTGGCTACGCAGCTGGGAAAACCAGGGCATAGCTTGGGCCGACTACCCCCATCTGAAAAAGTGGTTTGACGGGGTCAGCACCCGCCCGGCCGTACAACGCGGCGTGCAGGTACTGGCAGACTTGCGCCGCCCCCTCACTGGTGACAAGGAACGCGACACCCTGTTTGGCAAGATACAGTACCAAAAACACTGAAATTCGAAATCAAATCAGGCTCTAACCCATATGTGACAGTCGTAGTCAGCTATCAACTAAATAGCAGACCGTCTTTTTGGAAATTTGGGAGCGGATCGCATAGCGAAAACGCGCTAGCCAAGCCCGAGCCGCACCGGAAAAACCGGAACGTACTTCAGGACCGTGAGGATTTTAAGGCGCGCATCGGGCTTGATCATGCGTTCGCAATAATGACGTGTCGCATGATGCGTCATTCTTATAAGATTTTTGACGCTGTAGTCCCCGTAGATACTGCGTAAACAGCTATTAATTTAGTAGCAAATAAAGAACCCCGCCCCAAGGGGTGGGGTTCTTTATTGATGGGCCGCAATCCGCACGAATGCTTGATTCTTGAAAATAAAAAGTCAATTTGTACCGCCGTCTGTACCCCCGCTTTGCCTTTGATACCCCATGAATCGAAGTATCACAGTTGGCTTTCGCGCATGCACAACGGATTTTTTGTGGGTTAACGCTAAATCAAAAGGAACTGTCGGTACTTTGGAAGCGATCACCCAGACTTTTACCCGCCCTTACCCCCCTGCCTCAATCACCGGCCAATTCTGGACTTGCTCCCAAGTCTGTTGTACCGTGGGCGGCAGCTTGTCCATGTGCTTCAGGAAAAGCGCAAGCGTCCAGATCTGCTGGTCGCTGAGGGAGTTCCCGAACGAAGGCATGCCCGTCAGACGAACACCGTGCTTGATCCTCCAAAACGAAGCACCTTCCGGGTCGTCCTCAACCCCCTCGGTCGCCAATTGCGGAGGCTCTGGATAAAGGCCTTTCGCTATCGGTGATGACGACGCATCCCCCCTCGCGGAACCATGGCAAACCGCGCAGTTCTGCGCGTAAAGATGAACTCCATTGAGGAGATTTTGCTCGTTCAGCGCCACCGGATTTTGGCCCTTTGGAGCGTCGCGACGCAATGTCGCATTTAGCGAAGTACGGGCCATCCAGGTTTCCAGCCGACCGGGTTTTGCATCGGCATTAGCAGGGATAAGGCCGCTTTGCACCAAAGAGTAAGCGCCGATCAGGGCAACGGCAAGCGTTAATGCGACTCCCGAAACCACACCTTTCAACATCACATTTTTCAACATCACACCTCCTCATTACGGATAGGAAAAATAAAGAACCCCGCCCCAAGGGGCGGGGTATTAGAAGAAAGCAAGCTGGCGATCTTCGTGCAGCTTGCTGTACTCGTTACCCTGGTTCTTGACGTACTTCCCGATCATGTTTTCATCTCCATGCTTGCCCGCTGACCTTGCGAAGTACCCGTCTGTCCAAAACTCCCCCACCCCACAGCTTCTTCTTCACCTGCGGGCAACGCTTGAAAATCTCGCGCACCGTCAGACTCTTGAGCAGCGTTACTATCTTTGTGACCGAGTACGTCGGAACGGACTGAACCAAAAAATGTACATGATCTCTGTCTGTCCCAATCTCTATAAACTTCACTTGATAACAGCTCCCAATTTCTAGACACACATCTTTGAGAACCTCATCTACATGCGAATCCAATACCGCTCGTCGGTACTTCGCCGGAAACACCAAGTGGTACATCAACACCATAACATGGTGACTCTTGTGAAGATATCCACTCATCCTACAAGCTTACGCAGGGAACGCTGCAAGCGGCGGGGAATTTACCCGCCATGATTCAAACGTCCGAGCGCAAGAAAGCACCATGGTATTCCGATATCTTTGCAGATGTAGAACGTGTGACCATGCGCATACCCTTCGCATTGCGATGGGTCTCAACCCAACCCAGAACCACACACTTCATTGTGGAAATTGCGGCGAGGAAATGTCAATCGAAGTGATCCAAAAGCATCCATGAGGTGTCAGTTGGTCCGCCCGGAGGGAATCGAACCCCCATGATCGCTTTAGAAGAGCGATGTCCTATCCGTTGAACGACGGGCGGAAACGCATAATTCTAAGCGCTGTGGCAGCACTCTACTCCGCATGCACGCATCCAAAAAATCCGATCAAGTCCCTTTGGATTTCTTGAAGGGACGTGATTTCCATCAAAATTCGGGAGAAGATTTGCCTGATCTTGCCCCTGTTTCCCCCGCGGTGTTGGCGCCAGTTGACTATTGACCACCCGCGCTGATTTATCTTTGACTAGGGGTTCCAGAGCGGCATCGCTGTTTATTTTTCAATCAGCAAAATTGCCCCTGGATGGTCAATATGAGGTCGGCGGCAACACGTCATCAACTCAAATTGTTTGCCGCAAGGCCGTCATGGAAATTTTTGAAAGTTTGAAATGCCGATGCCCGCTTTGGAGCAGACGATTCGCGGGCCTGACAGTCGCGTTGCGACCTACACCCGTCATTGGGGACGGTTCCTCCAGAGCGGACATAGATCGGACGCGTTGAGCAGAAGCAGTCGGTCAACCGGCCTTTTCAACTTTTCCTGTTGACCGTCGCCTCTGAGCGATATCTGTCATTCATGTTTCGCCGGTCATGGGCAGCACCCGGCCAAGCCCGGTCATTCAAAAATTTTCCATAAAGCTGCCGTTCGCCCCCCAATTGGGGAATATCATGACCAAGTTGCTCACGTAGCGCCGTTCCATCTATATCCTAACAACCATACTTATCAAAGGAGATCAACATGAAACGCTTATCTGTCATCAGTATGGTTCTGTTAGTTGTCACGTTCACCTTTTTCGGCTGCGCAATCCAGCCGCATGGTCAAGGGTGGGTCACATTGATTGATGGCGACAAAGGACTGGAGAACTGGAACCGCATCGGCGACGCCAACTGGCGAACCGAAGGCGGCGCCATCATGGCCGATAAGGGCAAGAGTGGGTTTCTCGTCTCGAAGAACTCCTACAAGGATTTCGTGATCTATGCCGAGTTCTGGGCTGAAACCGATACCAACAGCGGAATCTTCCTCCGCGCTTCCGATCCCAATAAGATCGGCTCCGACAATGCTTACGAGGTGAACATCTGGGACACACGCCCAGATCCTACTTATGGTACGGGTGCGATCGTCGACTTCGCTGCTGTGCCGGTACCGATCATCTACAAAGCAGGAGGCAAGTGGAACACCTACGAGATCTACGCGAAGGGCACGGAGTTGACCGTCAAGTTAAATGGGGCCGTCACCGCCAGCACGCAAAACAGTAAGTTTGCCAGCGGACCGTTCGCTCTTCAGTTTGGTCCCGGCGTCAAAGGCATCACTGGTGGCCCCATCAAGTGGCGCAAGGTGCAAATCAAGTCGTTATAGCGCGCAGTTTTCGCAGACGTGAGCGCAGGAAGCGCATGGCATCCTCTCATCTTCTGCGAAAAATGTTCGCATGTGCCGCTGCCGACGCGAACAAAATGTTCAAGGGCGCGAACCCCCTGTGAGCTGCCTATCGAGTAGCTTCAGGCCGAATTACAGACATCCAGGAATAGCGAGCCACTGACGACCTCAACCCAAAGACCGACTGAGTCACTGGTACCAAAGGATCATGCTGGACAAAAAAAACCTTGGGTATCCAAGACAGCAAAGCCTAAAACCGAATACTGATCAGCCTTGATGGTTTGTTTACTACCAAATCACGATGCAATCAGACCGGAGTCGGCGAAATACCAATACCATTGCACGCCACCGCTGATTGGGCTTTGCCCCACGGCTGCAAACATTCGGCAAACGTCAAATAAGCCGGCCATCAATAGCGACGATCGAAATATGCAACTCAAATTCAAACTTGCGATAAATAGCGGCGCTTGCAATACGCAACTGGAAAAACCATTAATAAGAACCCCCGACCCTCAGCTTAGAAGGCTGATGCTCTAGCCAACTGAGCTACGGGCAGATATAAAAAAAGCCCACAAAGTGGGCTTTTTAAATGGATTTTTGGTCGGAGTACAAGGATTCGAACCTTGGACCCCCTGGTCCCAAACCAGGTGCGCTACCAGACTGCGCCACACTCCGACAAGTTTTATATTATAGCGCGAACAAGGCTAGGACCGCCGCGCCCTGGCCATTTTTTTTGCAAGGCGTCCGGGCTGGAAGCCTTACCCTCCCCAGATCAGAGCTTCACTTAAGCGTATTCGACCGAATTGGCGTTGAAGCCACTGTCTGGTGGTGCAATCCAGGCCGTCCTCTTGCCAGGCTTGGTCACGCGGTTCATCAGGCTTTTGACAAAGGCCGTGGCTACGGGCGTGGGCAGCCACTGGTCATTTATTGGCTTCAAACTCAGCGGCGCTGAAGGGATTGCCCTGCGTGTCGGTTTGGGCGCCGACCCATGCACCGACTACACGGCGAAACCGGGGTCGATGGCAAAGACTGTCGACAAAAACTGGAGGCACGTCGCACAAATCACCGGCCGCAAGGTGATTCTGGTCAGGGGTGAAATCGTGTTTGCAGGCAGATCGTCAGAACTGCACGCCCGGCCTGAACTCCGTCAGCAGTATCTCGGCGACTGAGGGTTTAACGCAGCGAGCTGCTCAATAGTTCCCTACAAAAGCTGGCGCAGTTCACGCGCGGCATCCAGCAACAGCGGCAGAAGATCGCGCCGCAGGGTGTCGGCCACCAAGCGCTGCGGAGAAGTCACCACATTGATCGCAGCCACCGTGTGCCCCTGCATGTCACGCAGCGGCACGGCCAGGGCATGGACGCCCAACTCATGCTCTTCGCTGGCCACGCAGTAATCGTCCAGCCGCACCTGATCGATCAGCGCCTTGAGCTTGTGCGGATCCGTGGTCGTGTGCAACGTCAGCCTGGCCAGGTCGCCAGCCTGAGACTTGGCTTTCACCCAAGCGTTGACCTCGCTTTTGGTTTTGGCGGCCAGCAACATGCGCCCGGTCGATGTGGCGTGCGCCGGCAACCGTGCGCCCAGATGCATGCCATAGGCCAGCACCCTTGTCGGCGCAGCTTTGCCATCGGCAGAACTTTTCCACTCAAAACCACTGCGCGCAATGATGACAACCTCGTCGCCGTCCAGCACGGCCGCCGAAAATGACTCCTGGGTCTGTACTGCCAGCCGATTGAGTTCGGGTTGTACGGCACGCGGCAAGCGCGCCGTTGCCAGGTAGCTACCGGAAAACCGCAGTACTTTGGCCGCCAGCCAAAAATAGCTGCCATCCGTTTCAAGATAGCCCAGGTGCGTCAGCGTCAGCAAATGACGACGCGCTGCGGCTCGGGTGATACCCGCCCGCTCAGCCGCCAGCGTGGCGTTGAGACGCTGGCGCTGGGTGTCAAAACTCTCCAATACGGCCATGCCTTTAGCCATGCCTTCGATCATGTCGGCCTTGGCGATCGGGAAAATGCCGGTTCCTGAAACGGTTTTGAAAGTGACCACTGCGCGATCATCGCACAAGTAGATCAAACACCATGCAAAGCCGTTTTGCTAGCCCTCGCTGCCGGATGCGCAGCCGCCTATGCTCGAAGCACAAGAAAACGCTTCAACAGACATTTGACGGCGGCCATAAAGCGTGTACAGCTAGCCCTTGTAGGCGGGCGTCCGGCCGGGAACTGCTCGACGAGCTTGGCACGGGAGTTGCGGAGACTCCCTATGGGAAGGACTGGGGACACAGTGCCGCACACGCCGGTGTGCAATCATGCGGCATTGTGCCCACCGTTTGACAAAGATCAACGGACACTGTCACAGACCGGCGTATCATTTCATCCATTGTGCTAGTCCCGCTCTGGGGCCATCGTCACAAGCTTACACGTACATGGAACCCTCGACCCTACTTACCGATTCCGCAGTGCCTGCCGACGCTGCTGCTGCTCGCCCGACTCCCCCGGAACTGGTCTGCCCAGCAGGCAGCCTGCCTGCCCTGAAAGCCGCCGTGGACAACGGCGCCAGCTGTGTTTATCTGGGCCTGCGTGATGCGACCAACGCGCGTAATTTCGCCGGTCTCAATTTCGATGAAGCCGCCATCGGCACGGGTATCCGCTACGCCCATGAGCGCGGTTGCAAGGTGTTCATGGCGCTCAATACCTACCCGCAGGCGTCGAATCCCGGGCCCTGGCGCGCGGCGCTGGATAAGGCGGTGGATCTGGGCGTGGATGCCGTGATTCTGGCCGACCCTGGACTCATGCAGTATGCCGTCTCGCGCTATCCGCAGCTGCGCCTGCATCTGTCGGTGCAAGGCTCGGCGACCAATTACGACGCCATCAACTTTTACCGTGAGCAGTTCGGCGTGGTGCGTGCCGTGTTGCCGCGCGTGCTGTCGCTGGCACAGGTGGAGCAGGTGATCGACAAGACGCCGGTGGAGATCGAGGTGTTTGGCTTTGGCAGCCTGTGCGTGATGGTGGAGGGGCGCTGTGCACTGTCGTCCTATGTCACGGGCCAGGCACCCAACACGCACGGCGTGTGTTCGCCGCCCAAGGCCGTGCGCTGGCAGGAAACGCCCAAGGGCTTGGAGTCGCGCCTGAATGGCGTGCTCATCGACCGCTATGCTGAAGGCGAAAGCGCCGGTTACCCCACGCTGTGCAAGGGGCGCTTCGACGTGGAGCAAGAAGAAAGCTATTACGCCATCGAGGAGCCCACCAGCCTGAACACGCTGGAGTTGTTGCCGCGACTCCTGAAGATAGGCGTGCGCGCCATCAAAATTGAGGGCCGCCAGCGCAGCCCAGCCTATGTGGCGCAGGTAACCCGGGTGTGGCGCGAAGCCATTGATCACTGCATCACCAATCCGCACCGCTATGCGCCAAAACCGGCGTGGATGACGAGTCTGGACAAGGTAGCCGAGGGCCAGCAGCACACGCTGGGTGCCTACCACCGGCCCTGGAAATAACCCGTTGAATCGACCAACCACTGGCCGCAAAGGCCGGAAACCCGTACCATGAAAATTGCCTTGGGCCCGCTGCTGTACTACTGGCAGCGCGATGCCGTCTTCGCTTTTTACGACGCCATGGCCGCCACGCCGGTCGATGTGGTTTACCTTGGCGAGACCGTGTGCTCGCGCCGCCATGAACTGCGGCTGGCCGACTGGCTTGAGATTGCGGCGCGCCTGCGCGACGCGGGCAAAGAGGTGGTACTTTCCACGCAAGTGCTGCTGGAGTCGGGTGCCGACGTGAGCATGATGCACAAGATCGCGGGCAACGGCGATTTCCGGGTCGAAGCCAATGACATGGGTGCCGTGCACTGCCTGGCGGGAAAGGTGCCGTTCGTGGCCGGGCCGCACCTCAACCTCTACAACCTGGCGTCACTGCAATGGATGGCCACGTTGGGTGCCAGCCGCTGGGTCATGCCGCTGGAACTGAAACGCGACGACCTGGCCCTGCTACAGCAAGGCCGCCCGGAAGGGCTGCAGACCGAGGTGTTTGCCTATGGCCGCATGCCGCTGGCCTACTCGGCGCGCTGCTTCACCGCGCGGTACCGCAATCTGCCCAAGGACGACTGTCGCTTCAGTTGCCTGGATCACCCTGACGGCCTGATGCTCAAGACGCGCGAGCGCGAAGAATTTCTGGTGCTCAACGGCACGCAAACGCAGTCTGCGCGGGTGTACAACCTGGTGGACGCGCTGGACGACATGCGTGCGCTGGGGGTTGATGTGCTGCGCCTGAGCCCGCAGGCGCAGCACACGGCGGACGTGATCGCTTTGTTCCATGCGGCGCGCACGCAGACGCTGGCACCGCAGGAGGCGATGGCGCGCTTGCAGCCGCTCATGCCTGACCAGGGCTGCAATGGTTATTGGCATGATCGCCCCGGGATGGAACAGGTTGCACAGACTACTCAAGTTGCGCAGACCGTGGTAGCCTGAACGCCATGTACTACGGTGAGCGCTTCAACAGCATCAGCCACCTTGTGGGCGCGGGGCTGGCGCTGGCTGGCTCAGTGCTGCTGATCGTGCTCGCGGCGCGCCTGGGCGACCCCTGGAAGATTGTGAGCTTCAGCGTCTACGGCACCATGCTGGTGGCGCTGTACGTGTTCTCCACGCTCTACCACAGCCTGCGCGGTCACGCCAAGGATGTGCTGCGCAAGTTTGACCACTGCGCCATCTACCTACTGATTGCAGGCAGCTACACACCGTTCGCGCTGGTGTCACTACGCGGCGCCTGGGGCTGGTCACTGATGGGCGCGGTGTGGAGCCTGGCGCTGCTCGGCATCTTGCAGGAAATCTGGCTCGCCAAGGGGGCGCGCGTGCTCTCACTCGTCATTTATGTGCTCATGGGCTGGCTGGCACTGGTGGCGGTGTCGCCGCTGTGGCAAGCGCTCACGCCCACGGGCTTTGCGTGGCTGGTTGCGGGTGGCGCCTGCTACACCGTGGGCATCTTTTTTTATGCCACCGACCACAAGGTGCGCCACGGCCACGGCCTGTGGCACCTGTTTGTGCTCGCTGGCAGCACCTGCCATTTTTTTACTATGCTGCTCTATGTGGCCTGACTGTCTGGACCGCCATGAACCCGCCCTCTTCTTTTTTACTGCCCCAACGCTTGGGAGCGCTGCTGGAACGCCTGCCGGCCTATCCGGGCTCGGCGATACTGGTGACTGCACTCAACCTGGGGCTGGCACAACACCTTCCGGCCGACGTGCTCCAGTTGCTGCTGTACAAAAAGCTGCGCATCCATGTGCGCGATGCGCGCCTGACGTTTGATTTCGAATGGACGGGTCAGCGCTTCGCAGCCTGCTCCAAACAGCAAACCGCCGACCTGACCATCGCGGCCAGCGCCCATGATTTTCTGCGCCTTGCGCAGCGCCAGGAAGACCCGGACACGCTCTTCTTCAGCCGCCGTCTGTCAATGCAGGGCGACACCGAGCTGGGCCTGGTGGTCAAGAACGCGCTCGACGCTCTGGAACTGCCCGTGCTCGACCTGCAGCAGTGGGCGCCGCACCAGGTGCTGGCACGCGTGGCCGCATGGCGGTCAGCCGGCGCAGGATTTCACCGTTCAGGAGAGAAGGCATGAGTGACCGTGGAACACCGCGTCCGCTGATGGCAGCCGCCACAGAGCATGCGGCCCATTCCCATGCGCATACTCATGGCTGACAGCCCGGCGCCACGGCGCATCATCGTTGCCATCTCGGGTGCCAGCGGCGCCGTGTATGGCGTGCGCCTGCTGCAGGTAATGCGCGAAATGGCGGGCATCGAGACCCATCTGGTGGTGTCCGAAGCGGGCTGGCGCAACCTGCACCATGAACTCGACATGGAACGCGCATCGGTCGAGTCCCTGGCCGATCAGGTGCACGACGTGCACAACGTGGGTGCAGCCATTGCCAGTGGCTCCTTTCAGTGCAGCGGCATGGTGGTGGCACCCTGCTCCATGCGCACACTGGCAGCGGTGGCGCATGGCCTGGCGGACAACCTCATCGCGCGCGCGGCCGACGTGGTGCTCAAGGAGCGTCGACGCCTGGTGCTCATGGTGCGTGAATCGCCCCTGCATCTGGTCCACCTGCGCAACATGATCAGCGTAACCGAAATGGGCGGCATCATCTGCCCGCCGTTACCGGCGTTTTATTTGCGTCCGCAGTCTGTGAGCGACATCGTGGATTACAGTGTGGCGCGCGCGCTCGACCTGCTCGACGTGCCCCACACCCTGGCGCCGCGCTGGCAAGGGCTTGCCCTGCCAGAAGCCGGCGTGTAAACCAACTCTGATTTCCCATGACCTACCGCGACCTGCGTGACTTTATGGCTCAACTGGAGCAGACCGGCGACCTGCGCCGCGTGGCTGCGCCCGTTTCGCCCTACCTCGAAATGACCGCACTGTGCGACCGCACCCTGCGCGTGGGCGGCCCGGCCCTGCTGTTCGAGCAGCCTACGGGGCACACCATGCCGGTGTTGGGGAATCTTTTTGGCACGACCGAGCGCGTGGCCCGCGCCATGGGCGTTGCCGACCTGCGCGGACTGCGCCCGTTCGGCGAGTTGCTGGCATCGCTTAAGGAACCTGAAGCACCCAAGGGCTTCAAGGACATGATGAGCATGGGCGGCTTGCTCAAGACCCTGTGGAACATGGCCCCCAAGGAGCTGAATTCGGCCCCGTGCCAGGAGGTGGTCTGGGAAGGCAACGACGTGGATCTGGCGCGCCTGCCCGTGCAGCACTGCTGGCCTGGTGACGTGGCGCCGCTCATCACCTGGGGACTGGTCATCACGCAAGGGCCTCACAAGGCGCGGCAGAACCTGGGCATTTACCGCCAGCAGGTGCTCTCGCGCAACCAGCTCATCATGCGCTGGCTCGCGCACCGCGGCGGCGCGCTCGATTTTAGGGACCACTGCGCCACGCACCCGGGGCAGCCCTATCCGGTTGCCGTAGCACTGGGCGCCGACCCGGCCACCATCCTGGGCGCTGTTACGCCGGTGCCCGACAGCCTGTCGGAATACCAGTTCGCCGGCCTGTTGCGCGGCGGGCGCACCGAGGTTGTGCGCGCGCTCGGCGTGCCCCTGCGCGTGCCGGCCACGGCTGAGATCGTGCTCGAAGGCCACATCTACCCCGATGCCAAGCACCCCAGCGGCTACCAGCATGCGCTTGAAGGGCCGTATGGCGACCACACGGGCTACTACAACGAACAGGCCTGGTTCCCCGTATTCACCGTCGATCGCATCACGATGCGCTGCGATCCGATTTACCACTCCACCTATACCGGAAAACCCCCGGACGAACCGGCTGTGCTCGGCATGGCCCTGAACGAGCTGTTCATTCCGCTGCTGCAGCGGCAGTTTCCCGAGATCACCGATTTCTACCTGCCGCCCGAAGGTTGCAGTTACCGCATGGCCGTGGTGCAGATCAAGAAGGCGTATCCCGGCCACGCCCGGCGCGTCATGATGGGCGTGTGGAGCCACCTGCGCCAGTTCATGTACACCAAGTTCATTGTCGTGGTGGACGACGACGTGGACGTGCGCGACTGGCGCGAGGTGATCTGGGCCCTGACCACGCGCATGGACCCCACGCGCGACACCATGCTGATCGAGAACACGCCCATCGACTACCTCGACTTCGCTTCGCCCGTGAGCGGCCTGGGCAGCAAGATGGGGTTAGACGCCACCAACAAATGGCCCGGCGAGACGCAGCGTGAGTGGGGTCGCCCCATCGTCATGGACGCGGCGGTGCAGGCGCGCATGGACGGCATCTTTGAGTCACTGGGCTTGTGACCCGCGCGCGCGTGGTCGAAATCAAGGTCGTGGCTGCCCGGCTTCAGACGCGCGTGGTGGATGTGCAAAAGCCGGTCCACGCACATTCGCGCAGCGGCAATCTTGCCTGTTAACATCATTGACGGATAAATCCTGAGCGAAATTCCTTGGTAGCTGTCCAGATTTTTTAACCACCTTTGCAGGAGATTTTTCATGAGAACGTACCTCACCGTTATATTCGCCGGTGTTATGGGGCTGGGCGCATTGAGCGCATCAGCAGACGAAGCCAAACTCAAGACCGTTGCCGCCCTGTACAAGGAGAAATCGGCACTTGCAGGCAAGGAGGTGCGAGTGCAGGGCAAGGTGGTCAAGGTCAACAATGGCGTCATGCATCGCAATTTCCTGCATGTGCAGGACGGTACCGGGGACCAGAACACCAACGACCTCACCGTAACGAGCCAACAAACCGCCAAGGTCGGTGACCAGGTGCTTGTCACAGGCCGAGTGGGTGTGAATAAGGATTTCGGCGCTGGCTATTCCTACCCTTTGCTGCTGGAAGAGGCGAGCGTTACCGTCAAGAAGTGACTCCAGGTCAGTGCATGAGCATGGCTGCTTGAAGCCAATGGTCGGTTCAGCCATTGCGGCGACTGGCCCGGCCGTGTTGCTCATGGTGGCAGGTGTCACCAGCGTTCTGACAGCGTAAGCTGGCACCGGGACAATAACGCATGGACTTTGCACATTCTCCCCGCGCGCAGGATCTGCGCCAGCGCCTCGAAGCGTTCATGCAGCGCTACTTGCTGCCCTACAACGCCGCCTGGCATCGCTCGGTGCAAGACGGCGTGTACCCGCCACCCTTCCTCGAAGACCTCAAGGCACTGGCGCGCGAAGAGGGGCTGTGGAACCTGTTCCTGCCCGACCTTCGCGATGACGAGCCCGGCACTCGCGTCTCCATCCTCGACTACGCGCCGCTGGCCGAAACCATGGGCCGCCTGCCCTGGGCTCCGGAAGTGTTCAACTGCAGCGCGCCCGACACCGGCAACATGGAGCTGCTGCACCGCTTTGCCACGCCCGGGCAGCACGCGCAGTGGCTGCTGCCGCTGCTGGAAGGTAGCATCCGCTCCGCTTTCGCCATGTCCGAACCCGATGTGGCCTCGTCCGATCCAACCAACCTGCAGACCACCGTGCGGCGCGAGGGTGACCATCTGGTGCTCAACGGCCGCAAATGGTTTATCACCGGCGCCGCGCACCCGCATTGCCGGTTACTGATCGTGATGTGCCGCAACGCCAGCGATGCCGAAGACACTGCCGCCCGGGACGGCTCCGGGGGCGGCATGCACCACCGGCACAGTATGGTGCTGGTGCCGCTGGACACCCCCGGCGTGCAGCTGGTGCGCAACATTTCCATGATGCACCACCACGCGCCCGAAGGGCACTGCGAAATCCTGCTGCGCGATGTGCGCGTGCCGGCGGACCACCTGCTGGGCGCCTGGGGCGAAGGCTTTGCCATGGCGCAGGCGCGCCTCGGGCCGGGGCGTGTACACCACTGCATGCGCGCCATTGGGCAGTGCGAGCTGGCGCTGGAGCTGACCAGCGAGCGCACGCTCGAGCGCCAGGCCTTCGGCAAATACCTGTCGGACTTTTCCAACGTACAGGACTGGATCGCCGAGTCGCGCATCGAGATCGACCAGGCGCGCCTGCTGGTGCTGCACGTCGCCTGGACGCTGGACCAGGGCAAGGCCGACCCGGCGCAGCTGCGTGCACAGGTAGCCGCCATCAAGGTCGTGGCAGCCCGGCTGCAGACGCGCGTGGTGGACCGTGCCATACAGGCGTTCGGCGCCATGGGCCTGTCGCCCGATACCCCGCTGGCCTATTTCTGGACCTGGGGCCGCGCCCTGCACCTCATGGACGGACCCGACGAGGTGCACCTGCGCACCGTGGCGCGGCACGAGCTGGCGCAGGCGCGCACGCACATGGGAGCCACAGCCGCCTACTTCACCACGCCCGAGCAGTTGCAGTCGCCCCCGCGCATCCGGTAGCCATTGAACCTGGCAGCTTGCCGGACCCGAAAACGGCTTTGGAACTGACCATTTGCGCGATCATCGCGCAAATGTGCCAAACATCGTGCAAAGTCGTTTAGCAAGCTCTAGCCACAGAACGCGCAGCCGCTTACGCTTGAAAGTTATCAAAAACGCTTGGGCGGGCATTGCGCAAACAGGCGTCACACAAACCAACATTCAACGGAGACAAGCATGCGTGTACAGGTAGCTATTGTGGGCGGCGGACCCGCCGGGCATTTACTGGGGCAACTGCTTCACAAGGTCGGCATTGACGCCGTCATTCTCGAACGCCAGACCGGTGACTATGTGCTGGGTCGCATCCGCGCCGGCATTCTGGAGCAGGTCTGCATCGACCTGATGGACGAGGCGGGTGTCGGCGAGCGCATGCACAAGGAAGGCCTGATCCACGGCGGCTTCGACATGCTGTTCAAGGGCGAGCGCCACCGCATCGACATGAACAAGCTCACCGGCGGCAAGAACGTCATGGTCTACGGCCAGACTGAGTTGACGCGCGACCTGATGGACGCACGCAAGGCCGCCAGCTTGACCACGATTTACGAGGCCGGCAACGTGACAGTGCATGACTTCGACACCGCCAAACCCCGCGTGCGCTACGAGAAAGACGGCCAGACGCACGAAATCGAGTGCGATTTTATCGCAGGCTGCGACGGCTTTCACGGCGTGTGCCGCGCCAGCGCCCCGCGCAACGCCATCCGGGAATACGAAAAAATCTACCCCTTCGGCTGGCTCGGCGTGCTGTCGGAAACGCCGCCGGTTCACGAGGAACTCATTTACGCCAACAGTCCGCGCGGCTTTGCCCTGTCCTCGCAGCGCAGCCACACACGCAGCCGCTACTACCTGCAAGTGCCGCTGACCGACAAGGTTGAAGACTGGTCCGACGAAGCCTTCTGGCAGGAACTGCGCCTGCGCCTCGACCCCGAAGCCCGCGCAAAGCTGGTCACCGGCCCGTCGATCGAAAAAAGCATCGCCCCGCTGCGCAGCTTTGTCACCGAGCCGATGCGCTTTGGCCGCATGTTCCTGGCCGGCGACGCCGCCCACATCGTGCCGCCCACCGGCGCCAAAGGGCTGAACCTGGCGGCCACCGACGTGAAATACCTCTGCAGCGCCCTGATCGAGTTCTACCGGGACAAGAGCGAAGCCGGCATCGACCACTATTCCCAGCGCTGCCTGCGCCGCATCTGGCGCGCCGAGCGCTTTTCGTGGTGGTTCACCGGCCTGATGCACCGTTTTCCCGAGAACGGAGAGATCGGCCAGAAGTTCCAGGAAGCCGAACTCGACTACCTCATCCACTCCGAAGCCGGCGCGCGCTCGGTGGCCGAAAACTACGTCGGACTGCCGCTGAATTTCGGCGAATAAGCGGCACCCGCCGCGTTGCGAACGGTTCTTGTGGGGGCGACGGTGTCGCCCGTTTTTCATGGCGGGGCCGTGTTTTAGAGTAAATTGTGAGTCATTTCGATCCATGGTCCTTGCGCATCGGGCGCAAGCCGCTATTAATTTAAGAGCAAATGACACTCCCCTCCCCCCAACCTCTCAAGCCCCTCCAATCCCTGAAAGGCGTCCGCATCCTGAGCCTGGCGCTCAACCTGCCCGGCCCGGCCGCGCTGATGCGTTGCCGCCAGATGGGTGCCGCCTGCTTCAAGCTGGAGCCGCCTGCCGGCGACCCGATGGGTCAGTACAACGCGCAGGCTTATGCACAACTGCACGCCGGCGTGAAGATGCTCAGCGGTGACCTCAAGACCGAGCTTGGCCAAAAGCTGCTGCACCGCGAACTGGCCAAGGCCGACGTGTTGCTCACCTCGTTCCGGCCCTCCGCACTGCTCAAGCTGGGCTTGACGTGGAAGGCGCTGCACAAACAGCACCCGCACCTGAGCCAAATCGCCATCGTCGGCGCCCCCGGTGAACGCGCCGAAGAACCCGGCCACGACCTCACCTACCTTGCCGAAAACGACCTGCTCACCGGCCTCAACTTGCCCGCCACGCTCTACGCCGACATGGGTGGCTCGCTGATGGCGAGCGAAGCGGTGCTGCAGGCCGTGATGCACCAGCGCAGCAAGGGCAAAGGCGTTTACCTCGAAGTCACCCTCTCAGGAGCGGCAGCTTATCTTGCCTTGCCACGCAGCTGGGACCTGACCCAGGCCGGCGCAGCCGTCGGCGGCGGCCATGCCGGCTACCGCGTCTACGCCTGCAAGGATGGCCGCGTGGCGCTGGCAGCGCTGGAACCCCATTTCGCAGCCAGCCTGTGCGCGGCAGCGAGCATCGAGGTGGCCAGCATGAAGGCGATGTTTGCCCCTGCCACGCACCAGGCCATAGCCGCCTTTTTGCTCACGCAGACGCGCAAGCAGCTCGACAAGCTGGCGGTGGCCAAAGATATTCCGTTGTATACGCTGGCTAACTAAAACGAACGGCTCAGACCTGTTCGCCGCGGAAAAGACAGGTAAAACCTGCCATTTACAGTCGGTCAAACGTGTGTTTGTTGAATGTCGGAAAAAGACTAAGGCTGTGTAAAAACGTCAATGAAA
>DFWY01000044.1 GCA_002381615.1 Polaromonas sp. UBA4122 | reverse complement strand
CTGGATGAGGTGAAGCCGCAGTCCGTGAAAGCTGCCGACTGACAGCTGCTATGTTTTGTATAGCTGCTTGCGCATATTCCACGGGGGATAGAGGCAAAAATAGCTCTCAAATGCGGGTATCAACTGTCTTCAGATTTTCAGCTCCCACGTCTCGCCAACCAGCGATTGCCCGAACCCCTGGTAAGGCTCGCTCTTAACCAGTTGAAAGCCCCGTTTGGCATAGATGGAACGCGCAGCGCTCAGGCAGCTATTGGTCCACAGCACCATCTTTCGGTAGCCCTTGCTGCGAGCAAACGCGATGCACTCGTCCGTCAGCCGGGCGCCCAAGCCCAGGCCGCGCGCCTGTGGGGTAAGTATCAGCATACGCAATTGCGCGACCTGTTTTGATTTGCGCACCACAAAGGCCGAGCCCGCGCGCTGGCCATCCACCTCGGCCATCCAGCAGCTTTCCCATTCGGGCTGCTGGTTGCGCAGGTACTTGGCCACGATATCGGCCACCAGTGCCTCAAAATCGGCGTTTCAGCCATACTCGCGGGCGTAGATTTCGCCATGCTGCTGCACCACCCACCCCATGTCACCGGGCTGAGGCTCGCGCAGGGTAATCACGGGCTTTTTGGGCGCAAGTACCACCGGCTCCAGCGCATGCTGGATGGTGTTCATTGCAGCGATCACAGCCGATTGCTGATCCGCAGCCACGGTACCCAGCAGCGCTGCCGCTTCGTCTCGCGACCTTTGTTGCAAGGGTGCAAAGGCCGTGTACCCGGCTTGCGTGAGCGTGATCAGGCTTTGGCGGGCATCGAGGGGTGCCGGCTTGCGGCTGATCCAGGCGCGGACCTCAAAGCGACGCAGGATTCGGCTGAGATAACCCATGTCCAGCCCCAGTTCATGCGCCAGCGCAGACGCCGTGAACGGCTGGGACGCCTGGGGTGAATAATGGGCAAGCTCGTATAAGACACGCACCTCCGTCAAGGACAGCTCGCTGTCCAAGTAAGGCGCCAGCACGCCGATGCGCTGTGTGTAGAAGCGGTTGAACCCGCGCAGTGCCTTGACGTGGTCAGCAGCGGGGAATTGAAAATTGGTTTCCATGCCATGCACTGTTGTTCAATTACTTGACCGAGTCAAGTAATTGAACAATCTGCCACGCGTGGGCCAGAGACCTATAGTCTCTAAAAGAGACGCCCCAATGGCAACGACAGATGCGCGACCTTCATGTGCCGCCCAGATCCATCGTCCAGTAAAGGTGGTAGGTGGTGGCATCGTTGCGCGCACAGGCAACACCGATATTGCGAAACCGGGGGTTCATCAGATTCTGACAATGGCCGGGGCTGTCAATCCATTTGGTCACGACCTTCTCCACGGTCGGCTGACCTGCCGCGATGTTCTCCCCCACGGCTGTGTAGCGGTATCCGGTGGCCCGTACCCGTTGTGCCGGGGTGCTTCCATCCGGGCGGTTGTGGGAGAAATAGTTGTTTTTCGCCATGTCGCTTGAATGCCCTTGGGCCGCCTTCAGCAAGTCACTATTCCAGGTTAATGGGGCAACGGCGACATAAGTCGTTGCCCCACAAACCGCGCCGGCAGCGCGCAAGGCATTGACCCTTTGCAGGACTTCGGTCTGAATACCATGCCTGCCATTCAATCCGCAACTCACGTCAGTTACCGTATGCTTTGTGACGGGCACGGGCACCGTTGCCCTGGCGGGTCTCGCGGATGCAACGAGCACAGGTAGGGGCTCGGTTCCGTCAGCGAGGTAGTCACGAAAGCCACCACCGCAGGCGGCCATGGCACAACACAGGCAAAGCACCAGACACGGACGCAGCATGCGTTTTGATTCTTGAACGTTCATCGGGGGATTCAACAAGTAAAGCTGAATTGGATTCTGCTTTGAACAGCCTCCACCAATGAAAACCTTTTGTAAGTGTACGTACCGGTCAAAATTTAAAACGGGTCCAATAGCTATTATTTTCATAGCCGCTTGCGCATATTCCACGGGGGTTAGCCAGTTATTTGACCTCTAATTCTTCGTACGCCCCGCTGGATCGCCGAATGGGGATGCTATCCTTTGCCGCCATGAATTTTTCCCGCCCTTCCCGCCTGATCTGCTTCAACAAGCCCTACGGTGTGCTCAGCCAGTTCACCGCTGAGGGGCGCTGGCGCGGGCTGAAGGACTTCATCGACATCCCCGACGTCTATGTGGCTGGCCGGCTGGATGCGGATAGCGAGGGCCTGCTGCTGCTGACGAACGACGGCAAGCTGCAGGCGCGCATCGCCGACCCCCGCTTCAAGATGGAAAAGATCTACTGGGTCCAGGTGGAAGGCGAACCTGGCGAAGCCGCCCTGGAGGCCTTGCGACTGGGGGTGCAGCTCAATGACGGCCTCACCCGCCCGGCCCGGGCCCGGCTGATGGATCCGCCGCCAGCGCTATGGGAGCGGGAGCCGCCCGTTCGCGTTCGCCAATCCATCCCCACCGCCTGGATCGAGCTGGTCATCCGGGAAGGCCGCAACCGCCAGGTCCGGCGCATGACGGCGGCCGTGGGGTTTCCCACCCTGCGCCTGATCCGCGCCGCCATCGGCCCCTACGCGCTGGACGGACTCATGCCGGGAAGCTGGCGGGAAAGCGATGGGGATCAGGTTCCATTGGACGGTGCTCCCGAGCAACAACTGGCAAGAGACCATTAGCGCCAGCAGTGCATTCAGGCCGCTTGAGTGCACTTACCGTGCACGACAGGTCAATGGGATTCGTCCAAGGGTCCGTCCACCACCAGATAACGCATCACCAGGTCAAAAAAGCGCTCATAAAAGGCTTCGGAAGAGATGGTTTTGCTGGACACCTTGACCATGGAATCATTGCTCGAGCTAAATGGCAGCGAGACCGAACCCAGCGCTCCCACGCCCAGACTGGCTGAATTGTTGCTTTTCTTCAGGGCATAAACGTCCTGCAGGGCGGTGACAAAGCCAAGGCTGACTTTTCCGTCGCTGCTGTCGGGGGCGCACACGACCCGAATTTCCATTTGCAGGTGCGACTCAGGCTCAGGCTGAAAGCTTTTCTGAGCATCCACCAAGTCCTCTCTGGCCGTGTTGATGATGTAACCCTGGCTCAGCAACGCCCTTCTGGCGGCCTCGCAGGTTTGTGCAGCTGTGGCGTCAAACAGCCGGGAGAAGGTCGCGGTGGAGCCAAATTCTTCCTGTGACGCAAACGCCTTCACCGGGGTTCCGCAACCTGTCAGCAGGCTTGAGAGGCTCACGAAGCCCACCAGCCAGACGGTGGCGCTACAACGCATCCAGGATAGATTCAAAACCAGGCACTCCTTCAGGCATCAAAAATCGAATTTTTCGGTTCACCAGACAATACTACAAGGAGTCAAATTGAAAAAGTCAGGCTTTCAGCCGTTGCGAGCTGAAATGCCTGACATCCCCTGATCCACTGGATACGCTTCAGGCGCTATGGACGCCTGAAATGTTTTTAACGCCGACCACGGCGGTCGTTGCGTATCATCCGTTCCACGTCGCCGCGCAGCCTCGTTAGTTCATTTTGCAGTTGACGGCGTTCTTGCTGGGTAACGACACCGTCACGCTTGAAGCTGGCCTCGTGGCGTGCAATGTCACGCTCCCGGCTGTGCAACCTGTCCGCTTCGCGCTGGGTAATGCGACCAGAGCGGACGCCCTCGTCAATGCGCTGGCTGATATTGAACTCACGATTGTCGATACCGTTTATATTGCCGGGTTGGGCAACGATGTCGCGGTTAGCCATCATGCGTTCAACTTCGGCGTTAAGGCCATCCAGATCCGCCCTTAACTGCTGGCGCTCCTGGGGCGTGACATTGCCATCCGATTTGAAGCGGCTTTCGCGAATGTCAATTTCGCGGTCACGTCGATAGAGCTCTCGCGCCTCGGAAGGTGTGATGTGGCCGGACGCCATACCTTGCTGGATGCGGGCACTGATCGCTTGCTGCGCACTGTCAATGGCGGGCGTGCTGGTGCCTTGCGCCATGGCCGGGGAAAGTCCCAAGCCGACGAACAAGGCTGATGCCAATAATGAAGCAGTGAAGAATTTCGATTTCATAAGGTTTCCCGACTTTGTGGATGAACTGGCCAACAACACATTGAGAAATTTGCAGTAGCTGGAACGAATTCCAGGTTCGACAAACGGCTGCGCGAGCTGCTGCTGCTGAATCGCTGCTGTTCTAAGGCCTAAGGCGTCTCTGTGATTCAGAAAGTTCATTGTTGCCCTGCATTTGTTAACGCTGTGTAAGACAAACAGAGATTTACCCGGTATTTACGTCGCGACTTCATCCTAGAAACGGCAGTTGGACACGCCCGAGGGTGCTGTGCATTTGGGGTCAGACTCCAATTATGGATTCGAGGTCAGCTTCTCATTAACTCACTCGAAAGATTCTTCGTCCAGTTTAGTAACCCGAGCCTGCGCCTTGTTTTGAGGGCTGAGTACCTTTGGCGACCTGCACTGCACGATGAGCCGCCTGGGACAACAGCCCCACATCATTCCCCGGTGTTACCAGCAAGAATCCTTCCGCGATGCGCTGAGCGGCGGCTTCTCCGGTGGAGCAGAAAATGCCTGGAATTTTTCCGTGCGCGCGGGTCCGTTCACAGATGTGGGCGATGGCCTGGCGAACGTCTTGATCGTCGGGCTCCGACTTTGGCGTCTTGCCCAGCGCCAGTGCCAGGTCGTTGGGTCCCACAAAAATCCCGTCCAGACCTTCGACCGCCAGGATGGCATCCAGAGCGTCGAGCCCCTGGCGGGTCTCAATCATGGCCAATACCAGAATTTCATCATTGGCCCCCTGAAAATAATCCGGGCCACCGTAAAGTAGTCCTCTGGCTGGCCCGAAGGAGCGCGTCCCCACCGGCGGGTAGCGGCACGCCGACACCAACGATCGCGCCTCCTCGACAGAAGAGATCATGGGGCAAATGATGCCGTAGGCGCCGGCGTCAAGCAGTTGCATCACCAGAGCCGGATCGTTGCGGGAAACACGTGCCAAGGGCAGCACCGGTGTCGCTGACAGCGCCTGGAACATGCCAATCGCCTGTTCAAAGCCGATCATGCCGTGCTGGAGATCGATGGTCACCGCATCAAAGCCCTGATGCCCCATGACTTCAGCGCAATAGGACGATGGAATGGACAGCCATGCGTTGACGGCCGCTTCCTGCCTTTGGCACATCTCTTTAAGGCGATTTGATCGCATAACTACTGCTCCAAAAAAATGAAAGTTCCAGGAAACCACCTAGTGTGGTGTTGCATGCTTGATGGCACAAATAAAACTGAGGGATTTTTGTTCATGGCAAGGCGCAAACCGCAGCAATAGTTCCACTATTGCGAGGATTTGCAACGCCGCCATGGGAAAAAAGACACGGTTTTATGTGCCAGCTAGCGTGCAACACCACACTAGCATATCCCCTGAAGTTCGGAAAACTGTTTGCTTGTGTTGCGCGCCAAGAGCGGAAGCCACCCGTGTGGCGCCTGCCGGCGGCACGATTTGCCAGCCCAAGAGGAGCATTGGCGAATATGGCTTCATGCCATCGTGCAAGACACCGCGGGCAACACCATCCGCTGCATTCGCGCCAGTGAACGGCCCTACCCTCGTGTGACGCGCGGCCATGCGATTTATTTGAGGTTCACAATCGCTGCGGAAACGCTGGGGGGCATTTCCGCATAGTGCCTGAACTCCATCGTGAAGATGGCGCGGCCCTGCGTGAGTGAACGCAGCGAGGTCGAGTAGCCGAACATTTCCGCCAGCGGCACCTCGGCGCGCACCAGCTTGCCGCCACCGCCGGCGATGTCTTCCATGCCCTGGATGCTGCCACGGCGCGAGGACAGATCGCCCATGACGTGGCCCATGTATTCTTCCGGCATCTCGACTTCGACCGCCATCATCGGTTCGAGGAGGACGGGCTTGGCACGGCGCATACCTTCCTTGAACGCGATCGCGCCGGCCATGCGGTAGGCGTTTTCATTCGAGTCGACATCGTGGTAGGAACCGAACACCAGCGTGGCCTTCACGTCGACCACCGGGTAGCCCGCGAGCACGCCCGACCTCAGGCTCTCCTGGATGCCTTTGTCGACCGCCGGAATGTATTCGCGCGGCACCACGCCGCCCTTGATCGCGTCGACAAACTGGTAACCCTGGCCCGCTGGCAGGGGTTCGAGGTTCAGCACCGCGTGGCCGTACTGGCCGTGCCCGCCCGATTGCTTGATGAATTTGCCTTCGACGTCGCTGACTGCCTGCTTGATGGTTTCTCGGTAGGCGACCTGCGGCTTGCCGACGCTCGCTTGCACGCCGAATTCGCGCTTCATGCGGTCAACCAGAATTTCGAGGTGCAACTCGCCCATGCCTTCGATAATGGTCTGGCCGGATTCTTCGTCGGTGTGCACGCGAAACGACGGGTCTTCCTGCGCGAGACGGCTCAAGGCCATCCCCATCTTTTCCTGGTCGGCGGTGGTCTTGGGCTCGACGGCTTGCGAGATCACCGGCTCGGGAAAGCTCATGCGCTCAAGGATGATGACATGGTCCAGGTCGCACAGCGTGTCGCCGGTGGTCACATCCTTCAGGCCGATCGCCGCCGCGATGTCGCCCGCGCGGACCTCCTTGATCTCGTTGCGCACATTGGCATGCATCTGCAGGATGCGGCCTAGCCGCTCGCGCTTGCCCTTGGTCGGGTTGAAGACGGTGTCGCCTGAATTGACGACGCCCGAGTAGACGCGAAAGAAGACCAGCTGCCCGACGAACGGGTCCGTCATGATCTTGAAGGCCAGTGCCGCAAACGGCTCGTCGTCGCCCGGATGACGCTCGGCTTCCTTGTCGTCCACGGTATGGCCCAGAATTGCCGGCACATCCACTGGCGAGGGCAGGTAGTCGATGACGGCGTCGAGCAAGGCCTGCACGCCCTTGTTCTTGAAGGCGCTGCCGCAGAGCATGGGAACGATTTCGCCCGCGACGGTGCGCTGGCGCAATCCCTGCTTGATCTCGACTTCGCTCAAGGGCTCGCCCGCCAGGTACTTGCCCAGCAGATCCTCGTTCGCTTCGGCGGCAGCCTCGACCATCTTCTCGCGCCATTCTTTCGCCAAGTCAACCAGCTCGACCGGAATCTCGCCATAGTCAAAGCGCACGCCCTGGCTGGCCTCGTCCCAGATGATGGCTTTCATCTTCACGAGGTCGACCACCCCCTGGAAATGCTCCTCCGTGCCAATCGGGATCTGCACCGGCACCGCCACGCCCTTCAAGCGCTCGCCGATCTGGCGCTGCACGCGCAAGAAGTCGGCGCCCACACGGTCCATCTTGTTGACGAAGGCGATGCGCGGCATCTTGTACTTGTTGGCCTGGCGCCAGACGGTTTCGGACTGCGGCTGCACGCCGCCGACCGCGTCGTAAACCATGACCACGCCGTCGAGCACGCGCATCGAGCGCTCGACCTCGATTGTGAAGTCGACGTGGCCCGGCGTGTCGATGATGTTGATCCGGTGTTCCGGGTAGCTGCCGGCCATGCCTTTCCAGAACGTCGTCGTCGCCGCCGAGGTGATGGTGATGCCGCGCTCCTGCTCCTGCTCCATCCAGTCCATGGTCGCAGTGCCTTCGTGGACTTCGCCCAGCTTGTAATTCACGCCGGTGTAGAACAGGATGCGCTCGGTCGTCGTGGTCTTACCGGCGTCGATGTGGGCGCTGATGCCGATATTGCGGTAGCGCTCGATAGGTGTTTTGCGACTCACGACAAGCTCCTTGATGGCGACGCGTGATGGCGGCGCGCACGGGTGATTCTGCGCTCATAGAGCGGTTCTTGTACAGCTACCGGCCTGATCCACGTTTCTGTGGGCGCAGCCGCTGTGTGGCCATGCAGATAAAATTTTTGCGTGCGTACCACCCCGCCCCCGCTCGCCCTGGACCACACCGCCCGGCTGTTTCTTGCGCTTTGGCCTGCGCCTCGCGTGCGGGCCGCCTTGCTCGCATACCGCGATGCATGGCACTGGAACGCCCAGGCGTCGCTGGTGCGGCCAGAGCAGCTGCACCTGACGCTGCACTTTATCGGCAACGTCCCGCGTCATCGCCTGAACCAGCTCAAAAAGGGGCTTGAGGTGCCGTTCGAGCCCTTCGAACTGAACTTTGGCCACCCCGGCCTGTGGCGTCACGGCACCGCCGTGTTGCAGCCGGATGCAAGACCCGCCGGCCTGCTGCAGCTGCATGGCGCACTGCGCCAGGCCCTGCAGCGCCTTGAACTGCCAAGCGACACCCTGGACTTTCGCCCCCACATCACGCTCGCGCGTCGTGCCGCCGGGGCTGTGCCACCCGCCCAGGATCCCGTGCTGCGCTGGCAGGTGCATGGCTATGCGCTGGTGGAGTCCATGCGTGAACCGGCGGGCCAGTACCGCCTTGTACAGCGCTATGCCTGAGGCCCGGCAGCGGGCCTGCGCCAAGGTGTCAGAACGTCAGTGACGAAGCGCCCGCCAGCCGAGTGCTGGTACCGGGCGGCGGCGAAGGCCGCAACAGCGTCTGGCTGACCGAGCAGGGACATCAAGAAAAGATCATTGCCTGCCTCGTTAGCGCTACCGCCACGATATAGGCAAATGTCGCCAGTGCGGCCAGCCATGCCCAAGTTCGCACCGCCTTGGTTTTGCCGCGTTTTAGTGCGACAGTGCCGAGCCCGATATAAGCGATCAGTGCGACAACCTTGGCCGTCAGCCAGGGTTGAACAAAGGGATACTGGGCACTCCAAAAAACCATGATCAGTGCGCTGCTCAGCAGCAGCGTGTCGATAATATGCGGCAAAACCTTGACCCAGCGTTGCTGCAGCATGTCGGATTCACGCAGCATCCAGAACCCGCGCAATAAAAAAAAGCTGCCGCTCAGCGCAACGCTGGTGATGTGAAGGTATTTGATCGCAAGGTAGTTCACAGCGCAGTCTGGAGGATTATTCCGCCACCCGGAAGTCAATCACGATTTCGCCCGGTGCACGCGAGACATAGGCAATCTTGACACGGGGGCCAAAGTGGCCATTGATCTGTGACAGCAAGGGTAATGGATCATGGTCATTGCAAAAGCGCATGGTCTCGCCGGCTTGCAGCGCATCCAGCGCGCCAAAGATCGCGGCGTGCCGGAATCGTTTGGCGACGCCGCGTGCATCGAACGGGTAAACGCCTTCAGCGATAACAGGAAGGGAACAATTGTGTGTCATGGTAATACTTCTATTGTGTAGTGAATCAAAGAGGCTGGCCTGGACCAGCCCCCCTTCAGCACTGTTGATAAAACGTGGTCAAGCCTCTTTGGCGCGCGCCACAGGTGCTACAGATAGCCGTGTCGGCTGATTGCGTTTGGCTCCCTTCAGCAAACGTATTGCAAACAAGGCCAGGAAAAGCATGCCGATTGCGAAGACCACATCGCCCGGCACCCGCATCCATACCAGGGTTTCCATCAGCTTCGAATGCACAACTTCCGGTGAGCGTGCAAACCACATGCCCTTGGTCACGCTGGCCCAGGCCTGGTAGATGCCGGCGGGCACCAGTGAGATGAACACCATCATGGCCAGCCCGATATTGAGCGACCAAAACATCGGCTGCAGCAGCTTGTCAGACCATGCAGCACGATCCGACAGGCCGCGCAGGCAAAACAGCAGCAGCCCGATGCCCAGCATGCCATACACACCGAACAGCGCCGCATGGGCGTGGGCGGCGGTCATGTTGAGCCCTTGCATGTAATACAGCGCGATCGGCGTATTGATCGAGAAACCCAGCAACCCGGCGCCGACGACGTTCCAGAAACCCACGGCGATGAAGCACAGGATTGGCCACTTGTAGGCCTGCACCCAGGGCGCAGCCTTGGAGCGTTGATAGTTGCGATAGGCTTCGACGCCGATCATCGCCAGCGGAACCACTTCCAGCGCCGAGAACATGGCACCGATGGCAATCACGAAGGTCGGAGTGCCGGTGAAGTACAGATGGTGCAATGTACCCAGAATTCCGCCGAACAGGAACACGATGGTTTCCAGCACGATCGCGCTGTTGGCGGTGGCGGCGCGGATCAAGCCGAGACGAGTGAACAACAGTGCAATGACCGCGGTGGCGAATACTTCGAAGAAGCCTTCCACCCACAAGTGCACCAACCACCAGCGCCAGTACTCGATCATCGAGTAGTGGGTATGTTGGCCCCAGGTCAACGACGTTGCGTAGAAGATGCCGATGCACAGTGCGGCCAGGAATACCATCGCAATCAGGCCGCGGCTCTCAGAGGGCTTTTTCAATGCGGGCAGCAGGCCGCGTCCCAACAGCGTCACCCAGAACAGCAAGCCGATAAACAGCAGGATTTGCCAAATGCGGCCCATGCTGGTGAATTCCAGGCCCTGGTTGCCGATCCAGAAACTGAAAGTATTGCCCAGATGCTGCAAGCTGCCGAGCCAGCCGAAGGCGGTCGAGCCGACCACGATGAACAGCAGGGCATAGAACAACACGTCGACGCCGAGTTTCTGGTATTTGGGCTCATGGCCCGAGATCGCCGGGGCGATATACAGACCGGTGGCCAGCCAGGCGGTGGCAATCCATAACACCGCAAACTGGGTATGGATGGTGCGGCTCACCGTAAAGGGCAGGATCTGCGCCAGCGGGAAGCCGAAGAAAGTGTGACCCTCGACGGCATAGTGGGCGGTAATCACGCCCATGCCAACTTGCGCCAGGATCAGGCCGATCACCACATAGAAGTATTTCCTGGTCGCCTTCATCGACGGTGTCGGCTTCAGGTCGAACAAGGGATCGGCTTTGGGCGGGGTTGGATCGCCCTCTTCCTTGGCTGTCGAGTGGTAGAAAATCATGCCGGCAATCGCGGCGATCATGAAAATGACGCTGGCAATCGACCAGATGCCCGCACCGGCGGTCGGCGTGTTGTCGACCAGCGCATCGTGCGGCCAGTTGCTGGTATAGCTGAGATCGGTCTCACCTGGCCTATCGGTCGCGGCCGACCATGCTGACCAGAATATGAAGGCCGGAAGCGCTTGCAGATCAGCGGGGTCCGGCAAGGATCCGGCATTCATCGCATATTGTTCGCGCAGCTTGTCCAGTGACGCATCATCGCCAAACAAGCCGGTGTAATGCTTTGCCACTTGCTGGACGGCCTCGGCGCGCTCCGGCGACAGCGTAATGGTGCCGGTTGCAGCATCGTAGGTGTTGCGCCGCATCTCGCTCTTGAGCCGGGCGTTCAATTCGGCTTGCTGGCCGACGCCCAGTTGCTCAAAGGGTTTGCCAAAATCACGCTGCGCCCATACGGTGCGCAAGGCCAGCGCCTCACGATGCAGCCAGTCGGCCGACCAATCCGGCGCGACATAACTGCCATGACCCCATACCGAACCCAACTGCTGACCGCCGGCGGAAAGCCAGGCTTCCTGACCGCGTTGAACCTGTCCTTCTGAAAATAGCACAGCTCCCTGGGTGCTGATGACTTGTTTGGGAATGGGCGGCGCTGTCAGATAAATCTCTGTACCGACCCAGCCCAAAACGGCAAAAGACAGTACACAGATGACAGCGAGCCAGGTCCAGAGTTTGCGCGTAGCCTGCATGGCAAATTTCCTTTGTTGGTGTTGATAAAAAGGTGACGGATTGAATCCAATCAAAGGTGGATTCTATATGCATCTTATTGAACATGCAATTTAAATGCGTCTTAAATCGCGCACATGAAGAATCCTGAACCGCTGTTGCCACAAGAAGGCGGTAAACCTATAAAATCAATCCAGCATTAAATAGGCATGAAATGACACGCCACCTTCTCTCTCACCGAACTTTCATCGCGCAATGAGACTGACCACCTACACCGACTACGCGCTACGCACCCTGATGTACCTGGCCGTCAACCGCGAGCGCATGGTCACGATCCAGGACATCGCCGATCTGCATGGCATCTCCAAGAATCACCTGACTAAAGTAGTGCATCAGCTCGGGCAGCTCGGTTTGGTGGAAACCGTGCGCGGACGAAACGGCGGGATCAAGCTGGGCCATGAGCCTGCAGAGATCAACATCGGCAAGGTTGTGCGCCAAACAGAAACCGATTTCCACATGGCCGAGTGTTTCGATAGCGACAACACCAGCTGCGCCTATGCGTCGGCCTGCGCGCTCAAGGACGCTTTGGGTGCAGCCACCACGGCTTACTTGAAAGTGCTGGATGACGTGACGCTGGAAAATCTGCTCAGAAAGCGCGGCGGCCGCACCGGCAATGGCGGGGTGATCAAGCCACTGCGGTTCCATGCACAAGCGAAGACCAAAAAGTAGCCACAGCGCACAGGCAAAGATTCGTCAGAACTGCCTCCGACATAGCATGCATCCCCGGCAACCGGGGTGGTTTTGCAACTTGTACAACCCTCAAATCAACTTGGAATAGGTTGACATTGTTGGCTGAGTGAGGTATTTGTCGAACACCATACCGCTGGCACGCACGAACAGACGCCCTTTTGCGGTGACCCGGATAGCCGTCGGGTCGATGGTGATCAGCCCGGCATCTTCGTATTGCCTTAGAAGGGACATCTCGCGTGCAAAATACGCATTGAAATCGATGCCATAGGCGCTGTTGATGGTGTCGATTTCAACCGGTGCGCTACACATCAAGGTCATGATGATCTGGCGTCTGAGCAAATCGTCGCTGCTTAATTCAAAACCTTTTTCAACCGGCAGGTGGCCCTCGTCGAGGTGCTGGTAGTAAGCATTCACGGTCCGCACCGACTGGCTGTACGAGTTGCCGACCTTGCCGATGGCGGAAACGCCAAAGCCGATCAGGTCGCACTCAGCCCGCGTGGTGTAGCCCTGAAAATTGCGGTGCAGACTTTTGTTCAGACGCGCCTGGTTCAATTCATCATCGGGCTTCGAAAAATGATCCAGTCCGATATAGACGTACCCGGCATCGAGCAATCTGCGCATCGACATCAGGAAGATCTGCAGGCGTTCTTCGGCCGAAGGCAGGTCGCTTTCGACGATCTGGCGCTGCGCCTTGAAGCGGTTGGGCAAATGCGCGTAGTTGTATAGCGCGATGCGGTCAGGTGCAAGGCGAATGAGGCTGTCCAGCGTTCGGCCAAAGCTTTCCAGCGTCTGCTTCGGCAAGCCGTAGATCAGGTCGGCGTTGATGGACTGGAAGTTTGCCTTACGGCTTTCCTCAACCGCCTTTTCCACCATGTCGAGAGGCTGAATGCGGTTGACGGCCTGCTGCACCGCCGGGTCAAAGTCCTGCACACCGAAGCTGTTGCGATTAAAGCCGAGCTCGGCCAACAGGGCCAGTGTGCCGTCCTGGACGGTACGCGGATCGATTTCAACGCCCAGCTCGGCGTCAGCCGCGAAGTCAAAGTGACTACGCAGCATGCTCATCAGCTGGCGCAATTCGTCAGCATTGAAGAAAGTGGGTGTGCCTCCGCCCAGATGCAACTGCACCGTTTTGCGGTCGCTGCCAATATGCGAGGCCACCAGCGCCATTTCCTTGTCCAGGTAGCGCAGGTACTCAGCTACCCGGCTATGGTCCTTGGTGATGATCTTGTTGCATGCGCAGAAATAACACAGCGATTCGCAAAATGGCAAATGCACGTAGATCGACAAAGGCGGGTTACTGGCGTTTGTCGCACGTTGTTCGAGATAGCTCAGATACGTCTGCTCGGTAAATGCGGTGTTGAAACGGTCGGCCGTGGGGTACGACGTGTAACGGGGCCCGAGTTTGTCAAACTTGCGGATCAGTTCTTCGGATAGTTCTATATCAGGCAAGGCAAGAGTCATTGGAAAATCCTGGTAATTGTCATGAGATGCATCCTGTCGCAAATCGAATCTTTCCATAGCGATGATCGCGTCAGGAAGGCCGGGTCGGTGGCACCCATTTTCCTGGTGCGCCCAACGATGCGGCCGTCGGCACCGAGCAGGATCAGCAGCGCCGTTTGATTGTAATCGCCGTCGGCAAGCAGGCTGTCGGGAGTCAATGACTTGTCCGGTTTTAGCAAGCAATCTGTCCGATTTGGGGACTGTGTGCGCAATTTGGGGGGGTGATTCCAGTTATTGATCTTTCCAGAATTCGTGACAAAGTTTTCCCGTTCGCCCTGAGCCTGTCGAAGGGTTCGCCCCCTTGGTACCAGGCTTCGACAAGCTCAGCCCGAACGGTGTCGCGAATTAGAAGTGAGAAAATTGGGATCGGATTCCCATTAGTCAGCCTTTGAAGCCGCAGTCGACCTGAGTCGTACGTACAAATCAACCTGCGACGCCCTGGTTTCGATTAGCGGCCTTCGTCGTAAAACAGTATTGCCCTGAAGGCTCAACGCCATCCCACATCGTTGAAACGTTATTGTGAAGTGCAGCTACAGAATACACTTGTTGGCTGATTTACACCGTTTCCCAGCATCTACCGGCCCCCTTTGTAATCAACGCGGAGATTTTTCATGAGCAAAACCTACAACATCCTCATCATGGGCGCCTCTTACGGCTCCTTGTTAGGCAGCAAGCTGCTGCTGGCTGGACACAACGTCAAGCTGGTCTGCCTGCCGGCCGAGGTGGAACTGATCAACCAGGAAGGCAT
>DFWY01000054.1 GCA_002381615.1 Polaromonas sp. UBA4122 | reverse complement strand
ATGTTGGGTTACGCCCCTGGGGGCTAACCCAAGCTACGGGGCGGGTGGAGTTGCCATGAGTCGTAGCTCGGGTTAGCGAAGACGTAGGCCGACGCTTCCCCCGATGCCTTGAACAGCCGGGAGTTCTACCGTCAGTTAGTGCAATGTATTCGGGACATCTCTTGATACGCTTGTGCCCGTAAACACTGCGCTAAAGGCCAACTTTATAAGCCTAACTAACGGTTGGCTAGGGTTTTCCTTGGATTTTTCCCATGAAGTTTTTTCGTATCTTGCCGTTAAACAGATGTACGCATCTCAATTTAAAGGAGTGCTTATGCACGCAACAACAAGCAACCCCAACCCATCCGCCGCCGCTGTCATGCTCCCTGGCGCTTCCACCGCCAAGGCGCTCGATGCACACCCTCTCAACGCTTCTCATCCCGTTCACCGTTCGTAACTTAACCCTTAAGGAAAAACCCCATGGCTATCGTCAAGAAACCCGCTTATAAAATCGCCGCCCCGTCTGAAAATGAAAGCGGCAAACCTACCGGCGCGTCCGCTCGCGACGCAGAGGTGCAGCGCAAGAGGGCGCGCACGCTCGGCAAGCAGCAGCAGGCGGCGGAGCGCATCGCCGCCGCCACCGGGCAGTTGTCTTCCGGCATCAACCAGGCGGCCTCCGCCGCCGAAGAATTGAAGCGCGCAGCCGACCTGATCGCCTCCGGCGCCGAAGTGGCCTCCGGCGCGGCGCAGGAATCAATGACCGCCTTCACGCAGGTCATCGGCGCCATCGCCCTCCAGTTGCGCAATGCGGACATCAGCCAGACCAAAATGGAGGGCGCTCAGACCCTGGTTGCCAAAACCTCTGCGGACGTCGCCAACCTGATTACCAACGTCGCCGTGGCCGGGCAACGCCAGATTGCCTCGGTGGCGATGGTGGTGGAGCTGGAAAAACAGGCCGCCAACATCGGCGATATCGTCAAGGCGGTGGCGCGCATTGCAGACCAGACCAATCTGCTGGCCCTGAACGCGGCGATTGAGGCGGCCCGCGCCGGCAAGCACGGCAAGGGTTTTGCCGTGGTGGCCGACGAGGTGCGGACCCTGGCTGAAACCTCGGAGACGAGCGCCAAGCAGATTCAGGACCTGGTGGGCCAGATCCAGCAGGACGTCAAGGCCATCGCCGACGGCATCAACAACTCGGCCAAGGCCATCGAAGGGGAAGTCGAAAAAGGCAAGGTCATCACCGTGCAGCTTGAGGCGATTCGCACGGACGTGATTGAAGTGGTGCGCGGCATCACGGAAATCGCCACCGGCGCCAAGCAGTCCGACGCCGCCGCCGCCCAGGCGCTCAAGGGCTCGGAAGAAATTGCCGCCGCCGCCGTGCAGCAATCCGCCGCCGCCGAAGAGACGGCCAAGACGGTCCAGGAGCAGTCCCAGGCACTGGCCGAGTCCGAGCAAGCGACGCAAGCCATGTCCGAACTGGCAGAGGACCTGAAAAATTCCACCGACGTGGCCAAGAGTGCCGAAGAGGTGGCGTCTTCCGCCGAGGAGCTTTCCTCCGCCGTGCAGGAAATCAACAGCGCCAGCGCCCAGATCATGGCGGCCATCGAACAGATCCGCAAGGGCGCGCAGACGTCCGCAGCGGCATGCGAACAATCCTCGGCGGCAGTCAACCAGATCGAAAAAGGCGTGGAGGTGGCGCAGCAGCGTGCCACGGATGGCGGCGAGAAGGTGAAGGCGGTACTGGCAACACTCGGCGTCAACAAGGTCTCGGTGGACGAGCTGATCAACGGGATTACCTCATCGGTCAGGGGCACGCAGGACAGTATCAAACAGGTGAAAGATCTGGAGCAGGTGTCGCGGCGCATCAACAAGATTGTCGAAGCCATCACCACGGTGTCGATCCAGACCAACATGCTGGCGGTCAACGGCTCCATCGAGGCGGCGCGCGCCGGCGAGTTCGGCAAGGGCTTCGTCGTGGTGTCTACCGACATCCGCAACCTGGCCCGCGACTCGGCGGAAAACGCCGATCGCATCAAGGACCTGGTGAAAGCGGTGCAGGATCAGATTGTTGCCGTTAGCACCGATCTTGATGAAATCGTCAAATCCGCCCTCAGCGAGGTGGAAGGGGCCAAGGCCTCGACCGCCAACCTCAACCTGATCGAATCCGACATCATCGTGGTTGAGCAGGGTACGCGCGAAATTCTGGCGGCATCCATGGAAATTGCCACGGCCATCGGTCAGGCGAAGAGGGGAATCGAGCAGATTTCCACTGCATCTCAGGAAGCCGAGAAAGCGGCCAACGAAGCGGCCAGTGCTGCCGCGCAGCAATCCAAGGGCGCCGAGGAGTTGGCCTCCGCCATTGAGGAAATCTCTTCTCTGGCCGACGAACTGCAAAGCGCAGCATAAAGGGACGCCATCATGACGACAGAAACACTTGAACAGCGGGTGGACGAGGCGCGTTCCGGAGACGATGGTCTCGAGGAACTGGTCTCTGAAACCCGGCAGTTTGTCACCTTCATCACCGGTGGCGAAGTCTTCGCCGTGGACATGGCGCCGGTGCAGGAAATCATCCGCCTCCCCGAGGTGGTAAGGGTGCCGCTGGCACCGGCCACGCTCGATGGCCTGGCCAATCTGCGCGGCAAGGTGCTGCCCATCATCTCCCTGCGCCGCATGTTCGGTTTTCCCGAACAGGAACCTGACGACGCCACGCGCGCGGTGGTGGTGGACGTGGGTCAGCCGCTTGGTTTTGTGGTGGACCGGGTGGCCAGCGTGGTGGGTGTGGAACCCAGCCAGATCGAGGATGTGGGCGCGATTCGCAGCACGGTGGATACCGACCTGCTTTCCGGACTCATCAAGGGTGTGGGTGGCCACGCCATGATCATGGTGCTGGATTTCGAGAAGCTCATTGCGCGTGAATTCTCGCAAATCGCCGGCCTCGCCAAAGGCGCCGGCATGGCAGGCGCTTTGTCGGCCAGTACCGCGGACGACGAAGAGGAAGAGGCGGCGAGCGATGAACTGCAACTGGTGAGCTTTAACGTCGCCGAACAGGAATACGCGATCGCCATCGAAGACGTGCAGGAGATCGTCCAGGTGCCGGACACGATCATTCATGTGCCGCACTCGGAATCGCATGTCATCGGCGTGATGACCCTGCGCAGCCGCCTGTTGCCGCTGGTCAGCCTGCGCCGCATGTTTGGCTTGCCGGATCAGCCATTGGACGAAAAAAGCCGCATCGTCGTGCTGGCTTTGGGAAGCGCCTCGGTTGGCGTGGCCGTCGATGGGGTGAGCGAAGTGCTGCGGGTCGCCAAGACCTTCGTGGACGCCATGCCCGCCCTGCTCGCCAAGGAGGGGGGTATGGCTGATATTTCCGAAATCTGCCGGCTGGACGACGGCAAGCGTCTGGTGTCCATCATCACCGTGCGCAACCTGTTCGACCATTCCGCCATCAAAGAGGCATTGAGTACCGTGAACGACATCAAGCGAGAAGCCGACCAGGACACCGCCGAACTGGATGAAGACCTGGACGACGACGAACAGGTGGTGGTGTTTCGCCTGAACAAAGAAGAATTCGGCGTACCGATCCACAGTGTGCAGGAGATCGTGCGCGTGCCGGAGGAACTCATCCATGTGCCCAGGGCCCCGGTGTTCGTCGAAGGCGTCATCAATCTGCGCGGCAGCGTGCTGCCGGTGATCGACCTGCGCCTGCGCCTGGGTCTGCCGCGGGTGGCGCGTTCCGACAACCAGCGCATCATGGTGTTTCTGATTGCCGACGTGCGCACCGGCTTCATCGTCGATCAGGTGGCCGAGGTGCTCAAGATACCCAAGGCGGTCATCGAGCCGTCGCCGAAACTCTCCAGCGGGCAGGGGCGGCTGCTGTCGCGCATGGCCAATATGGAGAAGCAAAAACGCATGGTGCAGTTGCTTGAGCCCGCGTATCTGGTCGAGGGCGAAGAGCTTACAACTCTCGCCGCAGTGGGGGGGTGAGGCCGTGATCAAGCTCCTGATCGTCGACGATTCGGCGCTGATGCGGCGCCAGCTGACGCAGATATTTGCGTCAGCTGGCGGCTTCGAAATAAGCCAGGCGAGAAACGGCCGCGAGGCGGTGGAGCAAAACCGCGTTTTTCAGCCGGACGTGGTCACGCTGGACATCAACATGCCGGAGATGGACGGGCTCACGGCCCTCTCCCTCATCATGGCCGAGCGCCCGGTTGCGGTGGTCATGGTGTCGTCGCTGACCGAAAAAGGGGCGCTGGCCACCTTCGAGGCGCTGAATCTCGGGGCGGTGGATTACATCGTCAAGCCGGGCGGCACCATTTCGCTGTCCATTGACAAGATCACGGAGGAACTCATTGGCAAGGTGCGTGCCGCTGCCCGTGCGCGCATCAAGGGGAAAGGACCCGCCGTCAAGGGGCTGGCCCAGCGCATGCGCGAGGAGCGTGAAGAGCGTGAAAAAGTTGCGGCCACCCCTGTAGCTGGCCCCCCCGTGGCGGTGCGCCGTAGTATCGCGGAAGAGGGCTTGGTCGTCGTCGGTGTGTCTACCGGCGGACCGCGCACGCTGGAGGAGATCCTGCCGCAATTGCCCGTCGACTTTCCCTGGCCGGTGCTGGTGGCGCAACACATGCCGGCAGCATTTACCAAATCGTTTGCCGAGCGGCTGAATAAGGTTTGCGCGCTACGGGTCGTCGAGGCCGCGTCACCGATGCCGGTTGAGCCCGGCACGGTCTATATCGCCAAGGGCGGCGCTGACATGGTGGTGGCCATGCGGGGCGGCAAGCTCACCGTGCTGCCCAAACCGGAAAATTCGCAGCACCTTTGGCACCCCTCGGTGGAGTTGCTCGGGCGCTCCGTGCTGGAACACTGCGACCCGGCACGGGTGACGGCGGTGATGCTCACCGGCATGGGCTCCGACGGAGCGGACGCCTTTACCGAGATCAAGCAACGCGGCGGACGCACCATCGCCGAATCGGAAGAGTCCTGCGTGGTGTTCGGTATGCCCAAGGAACTGATCGAAAAACGCGGCGCCAGCCTGGTCCTGGCGGCGGAGAAAATCGCCGCCCAGCTCAATGTATGGGCCGGGCGATAAAAGGAAAATTAAATGGCCTTCATCAAGAAGCAAAACACCGAGTCTGTCGTTCAGGAAGAGCGTCAACAGGCGCGGGCGTGCCCGGATCTGCTGGCGGGCCTGGAGGCCGTCAACCCTACGGCCCGCCGCTGGGCGGCACGGGATCTCGTCAATTGCCCGGACGTCGCTGCTGCGCTGGTCGATCGCCTGAAGCGGGAGGGCGACCTGTCCGTGCGGGAGGTGATCCTCACCACCTTGACCCGTCTCGGCGATTCAATCGCGGTCGCGGGGCTGGTCGATTGCCTGCGCAGCGAGGACGCGGCCTTGCGCAACGAGGCCATCGAGGCGATGAAGCAACTGCCCGACGAAGTGGCGCCTATCATGCAAGGGCTGCTGGCGGATACCGACCCGGACGTGCGCATCTTTGCCGTCAATATCCTCGAATCGCTGCGGCACCCGGATGTGGAGGCGTGGCTGATCGACGTGATTGAAACGGACCCGCACGTCAATGTCTGCGGCACGGCGCTGGATTTGCTCAGCGAGGTCGGCACGGAGGCAGCGCTGGAACCGCTCGCACGGTTCAAGGCCCGATTTGCCGATGAGCCCTACATCCAGTTCGCCGCCGAACTGGCGTTGAGCCGCATCCATGAAGACTGACACGGCCATGACAAAAATCGCCATCAACGACGATGACTTCCAGAAGTTCCGGGAGTATTTCTACCGCAAGACCGGCATCAGCTTCGAGCCGACCAAGCGCTATTTCGTGGACAAGCGATTGGTGGAGCGCATCGAGGCCACCGATAGCGACAGCTTTCGCAGCTACTTCAGCATGTTGCGCTTTCAGGCTTCGGGCGAAGAGCTGCAGCAGCTGACCAACATCATGACGGTCAACGAAACTTATTTCTTGCGCGAGGACTACCAGTTCCAGTGCCTGGTCGATTCCATGCTGCCGGATATCGCCAATCGCAAGACCGACAACAGTCCCATCCGCATCTGGTGCATCCCATCGTCCTCGGGCGAAGAACCTTACACCGTTGCCATGTACCTGATGGAGCGCTGGGCCGGCATCAGCAAGTGGGATGTGGAGATTATCTCGTCCGACATCGACACCGGTATTCTGCAAAAGGCGCGCGCCGGGCGTTATTCACCCCGTTCCGTGCAGCATGTGCCGGCGCCGTGGCTGGCGAAGTATTTCACCCGCAAGGGTGACGAGTACCAGCTCTGCGAAGACGTGCGGCAGGCGGTTGAATTTACCCGGGTGAATCTTGCGGAGCCCGCCGATACCCGGCCCTACCGCAATTTCGATGTGATCTTCTGCCGCAATCTGCTGATCTATTTCGACGACGTGTCGCGCAAGGCGGCCGCCGAAACTTTCTATGACGCCCTCAGGCCCGGTGGTTTTATCTGCCTGGGTCATTCGGAATCCATGAGCCGCATCTCCTCTCTGTACAAGGTGCGCAAATTCCCTGAAGCCATTGTTTATCAAAAATCCCTGGAGGCCCGATGAAACGCATCCTGATTGTTGATGACGCCGCCACCGTACGCATGTACCACCGCAACATCCTTGAATCCGCCGGCTACGTGGTGGAAGAGGCCATGAACGGCATCGAGGCGCTTGAAAAAGCCTTGCAAGACCCGTTCGATCTTTACATTGTGGATATCAATATGCCCAAGCTCGATGGCTACGGTTTCCTGCGCCAGTTGCGCGGGGAGGACATTCCCCAGGCTCCCGCCATCATGGTGTCCACCGAAGCCGCTGCCAATGACCAGACGGCGGCCTACCGGGCGGGGGCCAACGGCTACCTCGTCAAGCCCGCCAAACCCGTGCAACTCTTGACGCATGTCCGGCTGCTGCTCGGGGAGGTGTACCCATGAATCCCTTGCTCGAACAATTCATTTCCGAAGCCCGCGAGTGTCTGCAAGACATCGGCGAAAAGCTGATGCAACTGGAGCAGGCGCCGGCTGACGCCGGTCTGATGGTTGAGCTGTTCCGTCTGGTACATACCTTGAAGGGCAACAGCGGCCTGTTTGATTTTCCCGAAATGACGCGCGTGCTCCATGCCGGCGAAGACCTGATGGATGAGGTCAGAAACGGCCGGGTCGCTTATTCGCAGGGCTTGGCAGATCAACTGCTGGATGCCATGGACTTCGTCGGGCTCCTGTGCGACGAGATCGAGTCGGCCGGGCGCATCGATGCGTCCCGCGCTGCCGATTCGGCCAGTCTGGCGGGGGCCTTGCGGGCGCTGATCGTGAGCCAGTCAGTGGCGGTTGCTGAGGACGGCCAACCGGCTGCTGACCTTGCATCGCCCGCGGCGCCGGCAACGCCGGCTTCCGCCCAGCTGTCGCTGGCCGAGATACCGGAAGACGTCCGCATGGAAGCCTACCGGCGTGCGATGGACGGCGATGCCCTGCACTGGGTCACCTACACGCCGGCAGAGGAATGCTTCTTCCAGGGCGACGACCCTTTCTTTACCGCCCGTCAGACGCCCGATGTCCTGTGGGGCCGGATCGTGCCTCGCGAATCCTGGCCGCCTCTGGCCGAACTCGATGCCTACCGCTGTGTGCTGGAGTTCCAGTTACTGACGACGGCTCCCCGCGAGGAGCTGGCCGAGTACTACCGCTACGTGCCGGATCAAGTGGGCATCATTGCCATGGACCCGTGGTTCCTGGTCATCCCCCAGGGCAACCCCAACGGCGGGCCGGTCTATGAGGATTTCGTCGCCGATGCCCTGCAGCATCTGGAGGTTGGCGATCTGGAGGCGCTCAAGCAGGCTTCGCAAACCATGTTGCAACTCAGCAACCCCGAGTTATGGCTGTCGTCGGCCTTGCGCTGGCTGATTGAGCTGTTGGACCGTATGCCGGACCAGCGCGCCGCTATGCGCAGTCTCATCGAGTCGCTCCGCACCTTGGCGCCGCCGGATTGGACGGCTGCGAAGGATGCGAGCGCCAGCACGCCGTTGCATTCGGCGAATCCCCTCAAGCCACTGTCTGAAGAAGATGCCACGGCACTGGAAGCCATCTTTGCCGCCCAGCGCCAGATTCTCATGCTCGACGACCAACCCGTCTGGCAAGCGGGACGGCTCAAGGCGGCTGCGGGTGTGCTGATTAATTGCGGCAAGGCCATCGGCGATCATGTCGCGCAGTGCGAGATCGAAACGGCACTCCAGCAAGCCCTGGCCACAGGCAGTAGCGCCCATTTGCTGGCATGGCTTGCTGCCCACGATGGTGGACAACCGCCAGCGGCAGCAGTGCCAAGCTCGCGTGACGAGGTGCCCGTTGCCAAGGCCGCCAAGCCAGTTGCTGCCGTTGACCCCGCGCCGGCAAGGAGCCCCGCCCCCGTAACGGAGGATGAAGCTCCCAAATTCAATCGCCGTGCCGAAGACGCCACTACCGGCTCCAAGAGCCTCAAGGTCGATCAGTCCAAGATCGAC
>DFWY01000033.1:155645-155855 GCA_002381615.1 Polaromonas sp. UBA4122 | reverse complement strand
GCGCATGGCCGATGACACGGTCAAGGGCATGATCAAGTCGGGCGAACTGGCCAAGGTCTATGACAAATGGTTCATGGAGCCGATTCCTCCAAAGAACACCCGTGTCGGCCTGCCTGTGAGCGAAAGCATCAAAGCCGCATGGGCATCGCCTAATGACAAGCCCATGGAGTCCTACGTCCAGAAGTAATTCTGGCCAGGTAAGGTGAAAAA
>DFWY01000033.1:154976-155379 GCA_002381615.1 Polaromonas sp. UBA4122 | reverse complement strand
CCCGCCGGTCATGGTGCGCTGGCGGGGTTTTTCGTTTACTGTCCGGTGGAAAAGCAACACAACCACCACAACCATTAGCTGGAGCCGTGATGACTTGGGATTGGCAGGTATTTTTGAATGATGATGGTAGCGGCCGCACCTATCTGGAATGGATGCTTGATGCCTGGGGCTGGACGCTGTCCGTTGCGGGCTCTGCCTGGGTGGTGGCGATGCTGTTCGGCGCCCTGATGGGAACCTTCCGGACCTTGCCCAACAGCCCATGGCTGGTGCGCCTCGGCAATGTATGGGTTGAGCTGTTCCGCAACATCCCGCTGCTGGTCCAGATATTTCTCTGGTATTTCGTGGTGCCCAAGATGATTCCATCGATGAAGGAAGTGCCCGGCTTTGTGCTGGTGGTGCTGGC
>DFWY01000033.1:127316-154827 GCA_002381615.1 Polaromonas sp. UBA4122 | reverse complement strand
AGGTGCGTGCCGGAGTGCAGGCCTTGCCGCGCGGCCAGCGCTATGCCAGCATGGCCTTGGGCTTTACCACCGCCCAGACCTATCGCTATGTGATACTGCCGATGGCTTTTCGCATCATTATTCCGCCGCTTACCAGCGAATCAATGAATCTGCTGAAGAATTCCTCGGTCGCGTTTGCCGTGTCGATTGCCGAGCTCACGATGTTTGCCATGCAGGCGCAGGAAGAGACCTCACGCGGCGTCGAGATTTACATCGCCGTGACGGCCCTGTATGCCATTTCAGCGTTTGCAGTGAACCGCGTCATGGCTTTCGTTGAGAAGAAAATGCAGATCCCGGGCTACATCGTTGCCGGAACTGCAGGCGGAGGCCACTGACATGCTGGGACTTGACCTGAGTTTTCTGAACTGGGAGATCATCTCCAAGTTCGTCAAGAACGGTTTTTATTTCAGCGTTCAACTGACCGTGATTGCCACCCTTGGTGGCATCGTGCTGGGGACCCTGCTTGCGCTCATGCGCTTGTCAGGCCGGCAGTTGCTGAAGATCCCCGCGACCATTTATGTCAATGGCATGCGCTCCATCCCGCTGGTGATGGTGATCCTCTGGTTCTTCCTTCTGGTGCCCACCCTCATTGGGCATCCCATAGGCGCTGAGCTCTCGGCCACGATCACTTTCGTGGCTTTTGAGGCAGCCTATTTCAGCGAGATCATGCGGGCCGGTATTCAGTCGATCTCAAGCGGCCAGGTGAACGCCGGGCGGGCCCTGGGCATGACCTATGGCCAGAACATGCGGCTGATCATCCTGCCGCAGGCATTTCGAAACATGGTGCCAGTGCTGTTGACGCAGACCATCATCCTGTTCCAGGACACCTCGCTGGTCTATGCCATTGGTGCCTACGATCTGCTCAAGGGTTTTACGACCGCGGGCAAGATTTATGGCCGCCCCGAAGAGGCCTACCTGCTGGCCGCGGTGGTTTATTTCGTGATTTGCTTCGGCTTGTCCTTCATGGTCAAACAGCTGCAAAGCAGGATCGCCATCATTCGTTGAGAAACTTGTCAAAGCACAGTAAATTCCAACGAGCACACTGGAGAATAAGATGATTGAGTTGAAAGAAGTTTCCAAATGGTACGGTGACGTGCAGGTTCTCAACAACTGCACCACCAGCATCAAGAAAGGCGAAGTCGTTGTGGTCTGTGGGCCCTCCGGTTCGGGTAAATCGACGCTGATCAAGGTCATCAATGCGTTGGAGCCTTTCCAGAAAGGCCAGATTTTTGTCGACGGCCAGGCCGTGCATGACCCCAAAACCGACCTGCCCAAGCTGCGCAGCCGCGTCGGCATGGTGTTCCAGAACTTCGAGCTGTTCCCTCACCTGAGCGTGACCGAGAACCTGACATTGGCCCAGATCAAGGTGTTGGGCCGCAAGGCCGATGAAGCCAAAACACACGGCCTCAAATACCTGGACCGTGTGGGCCTGATGGCACACAAGGACAAATTTCCCGGACAGCTGTCGGGTGGCCAGCAGCAGCGTGTGGCGATCGCCCGGGCTTTGAGCATGAATCCGATTGCCATGCTGTTTGACGAGCCCACCTCCGCGCTTGACCCCGAAATGGTGGGCGAGGTGCTGGATTGCATGATGGGCCTGGCCGTTGAGGGCATGACCATGATGGTGGTCACGCACGAAATGGGTTTTGCCCGCAAGGTCGGCAGCCGCGTGATCTTCATGGACGTGGGCGGCCGGATTCTGGAAGACTGTTCGAAAGACGAGTTTTTCAGCCACCCTGAAAACCGCCAGGACCGCACCAAGGATTTCCTCAACAAGATCCTGCAGCACTGAGCCCGTCAACCCCTTGCCCTCACAAAGCCCCGCACTCCGGGGCTTTTTTTAGGGCGCTGCATGGTGGTCAGGCGCCGCCACCAGTGCGACAATTCAACGCATGACGACTTCAGCCACCAGCCTCACCATGACCCGCCCGGACGACTGGCATTTGCATGTGCGCGATGGCGCGGTGCTGCAGACAGTGGTGCCGCACACGGCTGCGCAGTTTGGCCGCGCCGTCATCATGCCCAACCTGCGCCCGCCGGTGACCACCGCGGCCCAGGCCGTAGCCTACCGCGAACGCATCCAGGCCGCCGTGCCTGCGGGCATGAAGTTCGAGCCGCTGATGACGCTGTACCTCACCGACAACCTGCCGCCTGAAGAGATCAAGCGGGCCAAAGCCGCGGGCGTGGTCGCCGCCAAGCTGTACCCGGCCGGTGCCACCACCAACAGTGATGCGGGCGTGACCGACCTGCGCAAGATTTACAAAACCCTCGAAGCCATGCAGCGTGAAGGCTTGCTGCTGCTGCTGCACGGTGAAGTCACCTCGCCCGACATTGACCTGTTTGACCGCGAGGCGGTGTTCATTGACACCCAGCTGATTCCGCTGCGCCGTGATTTCCCCGAGCTCAAAATCGTGTTTGAGCACATCACCACCCGCGAGGCTGCGCAGTACGTGCGTGACGCCGACCGGTTCCTGGGTGCCACCCTTACCGCGCACCACCTGCTGTACAACCGCAATGCACTCTTCACGGGTGGTATTCGCCCGCACTACTACTGCCTGCCGGTGCTCAAGCGCGAAGCGCACCGTGTCGCGCTGCTTGAAGCGGCCACCAGCGGCCATACCCGATTTTTCCTCGGTACCGACAGCGCCCCGCACCCGGCGCAGCTCAAGGAGCACGCCACCGGCTGCGCCGGCTGCTACACCGCCCACGTGGCAATGGAGCTATACGCCGAAGCCTTCGACGCGGTAGGCGCGCTGGACCAGCTCGAAGCCTTTGCCAGCTTCAACGGCGCCGACTTCTACGGCCTGCCGCGCAACCAGGACACGATCACCTTGAAGAAAGAAAGCTGGCGCTCGCCCGAGAGTTTTGCATTTGGCGAGGCCGAACTCAAACCCTTGCGCTCGGGTGAAAACCTGACCTGGAAGCTTGAAACTACCCGGAGCGAATGATGGACCGCAAACCCCGCGTTGCCTTGCTGATCGATGCCGACAATTCGCCCGCCTCAAAGATCGACCTGATCCTCAATGAGCTGTCGACTTTCGGCGAAACCAATATTCGCCGCGCCTACGGCAACTGGAAAAAGAATGAGCTCAAGGGGTGGGAGGAGGTGCTGCATGAGCATGCCATCCGCCCGATGCAGCAGTTTGACTACACCAAAGGTAAAAATGCCAGCGACATGGCGATGGTGATCGATGCGCTGGAGCTGCTGTACACCGACCAGCCCGACGCTTTTGGCATTGTGTCATCCGATGCCGACTTCACGCCCCTGGTGATGCACCTGCGCGCCAAGGGTGCCGCCGTGTACGGCTTTGGTGCGCAGAAAACGCCCGAACCTTTTGTCAACGCCTGCTCGCGCTTTTTGTACCTCGACAAGCTGCGGCCGGTTGCGGCGAGTGACACGCCTGCGGGCGGCCGGGAAGACGCGGACGCGGTGGCCACCGCACCTTTGCGGGCCACGCCGGCGCAGCTCAAGCAGGACGCCAAGCTCGTCATGCTGCTGCGCAACGCCGTGCAGGCGGCGGCTGATGATGAGGGCTGGGCGCGCGTCGGCGCGGTAGGCACCCAGATCGCCAATCAGGCCTCGTTCGACCACCGCAACTATGGCTACGCCACGCTGACCAAGCTGTTGGTGGCGAGCCAACTGTTTGATATTGCCGACGAAGGCAAATCCACGGTGATGGTGCGCGACAAGCGCTATGGCAAGCCGGCCAGGAACTGATGGCCGTCGGCGCTCCAGCCTCCATAGCCTCAATGCCGCAGATCGACTGGGACCGGCCGTGGTTGGACCTCTGGCGCGAGCCGGGGCAGCGGGTGATGCAAGCCGTCGTGGCCGGTGCGACGTTTCACGAAGCGCTGAACCACGAGTCGGCCGCTCCGGTGCGGTTTGTGCCGCAAAGCGAACTGCCGCCCGGTGAGGCTTACGAGCGCTATATTTTCAATAGCGAACAATGCCCGACTCGTGAGGGATTGCACGACTTTTTTAATGGCCTGTGCTGGATGCGCTTCCCGCAAACCAAGCAAAAGCTCAACCAGCTGCAGGCCTTTGAGATTGCCGCCGCAGGCGTAGCGCCGCTGCGCGGCCCGGTGCGCGATGCCTTGACGGTGTTTGACGAAAATGCGGCCTTCTTGTCGGCGCCTCAGCCGCTCTGGGACGCCCTGATAGCCAAGGACTGGCAACAGCTGTTTGTCGGGCTGCGCCCGCTCTGGCAGCAAGCGCGGCTCGTGCTATTTGGCCATGCGCTGCTTGAAAAGCTGGTTTATCCAAGAAAACCCATCACAGCCCATGTCTACCGGGCGCAACCAGCTATTGATTCGATAGCAGGCATGGATGCCTGGGTGGCCTCCGACCTGAGCCCGGACAAGCTTGCCACCAAGCCTTTTGCGCCTTTGCCGGTGCTGGGCGTGCCCGGCTGGTGGCTGGAAAACGAGAACTTTTCCTTTTATGATGACTCTCTTGTATTTCGCTCGCGCAGATAAAAACAAGCCATAAAATCCTGCGCTGCGGTCGATCCCGCGACTTGATTTGGATTGAAATCCCCCCATTTATCGCCAGGAGCAACTCTCACAGCGGCCTTTAGCCTTTTCTTGGTCTTTAGTTACCGACCTCCACGGAGAATTCATGAAACGCATCTTTTTGTTTGTACTGACCAACATTGCCGTGGTGGCGGTGCTGGGCATTATCGCCAGCCTGCTGGGTGTCAACCGTTTTCTGACGGCCAATGGCCTGAACCTCCAGATGCTGCTCGGTTTTGCGCTGGTCATCGGTTTTGGCGGCGCCATTATTTCGCTGCTGATCAGCAAGCCCGTGGCCAAGTGGAGTGCCGGAGTGCGCGTGATCAACGACGCCCAAAATGCTGACGAGGCCTGGATTGTCGAGACCGTCCGCAAGCTGGCGGACAAGGCGCAGATCGGCATGCCCGAGGTCGGCATTTTTGAAGGTGCCCCCAATGCATTTGCCACCGGAGCGTTCAAAAACTCTTCGCTGGTAGCGGTGTCCACCGGTTTGCTGCAGGGCATGACCAAGGAAGAGATCGAGGCGGTGATCGGCCACGAGATAGCCCACGTTGCCAATGGCGACATGGTCACCATGACGCTGATCCAGGGGGTGATGAACACCTTTGTGGTGTTTCTGTCGCGGGTGATTGGCTATGCGGTCGACAGCTTTTTGCGCCGCGGCGACAACAACAACTCCGGCCCCGGCATGGCTTATTACATCAGCACGATCGTGCTCGATATCGTGCTGGGTTTTGCGGCAGCCATCGTTGTGGCCTGGTTTTCGCGCCATCGCGAATTCCGTGCCGATGCAGGCGCCGCGCAGCTGATGGGCAGAAAGCAGCCCATGATGAACGCGCTGGCCCGCTTGGGCGGCATGCAGCCGGGCGAACTGCCCAAAGCCGTGGAAGCCATGGGCATCACGGGCGGCATGGGCAAATGGTTTGCAACCCATCCGCCGATTGAAGAGCGCATTGCGGCGCTGCAGAACGCGCAGGGCTGAGCGTTTTTCTCCCATCGTAAAAATAGCCGGCGCTTGCGTCGGCTTTTTTCATGGCGTGGCGTGGCGCCGCCGCATTGCCCGGTGGCTGTCGCAGGGTAAGGCTGCCGCTTAACTGCCCTGGTCGAGACGCGCCCTTTCCAGGATCCAGGTCACCTCGGTCGGGTCCATCCCGTACATCTCGGCGAACTCGGCGGCCGTCTTTCCACTGGCCCCGAATGCCTTGACCAGCGCTTCGCGTTTGGCGGCCTGTTTTCCGAGCTCGACAAAAGCATCGTCGAGCAGGGCGTTCATCGCTTCATCCTGCGATCGCACGCGCAGCGTATAGTCCTCACGGCTCAGCCCGGAAGCCTCAATGGCCTTCATCAGTTGCACGCGGACATAGGGACGCAAGTCATCGTTCGAGCGGGCCTGACGCCTGCGGAACACTTCCAGAATCGCGTAGTGAACGTGTTCCGGGGCGACAGGCTCAACCGGAGAAGCTTGCAGATCGTGACGGGGGTAGCCCGCTGCCACGCTTTCCAGGTAGCGCGTTGATCGGGCATGCAGTCCCAGCGCTACTTTCAGTTCCTCACGCTTGAACAGGTCGGGGTGCTGCGCCAGCAAGTCCTGGAACACGCCGAGCTTGAGTGGCAGGAACTGCGCGCCGAACATCTTCGGGTAGAGCTCGAAAAGCTGCTCAAGTACCGGGTTGGCCTTGCGTGCGGGCGTCGGCTTTTTGCGGTTCGCTGGAGGCCGGGCGGCTGCGCCTTCTTGGGTAGGGGGTTGGGTTGCGGTGTCAGTCATCAATCAGTTCTGTCAGGTTGGGGTTCGGGCCCGCGGGTCGGCGCAGGTTCTGAAATAGTGAGCCGAGCATTTGCGGCGTGCGAGGGCGAAGTATCCACCATCCGTTGCAGCAAGGGCGGGGCGGACGAACCGCATCAGGCGGCTGCCGTCCTCAAACGTTCCACATCGTGCAGTACGCTGAGCGCGAGCGCCTCGGCCACCTTGATGCCGTCCACCCCGGCGGATAAAATGCCGCCGGCATAGCTGGCGCCTTCGCCGGCCGGATACAGGCCGCGCACATTGAGGCTTTGCATGTCGTCGCCGCGGCTCATCTTGATGGGTGACGAGGTGCGTGTTTCCACGCCTGTCAGCACCGCGTCGTGGGTGTCAAAGCCCTTGATCTTGCGGCCAAAGGCCGGAAAGGCTTCGCGCATGGCTTCAATAGCGTAGCCGGGCAGGGCAGACGACAAATCACCGATGGCAACCCCTGGTTTGTACGACGGCATGATGCTGCCCAGCGCTGTGGAGGGGCGCCCCGCCACAAAGTCGCCCACCAGCTGGACAGGGGCGTCATAGTTGCCGCCGCCGAGTACAAAGGCGTGCGATTCGAGCTGGCGCTGCAGCGCAATGCCGGCCAGCGCATCGCCCGGGTAGTCGCGCGGATCAATGCCCACCACGATGCCTGCATTGGCGTTGCGTTCGTTGCGTGAGTACTGGCTCATGCCATTGGTCACCACGCGGCCGACCTCCGAGGTGGCTGCCACCACCGTGCCGCCCGGGCACATGCAAAAGCTGTAAACCGAGCGGCCATTGCTGGCGTGGTGCACCAGCTTGTATTCGGCCGCGCCTAGCGATGGGTGCCCGGCGTGGCGGCCCCAGCGCGCGCGGTCGATGAGGCTTTGCGGGTGCTCAACGCGAAAACCGATGGAAAAAGGCTTGGCCTCGATGTAGACGCCGCGCTCATGCAGCATGGCAAAGGTGTCCCGGGAGCTGTGGCCCAGCGCCAGGACCACCTGATCGGCGCGCAACTCGTGCGTCTGGCCGGTGGCCTGGTCCAGCACCGTGAGGCCCCGGATATGCTTGCCTCCAGTGCCTTCTTCAATCAGCACGTCCGTCACGCGCTGCTCAAACCGTATTTCACCGCCCAGAGCAATGATCTGCTCACGCATATGTTCCACCACCTTGACCAGCTTGAAGGTGCCGATGTGGGGGTGCGCTTCGTAAAGAATATCGGCTGGGGCGCCGGCTTTGACAAACTCATTCATCACCTTGCGGCCCAGATGGCGCGGATCCTTGATCTGGCTGTACAGCTTGCCGTCCGAAAACGTGCCCGCACCGCCTTCGCCAAACTGCACGTTGGACTCCGGGTTGAGCTGGTTTTTGCGCCACAGGCCCCAGGTGTCCTTGGTGCGCTGGCGCACCGTTTTGCCGCGCTCCAACACGATGGGCTTGAAGCCCATTTGCGCCAGCAGCAGGGCCGCAAAAATGCCGCAGGGGCCAAAGCCGACCACCACCGGGCGCAGCGGCAGCTTGGCGGGGGCTTGTCCCACAGGGTGATACACCATGTCGGGCGTGGGCAGAATGTGCGGGTTGCCGGCATGCTGGGCCAGCAGCGCGGCTTCAAGGTCGGCGTCGGCCAGCGCCACATCGACGATGTAAACCTGCATGATCACGGCTTTGCGGGCATCAAAACTGCGCTTGAAAACTGTGCAGCTGACCAGGTCGGCCGACGTGATGTGCAGCGTGTCGAGCAGGGCGCCCTGCAACGCGTTTTCAGCGTGGGCTAGCGGGAGTTTGATTTCAGTCAGTCGCAGCATGGTCGTCCGGTTCGTGGCTTGTAGTTATCAAGCAGAAGGGCGTAATGATAGAAACGGATTAAAGAGGGGGACTCCTTACTTATCAAAGAATTAGGCCCGTCACCGCTCGTCACGTTAAAGTTACACGCACCTGCGCTCGGAACACAACAGTAGTATTCGGTGTGTAAATGGCAGGAATGTTTGAAAAATGAATTGCCATTGGGTTCGTCCTTCCTCAGTCGCTCAACGGCTCAAGAAACCATTGTCCAAAACGGTCTCTACAGATAGCAACACCGTCATTGGACAATTCGGCAGACAGCCAGTCCGGAACTTTGTCTAGTAGCCGCGCAGTCACTGCATCAAGACTATTGAGCACCTCCAGAAGCGAGATAGGCACACTGTCCATTCTTGCCTCCTTTAAAGTCGCTTCGTCAATACAGATCATCTGCTTCCTTGAGTTGTGGACTTCAACCGCTTGTGCTGGCAGAAATTAACTTCCAGTTTGAACTGCGGACAGTAGATAAAAATGAGAAAAAACTTCTTTATTATCAATAACTTAGACTCATCTTTGCTCGTTGCGTTTGGCCAGCGATCGTCAAGATCGGCACAGCTAGCCAGTCACAGCTATGGGGATACGGTTTCGTCGAGGTCTTTCCACATCCGATAGCACTTTGGATTGCTTGACCTAGCGCCATTTTCAAGCCAAGCGCTGGTCATCCAAAGTGCATAGCCTTCAACCATATTGAGGTCAAATGTTTGACGCGCCTTGGTTCGCAATACATTGGCTACTGAGATTTTCCCATCCTGAGACCAGTTTTTTGATTCAGTCAGGATGTCTTGCTTCTTGTCCAAAAAAAGCCTTATCACCTCGTAGATCATCGTCCTGTCTAAGGCAAATAATTTGTTTGTACTGTCGTCGAATTCTTTTTCAAGTCGGTCGGCATGGGCGCTCTCGTTTGCCGAAGTCACGGCGCCAACAAATGAATTCCATAAACCCATTTTCTCACCCCCTTGTTATTACAACCAAATACTACACAGCATTGCTGCAGCTATGCTGGCTCCGTTAGTTTCTCTTCCGCAATCTCACTTTGCTCAACGAGTCGACGGCGAACTGCTTCCTCGATGGCTTTGTGAAGTGGCTCGCCCTCGTCCTTGAGCTTCTGCCAACTCTCCCTGATCATCTTCCAGTCTTTGGGGCTACTTTGAGAGCCATTGTCGTAGCTGATCAGTGCGTGCCAGATTGTTTCTACAAATCTGTTGAACTGGTCGCGCAACGAGTCAGGCAGAAAGACGCCATTTACTTTCACAAAGCGGTCGGCTTCTGATAAGGCAGAACGCACCTTATTCCGACGCTGCCATGTGTCCATTTCCTGCCACAGCTTGTCTCTTTCACTGGAGTCAGCCGCCCGGAGCTTCGCTTTCTGCGTCTCCAGGAGAGTAGATCTTTCCACGAACTCGTTCAGCTCCTCCCTCGACAGGTAATGAAGCGAGCTGTACTCCTGCATGGGCGAACAGAGCCACATCGCAAGCCCATAAGCTTCGCTAACCTTTTCCCACGACTCAGGGATGACCCTAAACTCGCGCTCTTGCAGCTTTAGCGCCCCTTGGATGACGGTGTCGATCTTGACCTTCAACCGCTGAAGTTCTTTGGCCTGCTCGTGCTCAAACTCCTTCTGTCGTTTGGTAAAGTAGGTTTCGACCCACTTCTCTGCGGCTTTCTTAGACAGCGCGCCGAGGACCACTACAGTGGGCGTGCCGTAGATGAGCAGGTTTCCAACGAGTTTTGTGAAGTCGTCCCAAGTAATCATTTATCGCCTTTCACCTGGAAAAGGCTATTGTTTACGAACTTTTTCAAACGCCTTTTTCCTTCTGAAATTAGGCAGGAAAAAGGCCTTCAACCGACAGGTAGCGCTCGCCGGTGTCGTAGTTAAAACCCAGCACGCGCGCGCCGGCCGGCAGTTCCTGCAGTTTTTGCGCGATCGCTGCCAGCGTGGCGCCTGAAGAAATGCCGACCAGCATGCCTTCTTCGCTGGCCGAGCGCCGCGCCATTTCACGGGCCGGTTCGGCATCGACCTGGATCACGCCGTCGAGCAGGCTGGTTTCAAGATTTTTGGGAATGAAGCCTGCGCCTATGCCCTGGATCGGGTGCGGACCGGGCTGGCCGCCCGAGATGACAGGAGAAGCCACCGGTTCGACGGCAAACACTTTGAGTCGCGGCCAAGCCGCCTTGAGCACCTTGGCGCAGCCCGTCAGGTGGCCGCCAGTGCCCACGCCGGTGATCAAGGCGTCGAGCCCGTTGGGGAAGTCGGCCAGGATTTCCTGCGCCGTGGTGCGAGCGTGTACGTCGATGTTGGCCGGGTTCTCGAACTGCTGCGGCATCCATGCGCCGGGCGTTGCCCCCACCAGTTCCTGGGCGCGGGCGATGGCACCCTTCATGCCTTTTTCACGCGGCGTCAAATCGAAGCTGGCACCATAGGCCAGCATCAGGCGGCGGCGCTCTACCGACATGCTGTCGGGCATCACCAGCACCAGCGTGTAGCCCTTGACGGCCGCCACCATGGCCAGGCCGATGCCGGTGTTGCCCGAGGTGGGCTCGATGATGGTGCCGCCGGGCTTGAGGGCACCGGACTTTTCGGCCGCTTCCACCATGGCCAGCGCAATGCGGTCCTTGATCGAGCCGCCAGGGTTGGTACGCTCGGACTTGACCCACACCTGGGCCTGCGGGCCAAACAGGCGGTTGATGCGGACGTGGGGGGTGTTGCCAATGGTCTGCAGAATGTTGTCGGCTTTCATGGGGTCTCCTTGTCGTGGTGGGCTGCGATGAACGTATTGTGGCGCAGTGCGATAATAAAAGCGTGAAGCTTGCCAGACCGCCGCTGGTGCAATCTGGGAAACCAGGCACTGGAGGAACGTCCGGACTGCACAGGGCAGCGTAGGAGGTAACACCTCTCCACCGTGAGGTGAGGATCAGAGCAACAGAGACGAGCCGATTCAGTTCGGGTGAAACGGGCAATCTCTACGCGCAGCAATACCAAGTAGGCACACGTTGACGGGGCCCCCGGAGTGTGCGGGTAGGTAGCATTGAGCCGGGTGGGCGACTCCCGGCCCAGATTAATGGCGGTCACACCGGGCAACCGCAAGGAAGCCCGGCGCACAGAATCCGGCTTATCGGCGAGCTTCACACTTTTAACCTGGACGCTCCACCCGGACGCGTCCACCTCAAGTTTCCAGATTTATTTTGATACGGCAGGTGCTGGTGTCGCGGCTGCAGGCGCAGCACCAAAGTATTTGGTGTAGATCTGCTGATAGGTGCCGTCCGCCTTGACATCGGCCAGACCCTTGTTGAGTATTGCCAGCAACTCGGCATTGCCTTTTTTGACCGCAAGGCCGTACTGCTCGGAGGCAAAACTGGTGTCGCTGATGGTCTTGAACTGCGAGTTCGCGTTGTTGTTGACGTAATGCACCACCACCCCGTTGTCGGCCACCACGGCATCCACGCCGCCGCCTTCGAGCTCTTTCAGGGCCAGCGGAGTCGATTCAAAGCGCTTGATGTTAACGTTCTCCTTGCCTTGCAGCTTGGTGACGACCTCGTCGCCCGTAGTGCCATTTTGCACGCCGACCTTGAGTTTTTTCAGGTCGGTGAATTTGGCGATCTTCGAATCCTTTTTTACGGCGATCAGCTGCTGTGCGTCGAAATAGGGCGCGGAGAAGTCCATGGTCTGTTGGCGTTCTGCCGTGATCGTGATGGCCGATACCAGCAGGTCGCGGTCGCCCTGGCCTAACGAATTGAAGATGCCTTCCCAGGGGGGGTTCAAAAACTTCACTTCAATGCCGGCCTTTTGTGCAACGGCCTTGACCACGTCGATGTCAAACCCGACGATCTCACCTTTTTCGTTCTGTGATTCAAAAGGGGCGTAGGCGGCGTCGGTGCCGACCACAACCACCCTGGTTGCCGGCGCGGGTGCCGAGGCGGCCGGTGCCTGGGGTTCCTGCTTGCCACAGGCCACCAGAACAAGGCCGGCCAGCAGGGTGCCGGCAGTGTGAAAGAAGTGTCGTGTCGTGATGGAAGGAATGAAGATACTCGCTGAAAAGTTGAAGTGAATACGTCGAATGATCTGGGTCAAGGCGGGCTGGAACGACTGGGGTTTTGAAGGCATGAATAAAAAAAGTATTAACCGCGGCATGCTGCGGGGCCTCTGGTTTAAGCTTCAGGCAAGGTCCTGCAAGGCCTGAATCCGGTCCACATGGGCCTGCAGGGAACGCAGGGCCACCGGCCACAGCCGCTGGTCGGTATCGTCATAGACCAGTGCCAGCCAGTCGTTCATCGTGCCTTCGGGCTGGGCTTTCATGGCCGCCGCCACCTTGGCTTCACGCTTGAGGCGGTGCGCCTTGAGCTGTCCAATCGCCTGCTTGGCAGCGCCCAGCACATGGCCGTGGGCGGGCAGGATGAAGTCGATCTGATGCTCGTCGCAGGCCGTGCTCAGCCGGTCGAGCGAGGTGAGGTAGGCCGTCATCTCGCCATCGGGCGGGTTGACCACAGTGGTGCTGCCGTTCAGGATGTGGTCGCCCGAAAACAGCAGGCCGTCTTCGAGCAGCACCAGGCACAAGTGATTGGCCGCATGGCCGGGACTAAAAATAACCTTCAAAGTATGCTGCAGCCCTTGACTGGTAAGCGTGAGCAGCTCCTGATTTAATAGCTCTCGGTCCGGTGTGAACTGCGCATCAGGAAGCGCGGTGGCTCTGGAGGCCAGCCCCAGAATCGGCGGAGGGCTGGTGCAGAGCGCTTGCAAGGGTTGGGCACCCGGTGAATGGTCGGGGTGGGAATGGGTGCAGACGATGGACTGTATGCGTCCGCCCGTGGCTGCATGGAGGCGCTGGATATGCCCCGCATCATCGGGGCCCGGGTCAATCACGATGTAGCCGCTGTCCGCATCACCGACGATATAGCTGTTGGTGCCCGGCCCGGTCATCATGCCGGGGTTGGGTGCCGTCAGGCGCCTGACGTTTTTCAAAAGCGCGACTGGCTGCGCCGTTTGCCAGTCGAGCGGGTGCAGGATCTGCCCGTCGGGGCAGGTCAGTGCCAGTTCGCCGTAGGGCGCTTCATGCTCCATGTAGCGCGCCTGCTGGCCGGCCAGCAGGCCGGCACGCGGGCAGGAACTCCAAAGCGGCGCCTCCGTCGCGCAGGCCTGCAGCACTGCATCGACATGGGGGTAATGCTGCAGCCTGTCCAGCGTGCGCAGGGTCGGGAAAATCATGAAAAAACCGCCGGCCTGATGCCGGGCCAGCGCCTCGGCCGGGCGCACCCATACCGGATCAAACTGCTCGGCTTCGTCAGCCACCGGGCTCTGGCCTTCGGGCATGCGGGCCACCAGAAAAGGCACGTCAAAGCGGCGCGCCAAATCGCGGCTAGCCACCCAATGGGCCAGCACAAACACCTGGTCACCTGCCAGCGTGAGGCCGCGCTCCCGGCACTGCGCCGCAAAAGGGGCCTTGCGGTCCATCGCCGCAATGTCTTGGGTAGTGGCATAGCCGCCGTGGGCATGGTGCGCCAGCAGCACCCCCAGCTCTTCAAAGCTTTCACGGATGGCGGCGATGGCCTGCGTGAGAAGCAGGTCGCTCTGGCTGGCCCTGCGCGTGGAGTGTCCGTGGGCTAGCGCGTCCGCCGCATCAATGCCGCCGCCGGGGAAAACATAGGCCCCGGGGAGGAAGCTGGCCGTCATGGAGCGCCTTGTCATCAGCACTTCAATGCCTTGGGCGGTGTCACGTAGCAGCAGTACGGTGGCGGCGGGGCGGGTGGGTGCGGGTTCGCGCTGGGGGTGAAGGAGTTGGGAAAGTCTGGGCATGGTGAATTATGGCTATAAGCTACGGTCCCCACAGTCGCTCACTGCGTGTAGCTCTCTGCCCCCCGAGGGGGCTGAACTTGCTTGGGGCGGCCCGGCGCTGCGTTCGTTGGCCACCACGCTTGCCGTTGTTTGGTTCGGTGCGGCGGCTCCGGGCGCCGGGGATAATGCCCACATGCGAATCCGATTTACAAAAATGCAGGGTGCGGGCAACGACTTTGTGATGCTCGACGAAACCCGTGCGCTGCTGGGTCTGACGCCTGCGCAATACCGTTTTCTGGCCGACCGGCACTTTGGTGTGGGCGCCGACCAGATCCTTTCGGTGCGGCCTTCTCCTGCGGAAGGCATCGACTTCGAATACGTGATCCACAACGCCGACGGCGGCGAAGTCGAGCAGTGTGGCAATGGTGCGCGCTGCTTTGTGCGTTTTGTGCGCGAGCGGGGGCTCACGACCAAAGACGCGGTGAAAGTCAAAACCCTGGGCGGCGTGATCGAGCCGCGCATGCAGGCCGATGGCCGCGTGACGGTCAACATGGGGGCGCCGGTGTTTGAACCGGCGCGCATCCCGTTCGATGCGGACGGGCTGACGCCGCAAGTTGCAGGTTCATGGAAAAAATGGCCTCTAGCCCTTGAAGGACGGGCGCAAGCAGCTCCTGTTTTTATAGCAGTTCTGTCGATGGGGAATCCCCACGCGGTGCAACTGGTGGAGGATGTGGACACCGCGCCGGTGCTGCAAACCGGTCCACTGATTGAGCACCATGTGCGCTTTCCCCGGCGCGTGAACGCAGGCTTCATGCAGGTGGTCTCGCGCAGCCAGATCCGCCTTCGGGTGTACGAGCGGGGCGCCGGCGAAACGCTGGCCTGCGGCACGGGCGCCTGTGCGGCGGCGGTGGCCGGCATACGTTGGGGCCTGCTTGATGCGCGGGTCGATGTATTGACGCGCGGCGGCCAGCTCACGATTGAATGGTCCGACAGGCTCCTGGATGCACCGGTCATGATGACCGGCCCGGCCACCACGGTGTTTGAATCAGAGATCGAAGTTCCCGACCTGCTTTGATACCTTGCTTTGCAGAGTGGATGAGGCGCAGCCCCGGATGTGGGTCAAGACGCAGGTCTTTGCGTGGCACGCAAAACTGGCGACAATGCCGACATGAATCCAACTGAACACCCCATCACCGAAGACGACATCGCCAACTTTCTGGCCAACACGCCCGACTTCTTCGAGCGGCACGCCGAACTGCTGGCTTCGGTGCAGCTCTCCAGTGGCCATGGCAACCGCGCCGTCAGCCTGCAGGAGCGACAGGCCGGTATGTTGCGCGAGAAGATCAAGGGACTGGAGACCCGGGTGGTCGACATGATCCGGCACGGGCAGGACAATGTGGCTATCGCCGACAAAATGCAGCGCTGGACCCGCAAGCTGCTGCAAACCCCGCAAGCGCGCGATTTGCCTGATGCCATCGTTGAAGGGATCATCACCGAGTTCCAGATTCCGCAAGCCGCCATCAAGGTCTGGCGCGTCAATGGCATTTTCTCAGACGAGCGCTTTGCCACGGGTGTCAGTAGCGATGCGCAGATCTTTGCGTCGTCGTTGGCCACGCCATACTGCGGTGTCAATTCAGGGTTCGAGGCCATCGCCTGGCTACCTGAGCCGACGCTAGCGTTGTCGGTGGCCCTGATTCCCCTGCGTGTTCCCGAAGGCGCACAGGTGTCGGGCCTGCTGGTGCTGGCTTCACCCGATCCCGAGCGCTTTCAGAGCGACATGGGCACCGATTTCCTCGAACGCCTGGGCGAACTGGCCGGTGCGGCGCTGTCGCGTCTGCGCGCCCAGATCCCCAACCAGTAAGCGCCACCATGACGCAGACAGCGCCTCTTGCGTCTGGATTTTCTGAGCCTGAACCTGATTCCACGCCGGGATCTGTCTCTGAATCGCATCCCCTGGTGCAGCGCTACCTCGAGCATGTGCGCGTTGAAAAACGCCTGGCCCAACGCACCGTGGAGCTTTACACCCTGGACTTGGAAAAGCTGCAAGCCAACGCCGCCCAAGCCGGTGTGGCGTTGACAGATGTGCACAACACCCACCTGCGGCGCTGGGTTGCGCAGATGCACGGCGCCGGGCGCAGTGGCCGCGGGATTGCGCTCATTTTGTCGGGCTGGCGTGGCTTTTACACCTGGCTGGGCCGCGAAGGCCTGGTGGCCGGCAACCCGGTGCAGGATATACGCGCGCCCAAAGCCGCCAAGCCCCTGCCCAAAGCCTTGAGCGTGGACGAGGCGGTTCAATTGGCCAGCTACCAGTCTAAAGGCGATGAAGGGGATCCGCATCTGGAGGCGCGCGACCATTGCATCACGGAGCTGCTCTACGGCTGCGGGCTGCGCATTGGCGAACTGGTGGGGCTGGATGTGCGGGCCAGCGGGCAGGCGCGCGGCTGGGTGGACATGGACGCCGCGGAGGCCCACGTGCTCGGCAAGGGATCGAAGCGGCGCAGCGTGCCGGTCGGCCGCAAGGCCCTGCAAGCCCTGCAGGCCTGGCTTGCAGTACGCAGTAGCTGGGCCCGCGAAGGCACGCCAGGAGGAGGGCAAGCCCTCTTCATTAACCAGCGCGGCACGCGGCTCACGCCGCAGCACATCCGCGTGCGTTTGAAGCAGCGTTCCCTGAAGGCCGGACTGGCGACGCCGGTGCACCCGCACATGCTGCGCCACTCGTTTGCCAGCCATGTGCTGCAGTCCAGCGGTGATTTGCGCGCGGTGCAGGAGTTGCTGGGCCACGCCAGCATCACGAGCACACAGATATACACGCGGCTTGATTTTCAGCACCTGGCCAAGGTGTATGACGCGGCCCATCCGCGAGCCCTGTCGGGCGGCCTGCCCGGCAAAGTCCCGGTCAAGACATCCGTTCCAAAAATTTAAGAGAAAAGTGGCTATGGCCCAATAAATACAGGCGTTAGCAGCTATTAAAATATTAGCGCCATGGGGGCTGGGCGAGCGCGGCGCAAGCCGACATCGGCAAGGCGACCAGCACGCCCGGCTGGTTCGCAGTCAAGCCACGACAATAGCGGCATGAAAACAATTCGACTGAAGGACGGCAAAGAACGCTCTTTGCTGCGTCGCCACCCATGGATTTTTGATGGCGCCATTGCCAGTGGCGGTGGTGATGCGGGTGAAACGGTACGGGTAGAGAGCCACGCTGGCCAGTTTCTGGGCTGGGCCGCTTTCAGTCCCAGCTCCAAAATTCGGGCCCGGGTCTGGAGCTTCAACGAATCGCAGCGCATTGATGCTTCGTTTTTTGTAGCGCGTATCGCCCAGGCCATCAAGGCCAGAAGCAGATTTGACATCCAAAGCGACGGTCAGCGCCTGATCCACGGTGAATCCGATGGTTTGCCCGGCTTGGTGGTAGACCGCTATGTCGATACGCTGGTGGCACAGTTTTCAAGCTGTGGCGCAGAGCGCTGGAAAAGCGTGATCGTTGAAGCGCTGCTGGCGCAAACCGGTTTGACGCGCCTGTACGAACGCTCCGACGCCAGCGTGCGCTCGATCGAAGGCTTGCCGGAAGCCACCGGCTGGCTGGCCGGCTCGGGCGACACCGGCATCACCATCACTGAGCACGACTGGAAGCTGAGCCTGGATGTCGCGGAGGGTCACAAAACCGGCTTCTACCTGGACCAGCGCGACAGCCGCCAGAAATTTGCCGCCTATACACGCCGCCTGCAGTTTGAGCGGGTGCTCAACTGCTATTGCTACACCGGCGGGTTTACCGTGGCCGCGCTGGCGGGCGGCGCCGGGCATGTCACCTCGATTGACTCGTCCGGCCCGGCCCTTGACCGTGCCAAGGCCAATGTGGCCTTGAACGGCTTTGACGCCAATCGCACCACCCTACTGGACGCCGACGTCAACGCGTCGCTGCGCCAGTATCTGAAGGAGGGCAGAACCTTTGACGCCATCGTGCTCGACCCGCCCAAGTTCGCGCCCACGATCAAGCACGCCGAACGTGCCGCCCGCGCTTACAAAGACATCAACCGGCTGGCCTTGGCCATTCTGGAGCCGGGCGGCGTGCTGTTCACCTACTCTTGCTCTGGCGGCATCAGCGCCGACCTGTTCCACAAAATCGTGGCGTCGGCAGGCACCGACGCGGGGGTGGACGCCTTTATTTCCGAACGCATGGGCGGAGCGCCCGATCACCCCATGACGGTGGCCTTCCCGGAAGGCGAATACCTCAAGGGCCTGGTTTTGGTCAAAAGGCCGGCGGGGTAGCCTATTTGTAAGAAAAATAGGCCTCTAGCCCAATCAGGTCGGGCATAAGCAGCTATGAAAACCATAGTAACCAGCGGTGCTGCATGAGGGCGTTGAAGGCTTGACATGAGCTGTAAAGTAGCTCGCAGGGGTTCCCTGGGTCCTTCAGGGGGCTTGAACGGGCCGCTAAACTTCCCAACTTGCTTTTCTGGGTTCCTTTGGCGTATTTTTGTAACTCCTTCGTTTTTTAGGCAAACACCATGAGCTTGATTCCCGTCACCATCCTCACCGGCTTTCTTGGCTCGGGTAAAACCACATTGCTCAAGCGCGTCCTGACCGAGGCCCACGGCCAGAAGATTGCCGTTATTGAGAATGAGTTTGGCGAGGAAAACATCGACAACGAAATCCTTGTCAATGACACCAACGAAAACATCATCCAGATGAACAACGGCTGTATTTGCTGCACGATCCGCGAAGATCTGCGCGAAACGCTGCAGTTGCTGGCAGCCAAGAAACGCAAGGGGCTGATAGACTTTGAGCGCGTGGTGATTGAAACCACGGGCCTGGCCGACCCCGGACCGGTGGCGCAGACCTTTTTCATGGACGAGGAAATTTCCGAGCAGTACCTGCTGGACTCCATCCTGACGCTGGTGGACGCCAAGCATGCCACGACCCAGCTCAATGACCGCCAGGAAGCGCGCCGCCAGGTCGGTTTTGCCGACCAGATATTCATCAGCAAGACCGACCTTGTAGCTGAGGACGAGGTCAAGGCACTGATGCATCGGCTGACGCAGATGAACCCGCGTGCGCCGCAGCGCGCCGTGCATTTCGGTGAAGTGGCGATTTCAGAGGTGTTTGACCTGCGCGGTTTCAATCTCAATGCCAAACTCGACATCGATCCTGATTTCCTCAAGGACGAGGAGTCTGCCAATGACGATCATCATGAGCACGGGCATGACCACGGCGAGCATTGCAACCATCCCTCGCATGCGGACGAGCATGGCCACGGACATCACCATCACCATGATGACGATGTCAAAAGCTTTGTGTTTCGGTCGGACCAGCCTTTCAGCCCGGCCAAGCTCGAAGACTTTCTGGGTGCGATTGTGAATATCTACGGCCCGCGCATGCTGCGCTACAAGGGTGTGCTGAACATGGAAGGCACGGATCGCAAGGTGATTTTCCAGGGCGTGCATCAGCTTATGGGCAGCGACCTCGGTCCTGCCTGGGGCCAGGGAGAAAAGAAAACCAGCAAGATGGTTTTTATCGGTATCGACTTACCCAAAGATATTTTTATGCAGGGCCTGGAGCAGTGCCTGGTTTGAGGTAGGCTGTTCGCCTAGAGCCTATAAAAGGCGGGAGGGCTTCATGTTTGTCTCGATTCTCCAACGGTTTGGTTTTAAGGCGCCACAGCGCGTCAGTGAGCCGCTACAATCGCGCGCCGACCAAAATACCCGCAAATCCGAAGCGGGAGGCCAGCCAGATAAAAAACAGCTGAAGAGCCGCCTTAAAGTGGCTGCTGAAAACTGGCAGTTGGCAGACCAACCAGGAAATCTGGCAACAGAAAGGGCCGGACTGCCCGACAGCAGTTTGGCCAAGAAGCCGCAGGGCCCCGAGGGCCCTTCCGAGGCTGATTCCCAGAGGAGACACATTGTGAAAGCCCAAGCGAAGATGACCAAAATGCCAGCCAAGGCAACGGCCAAATCAGCCGCCAAACCAGCAATGAAAGTCAAACCAGCGCCCAAAATCGCAGCCAAGACCGCGGTCAAAGCTGTGAACAAGGCAGTCAAACCTGTCAAGGCCGTTGCCAAAGCCAAGCCGATGCCTAAACCCGTTGCCAATAAAGCCGTCAAGGCGGCCGCCAACCCGCTAACCAAGGCCGTGCCCAAGAACAAATCGGCGCCGGTAGCCAGCAATAAAGCAAAGGCCAAACCGGTGTCGGCCAAGACCAAAGTCGCAGCCAAACGAGCCCAACTCGAGCCAAAACCATTGCCGAAATTATTGCCAAAACCTGCCGCAAAAGCGCCTGCCAAGCCCGCTGCCAAAGATGGCAAAGCCATCGAGGCGGCACCGCCAGCCCCCGCGCCCGTCCCGGCCCCGGTGCTCATGGCTCCGAGGCCGCTGAAGCCCGGGCGAAGGAGTTCAGCCCGAATTGCCGCCCAATCACCCCCACCCGCGCCTATGGTGCCAACCCATGCGCCTGACGCAGCCAAAGCCAGTTACTCCACAATGACCGAACGCGTGATCGCGCCGCCTATCCAGGCGGCTGCCAAAAAAGACCCCAAGCTTGCCAACAACTGGAAGACCAAACCGGCCGACCAGTTGACCGATGAGGAAGTCAAGGCCATGCCTGATTCCGAGTACATGAACGAAAAGCAGCTGGCATTCTTTCGCCGCAAGCTGTCGGTGCTCAAACAGGATATCCACAACAGCGCCGGTGAGACCACCGAACACCTGCGTGAAGATGCCGCCGTGGTGCCCGACCCGGCAGACCGCGCCACCATTGAAGAAGAACACGCGCTTGAATTGCGTACCCGCGACCGCGAACGCAAACTGCTCAAGAAAATCGAGCAGTCGATTGCCCGGATTGATTCAGGTGACTATGGCTACTGCGACGAAACCGGTGAGGCGATCGGTGTGGGCCGCTTGATTGCACGTCCTACAGCCAGTTTGTCCTTGGAAGCACAGCAGCGTCGCGAGCTCAAGCAGAAAATGTTTGGGGATTGACGGACAGATTCTTGGCTTAAACACTTTTTTATCGCCCTGACATGTCCAAAGAAGATACCGCATCAGGCTTGCTGTCCAAGGTGGTCAAGTTCGTCCGCAATCCAGCCACGAACTGGTCGGATCTGGATTCTGTGCAAGCAGACAAGGACGACTCGGTGAGCAAACAGCTGCTCAAGGAGATGATTGAGCGCAAGCGTCGTAACGACTTCGTGCGCAAGCGCGAATTTGACATGCTGCGCAAGCTGCGCAAACGCGAAGCCTTGGTGGGTACGGGCTCGGATCCAGGCGGCAGGCCGTCGTTCTTTCAGAGCAGCATGCCCTCCAGGCCCGATGACAGGGCGTCAACGCTCAAGAAGATCGATGAGATCGAAGCACAGATGTCCATGCAATGGTGGAAAACCAAGAACAGCAATGCACCGGACAACTCGACTCATGCACCTCTGATGCCTGATGGCAATGCCGCCGTGACACAGGCGCCCCTGCTGGAAAACGCACTGCCTTTGGCCTACAGGCCCACGGCCCCGGCTGGGCTGCAGTCTGCAGCCAAAAAAGCTGCGGAAGCCATGCCAGCGCAGGCGCTGTTGCCGACCGAACCTGCCGCCTTGTCCATGGTGCCGGCGGCCTCCAGGTCAGCCAGCCCCCCGGCCAAACCCCCGGCGCTTGGTGGCTGGTCGGGTGTGGGGGGCAGTTACGACAGCAGTCCATCCAGTTTTTCACCTTCCAAGCTCATGGCGGTGGACGTGCAAGAAGTCGCGGCGCACGATGCGGAACTTGATGAGGCTGCCATCTGCTTTGCCAATGGCGACGATGCGGATGCTGAAGCAGGCTTGCTTGAAATTCTACGTCCGGACGGTGCCCGTGCAGGACAGATGGAAACCTGGCTGACGCTGTTTGATCTGTACCGCGCCACTGCCCAGCACGACAAATTCGAAACAGCCGCGATCCAGTTTGCCGAGCGCTTTGACCGCTCGGCACCGCAGTGGTTTTCCATGCCAGACCTGGTAAAAATGCTCAGTGAGCCGGCAGGAAAAGCTGGCAATAGGTCCACCACCGACTGGATCTGTCCGTCGGTGCTGGGTATCCAGACCGTAGCAGCCCTCAAGGCGGCAATGGCCAAAGCGCCGATGCCCTGGCGGCTTGACTGGAGCAACCTAAAAACCATAGAAGCGACTGCTGTTGCGCTTTTGTGCAAGGTATTCAGTGGCTGGGCGGTCCAGCCTGTTCAGTTGCGCTTCATGGGCGATGTGCAACTCCAAAAGGTGCTGCAAAACGCCACGCCCTCCGGCAACCGCGATACCGACCAAAACTGGTGGCAGCTGCGCATGGAGGCGCTGCGTGTCACGCACCGGCCTGATGATTTCGAACTCGTAGCGCTTGATTTTTGTGTGACCTACGAGGTTTCTCCGCCGGCCTGGAGCAGCGCACGTTGTGAGTACAAACCGCTTGACGCACAAGGCGGCGTCGTGGGTGGCCAAACCATCATTGGTGATGTTTACCGTGACTCCGTGCATTCCGATCTCAGTGCGATGGACGGGGACACCCAGCTTGATGTCCAGAGTTCACAGATGAGAAATTTGCTCTCAGTTGAACTGTCCGGGCAAATCCAGGGCGATGCGATTGCGGCGCTGGACGAGCTGGAGGGCAAGCTCATGGGGGCGGACATGATGCTGATTTCCTGCGCCAATCTGATCCGAGTCGATTTTTCTGCTGCAGGGGCACTGTTGAACTGGGTGTCGGCCCGCGAGGCTGAACAACGCTCCATACAGTTCTTGGATGTCAATCGCCTGGTCGCAGCTTTTTTCAACGTGATCGGCATCGCCGAGCACGCGAGGGTGGTTGTTCGCGTCGACTGAGGTTCCTTAAGCCTGGATTTTCGCGGCACATATACTTCGCCACCCCGGTACGCCGCCCAGCCACGGGCGCGCCAGCAGGCAGCGATGGACGCCCCAGCTTGGGACTTTTTGCTACATTTTCTATAGTTACATCCACACGCCGTTATTGGCCTATTGAGTTCTCACCAAAGCCGCGCTGGGCAATGCCGCGCGTCCGTGCAGTTGGCGCAGCGTGGAACCTTCAAACAAAACGGGATATCGTTGCCAAAGCCCCTTGGCGCGGAATGCCTGTGCGGGCGTTGGTTTAAAGCAATACTTTCATTGCCAGTTCTAAGTGCTTAATTTAGAACGATTTTTAATCCAAAGTCGGCTTTCAGAGACGCGTCTAAGTCTTTGATTTCATTGAAAAAATTTGTTTCAAATCGCTTGCTTGCTAAAAACTTCCTGATAAAGTGGGATAAAGTGCAATTTAGTGGTGAAAAGTGTTTTCAGAAGGTTTTTAACGGTGTTTCAAGGCGCGTCATCTTTAGCTATCGATATCAAGGGGCGGCTCTCTGTGCCGACCCGGCATCGCGATGTGCTGAGCGCGACCGCTTCCAGCCAGCTCACCATCACCAAACATCCCCACGGCTGCCTGATGATTTTCCCACGCAATGAATGGGAAAAATTCCGTGAGCGTATCGCCTCGCTGCCGATGCAGGCGCAATGGTGGAAGCGAATCTTTCTGGGCAATGCCATGGATGTGGAGATGGACGCGACCGGTCGTATCCTGGTTTCGCCTGAACTGCGCACAGCGGCTGCTATCAGTAAAGACGCGGTGCTGCTAGGCATGGGCAGTTACTTCGAGCTCTGGGACGCAGCGACTTACGCTGCCCAGGAGGCAGAGCAGATGAAGCTTGAGATGCCCGATGTTTTCAGAGACTTTTCATTCTGAAAGAAGACGGTGCAAGATACATGGATACACCGCACTGTCTTGTTGAACGAAGCCATAACGGCGCTTCGCATCAACCCCGACGGCCACTACATCGACGCGACTTTCGGACGCGGCGGACATTCACGTCTGCTGTTGTCGCAGCTTTCCGCGGGCGGACGCCTGACGGCCTTCGACAAGGATCTCGAAGCCATTGCGGAGGCGCAAACCATCGCCGATCCTCGCTTCTCGATCCGCCACGAAGGCTTCATGCACTTGGGCCACATGCCTGCGGCCAGCGCGGCGGGCGTACTGATGGATCTGGGCGTGAGTTCGCCGCAGATCGACAACCCGCTGCGTGGCTTTTCTTTTCGTTCAGAGGGTCCTCTCGACATGCGCATGGATACCACGCGTGGTCAAAGTGTGGCCGACTGGCTGACAGACGCATCCATAGAAACCATGGCGGAGGTGATTCGTGAATATGGCGAAGAACGGTTTGCTGGGCAGATTGCAAAGGCGATTGATCGTCGCAGACAAGAACGGGGCCCTCTTCGAACCACCGCTGAGCTGGCCGAAGTCGTGGCTGGCGCGGTCAAAACCCGCGAGCCGGGCAAGGACCCTGCAACGCGCACATTTCAGGCTTTTCGGATTTTCATCAACGCCGAGCTTGAAGAGCTGAAGCAGGCGCTAGACGCGTCACTGAAAGTGCTTCAACCGGGAGGCCGTCTGGTGGTGATCAGTTTTCATTCGCTCGAGGACCGCATCGTCAAGCAGTTCATTGCCGGGCATTCGCGCGAGGTGTTTGACCGCCGCGCCCCTTTTGCGACACCCAAAGTCATGAAACTCAAGGCTCTGGGCCGCACCAAGCCCAGCGAAGAGGAAATCGCGGGCAATCTGCGCTCGCGCAGCGCCGTGATGCGGGTGGCAGAGCGCACAGAGGTGAGCGCATGAACACCGCAGAACTGCTCCAGGACGGACGCAATACCGCAAGCGTGGGGGCTATTTTTCCGCCGGGCCGCCCCAAGGAAAAAACGGCCCCCTCGGGGGGCAGCGTATTACACGTAGTGAAAAGCGTGGGGGCCAAATGGCCCGCCTGAACCTGGTCCTTCTGTTGGCCGTGCTGGCCAGTGCGCTGTATCTGGTGCACACGCGGTACGAGTCACGCCGTCTGTATGTGGAGCTTGAAAAGGCCGCGGCCCAGAGCCGAAAAATAGAAGCGGATAAAGAACGCTTGCAGGTAGAAAGGCGCGCCCAAGCCACGCCTCTTCGGATTGAAAAGCTCGCCAGAGACCGCCTCCAAATGCGAACGGCAACGCCGGACATCACGCAGTACGTGACCTACAAGGATGCTGCGGTGGCACAAGGAGGCGCGCAGCATGAGTAAGAGCATCCGCTACACGTCCAGCCCTTTGCTGGCCAGCAAGACACCCGTCTGGCGCAGTAAATTCATCGTGGCAGGCGTTGCGCTGGCTTTCTCGGCACTGGCAGGCCGGGCAGCCTACATCCAGATTTTCGCCAATGAGTTTTTTCAACACCAGGGCGAAGTCCGCTTTGCGCGAACCCTGGAGCTGCCTGCCAACCGTGGCCGCATTCTGGATCGCAACGGCCTGATTCTGGCCTCCAGCGTACCTGCCCCCAGCATCTGGGCCATTCCGGAAGACGTTGAAGCGACCAAGGCCCAGCTCGCAGAACTGGCCAAACTGCTGGAAGTGCCGTTGGCTGATCTGAACAAAAAGCTGGGCAATGAAGACAAGACCTTTGTCTGGCTCAAGCGTCAGGTTGACGAGCCGGTGGCTCAGAAGATCCATGCAATGGGCATCAAGGGCATTTACCAGCGCGAAGAGTACAAGCGCCGATACCCCGAAGGGGAAACTGCGGCCCACGTTGTGGGCTTCACCAATGTGGAAGACCGCGGACAGGACGGTATGGAACTGGCCTTCAATAAAGAGCTCGGCGGACATCCTGGCTCACGCCGGGTGATCAAGGACCGGCTGGGCCGGGTGGTGGAGGACGTGGGAGAACAGGTGCCGCCGGTGGAAGGCAAGGATTTGCAGCTGAGTCTGGACAGCAATATGCAGTTCGTCGCCTATCAGAAGCTGCGCGATGCGGTGATCAGCAACAAGGCGCACGCGGGCAGTGTGGTAGTGCTCGATGCAATCACGGGAGAGCTGCTGGCAATGGCGAACTATCCCAGCTACGACCCCAATGACAGACGCAACCTCACCGGCGAGCAGTTGCGCAACCGCGCTATGACTGATGTGTTCGAGCCAGGTTCGACGATGAAGCCGATCACGATCGCGACCGCCCTGGAATTAGGTCGCGTGACGCCACAGACCGTAATCGATACCAACCCCGGCCGCATTACCGTATCGGGCGCGACCATTCACGACGACAGCAATTTCGGCGTCCTGACTGTGGAAGGCGTGATCCAGAAATCGAGCAACGTCGGCGCGACCAAGATCTCGCAGCGCATGACGCCCCACGAGATGTGGGATTCTTTCACTGCGGTCGGCTTCGGGCAGAGGCCGCAGACCGTTTTCCCCGGAGCTGTCACCGGCAGGCTTAGGCCGTGGAAAACCTGGCGGCCAATCGAGCAGGCCACGATGTCATATGGCTACGGCCTCTCAGCTTCCCTGTTCCAGATAGCGCACGCATACACCGCGTTTGCACACGATGGCCAAGTCATCCCTGTGACCATGTTCAAGAGCACCGAGCCGGTGGTCGGCGTACAGGTGTTTTCACCCCTGGTTGCGAGCGAGGTGCGCCAGATGATGCACATGGCGGCCGGGCCCGGCGGCACGGCGCCGCTCGCGCAGACCGTGGGTTATTCGGTGGGTGGCAAGACGGGCACCGCGCACAAGCAGGTTGGCAAGGGCTATGCCACCAATAAGTACCGTGCCTGGTATACGGGAATGGCGCCGATCGACAAGCCGCGCATCATTGTCGCGGTAATGATCGATGAACCGAGCGCGGGTAAGTACTTCGGCGGCCTGGTGGCCGCACCGGTGTTCAGCCAGATCGTGCAGCAGACACTGCGCATAATGGGGGTGCAGCCCGACATGAGCGTCAAGCCGCAAATTGTCACGCAGGCTGTGGAGGAGTCGTTTTGACAACGCTGCTTCACACCCCTGAACAAGCGGCCAGCTGGCTGCGCAAGCATGTGACCGGCAGCCTCTGGACCGACAGCCGAAAGGTCGGTGATGGCGATGGGTTTATCGCCTGGCCCGGAGCCGCCACGGACGGCCGCAGGTATGTCGGCGACGCGCTTGGGCTGGGCGCCCGGGCCTGCCTGGTTGAGCAGGACGGTGCCGCAGCTTACGGCTTTCACGACGAAAGAGTCGCGGTTTACGCGGGACTCAAGGCGGCCACAGGGCCCATAGCCGCCGCCTATTTTGATGCGCCGAGTCGGCATTTGCAGATCGTAGCGGTTACTGGCACCAACGGGAAGACGTCAACAGCCTGGTGGCTGGCGCAGGCGCTGGGCCGATTGGGGCGCAAATGCGGTGTCGTGGGAACCTTGGGTATTGGCGAGCCCGGTGCCATGGTCTCCAATGGCCTGACCACGCCCGATCCCGTGCTATTGCAGCAGCAGCTACGGCGTTTTGTGGATGAGGGCTTTGTCGCGTGTGCGCTGGAAGCTTCCTCGATAGGTCTTGTGGAGCGGCGGCTGGATGCGACCTCTCTACAGGTCGCCATCTTTACCAATTTCACGCAGGACCATCTCGACTACCACCCGTCAATGCAGGCCTATTGGGAAGCCAAGGAAATGCTGTTCGGCTGGCCTGAATTGAAGGCGGCAGTCATCAACGTTGACGATCCCAAAGGCGTTGAACTGGCCGCCTCACTGACGGGTAAGAGCCTGGATGTCTGGACATTTTCATGTGCCC
>DFWY01000033.1:12464-127118 GCA_002381615.1 Polaromonas sp. UBA4122 | reverse complement strand
TCGACCGAACTGGTCGGGCAGTACAACGTGTCCAACCTGCTGGGTGTCATGGCTGCCCTGCGCGCGATGAAGCTGCCGCTGGCCGACGCCGTTGGCGCTTGTACCGGTCTGCTGCCGGTGCCGGGACGCATGGAGCCCCTCGCGGTGGAGGGCCTGCCGCTGGTCGTGATCGACTACGCGCACACGCCTGATGCGCTTGAGAAGGTACTCACGGCGCTCAAACCGGTTGCGATGAGTCGCGGTGGCCAGCTCTGGTGTGTCTTCGGCTGTGGCGGCGACCGTGATGCCAACAAACGCCCGCTGATGGCTGCGGTGGTCGAAAAAAATGCCGACCAGATTGTCGTGACCAGCGACAACCCGCGCAGTGAAAAGCCCTTGGCCATTATTGGGCAGATATTGCTGGGATTGAGTCACCGGGACGCCGTGCATGTGCAGGCCGACCGGGCTGTTGCGATTGCGTATGCGCTGAGCCTGGCGCAGCCTCAGGACGTGGTGCTGCTGGCGGGCAAGGGCCATGAAAGCATTCAGGAGGCGGGTGGCGTCAAGCGCCCGTTCTCTGACAGGGCGCATGCGCAAGCCGCCTTGAACGCAACGCTAGCTGGGCGCAGGGCGGGGGGAGGCGCCGCATGATGACCTTGCAACAAGCCCTTGGCTGGTTGCCATCGGCCCGGCTGGTGGGCGATGGCCGTGTGAAGTTCCTGCGCGTGCATACCGACACGCGCAGCCTGCAGGCTGGCGACCTGTTCGTGGCGCTCAAGGGGGATCGTTTTGACGCCCACGAATTTTTGCCGCTAGCCAAGGCGCAGGGCGCTGTTGCGGCGATCGCGCAGCAGGGTCTGGCTGACGCTGGCCTGGGCGGTCTGGAAGTTGGCGACCCCCGGCTGGCGCTGGGCCAACTGGCTGCCGGCTGGCGTTCGCAATTTAGCTTGCCCCTCATTGCGGTGACTGGCAGCAACGGAAAAACGACGGTCACGCAGATGATTGCGGAGGTTTTGCGTGCCTGGAAATCGGCTGAGGCTTTTGCGACTGAAGGCAACCTCAACAACGACATTGGCGTGCCTCTGACGCTGCTGCGCCTACGGGCTTCGCATCAGGTCGGGGTGGTCGAACTGGGCATGAACCATCCTGGGGAAATAGCCTACCTGGCCGCATTGGCCAAGCCCACCATTGCGCTGGTCAATAACGCGCAGCGGGAGCACCTTGAATTCATGGCCACGGTTGAAGCGGTGGCCCGGGAAAACGGTTCCGTGTTGCAGTCGCTGGATGCAGATGGTGTGGCGGTTTTTCCTGCGGATGATGACTACACATCGGTCTGGCGCAGCCTGGCGGGTTCGCGCCGGGTGTTGACCTTTGCGCTCTCTACCCCGGCAGACGTCACTGCCGAGGCGTGTTGGAACGGCGACCGCTGGAGGGTAGCGGCTCGCACGCCGTCAGGTCCGCTTGAGTTTTCCTTGCATATCGCCGGCCGGCACAACGTCAAGAACGCGTTGGCCGCAGCCGCCTGCGCGCTCGCTGCGGGCGTGCCCTTGGCATTCATCTCGGCAGGCTTGTCAGCGTTTGCGCCGGTCAAGGGACGGTCGCGCGCCGTATCCATACGTCTTCCAGGCCTGCAGGATCGCGTGCTGACGTTGATTGATGACACCTACAACGCCAATCCCGATTCCATGCGTGCCGCCATCGAAGTGTTGGCTGAGCTGCCCGGGCCGCGCTTGCTGGTGATGGGTGATATGGGGGAGGTCGGCGATCAAGGGGTCCAGTTCCACGACGAAGCCGGCCAGCATGCCCGTGCGCTGGGTATCGAAAAGCTTTTCACGCTGGGCGCCCAGTCCCAAAGGGCGGCCATCGCCTTTGGCCAGGGTCACCACTTCAATGACATGTCTGAGCTGGTCGCTGCCGTTTTGGCCGAACTGCCTGCTACAGCCAGCGTGCTGGTGAAGGGCTCCCGCTTCATGAAGATGGAGCGGGTGGTTCACGCCATGACCGATCACGCACACGATCACACCCAACAACGCAAGGAAGAGCCTCATGCTGCTTAGCCTGGCCCAATGGCTCCAGACGATATCCCCTGAGTTTGGTCATTTCAGGGTATTTCAGTACCTGACATTTCGCGCAGTCATGGCGGCAGTCACGGCACTGCTGATAGGCCTGCTAGCCGGGCCATTTGTGATTCGCCGGCTCATAGCGCTCAAGATTGGCCAGCCCATCCGCGAATACGCGATGCAGACGCACTTAAGCAAAAGCGGTACGCCCACCATGGGGGGCGTGCTGATCCTGTTGTCCATTGCGATCTCGACCCTTCTATGGGTCGATTTGTCCAACCGCTTTGTCTGGATTGTGCTGGTCGTCACATTGGGATTCGGCGCCATCGGCTGGGCTGACGATTGGCGCAAAGTAGTGCTCAAGGATCCGGAAGGCATGCGATCGCGCGAAAAATACCTTTGGCAATCCCTGATTGGTCTGGTGGCAGCGCTGTACCTGGTGTTCAGCATCTCGGAGAGCTCCAATATGCGTGTGCTTGAACTGTTCTTCAGCTGGGTGCAGTCAGGTTTTGATGTGAATTTGCCGCCCAAGGCCGGATTGCTGGTGCCTTTTATAAAAGAAGTGAGTTATCCACTGGGCGTGTTTGGTTTTGTGATCCTGACTTACCTGGTGATTGTGGGATCGAGTAATGCCGTCAACCTGACGGATGGACTGGATGGGTTGGCCATCATGCCGGTGGTCATGGTGGGTTCTGCGCTGGGTGTGTTTGCTTATGTGACCGGCAGCGCGGTCTATTCCAAATACCTTTTCTTCCCGCACATCCCTGGTTCCGGTGAGCTGCTTATATTTTGCTCCTCCATGGCGGGGGCAGGGCTGGCATTCCTGTGGTTCAACACGCATCCAGCACAGGTATTCATGGGCGATGTCGGTGCTCTGGCATTGGGCGCCGCGCTGGGCACCATCGCGGTCATCGTGCGACAAGAAATTGTGCTGGCCATCATGGGCGGTATTTTTGTTGTGGAGGCCCTTTCCGTAATGCTGCAGGTGACTTATTTCAAGTACACCAAAAAACGCTACGGTCAAGGGCGGCGCATCCTCAAGATGGCACCGCTGCACCATCACTTCGAGAAGAGTGGCTGGACGGAAACGCAGGTGGTGGTCCGATTCTGGATCATCACCATGCTGCTGTGCCTGGTGGGTCTTTCAACGCTCAAACTGAGATGAAACACCTGGCCCAAAAAAACATTCTTGTCCTGGGACTGGGCGCTTCGGGCCTGGCGCTGGCGCGTTGGTGCGCCCGCTGCGGCGCAAAGGTCACGGTGGCAGACACACGGGCCACACCACCGCAGCTTCAGGCGTTGCGCGCCAGCGTGCCCGCGGCGACGTTTATCAACGCCGAGATGACAGAAGCCCTGCTGGCGAGCGCTGCATTTGATCTGGTGCTGAAAAGCCCGGGTTTGTCGCCCGCGTCGGTGGCGGGTGTGATCACGGCAGCTGTTGCCCGGGGAATCGCCTGCGGCAACGAACTCAGCCTGTTTGCGCAGGCGCTGGCCGATTTGAAGGAGGATCAGGCCTATGTGCCGCAGGTGATTGGCATCACCGGTACCAATGGCAAAACAACCGTGACCTCACTCACCGGTCAGCTTGTGCAACGTGCGGGTAAATCAGTGGCCGTGGCGGGCAATATTGGCCCTACGTTGCTCGACACCCTGGCGGAAAAGCTTGATGAAAAGCTCAAGGGCCACGCCTTGCCAGATGTGTGGGTGCTGGAGCTGTCGAGCTTCCAGCTGGATCGCATCGATAACTTTGAGCCCACCGTGGCCACAGTCCTCAATGTGACGCAAGACCATCTGGACTGGCACGAGACCTTGCCCAACTACATCGTCGCCAAGGCGCGTGTGTACGGCAGCGGCGGCCTCATGCTGCTCAATCGCGACGATCCTTTGGTGATGGCTGCAATACCTCAGCAAATGGCGCAGGTGCCCCGGGTAAAAGGCAAGCAGGTGCGCGACTACCTGACGTTCGGCAGCGATGAGCCGCAGCGCCCGGGGGACTATGGGATTGAAACGGTCAACGGCATGGCGTGGCTGGTGCGCGCTGCCGAAGCTGATGAGACCATCAAGCGTCGCAAAGACGAAGAGGTGGTGCTGCATATTCAGCGCCTGATGCCGCTGGACGCCCTGCGTATCCGCGGCCGCCACAACGCCACCAATGCCCTGGCCGCGCTCGGGCTCGCGGTGGCGGCGGGTTGCAGCCTCGCCCCGATGCTGCATGGCCTGCGCGAATACCGGGGTGAGCCGCATCGTGTGGAATCGGTAGCCGTGGTCAACGACATCGAATACTTCGATGACAGCAAGGGCACCAACGTGGGTGCGACAGCAGCGGCACTTGCGGGCCTGGGAACGGAACGCAAGCTGGTGGTGATTTTGGGCGGCGAAGGCAAGGGGCAGGACTTCTCGCCGCTGGCCGAGCCAGTGTCTCGCTATGTCAGAGCCGTGGTGCTGATAGGACGCGATGCCCCTCTTATCAGGTCTGCGCTGCAGGCCAGTCATGTTCCGCTGCTGGGCGCCGCATCCATGCAGGAAGCGGTGACCGTTGCCGCACAGCAGGCCCGAGGCGGCGACGCCGTACTGATGTCGCCAGCCTGTGCCAGTTTTGACATGTTTGACAACTACGAACACCGTGCGCGGGTCTTCTGTGAAGCGGTGCAGGCGCTTGCCCAGGAACGGGGGACGGTGCTGTGACGGTGGCCACACGTCTTTTCGGCTGGTTCTCCGGCGTCGGCAAAGTCGCCTCGGATGTGCTGCCGGTCCGGCTGGGTGGTCAGAGCCTGTCGCGAACGCTGGCTGCGCCTCCTGTGCGTATGGCAGGTTTTGACCAGGCGCTGGTCTGGGTCACGGTGGCGCTGCTGATGTGGGGTCTGATCATGGTGTATTCGGCATCGATTGCGATGCCTGACAACCCAAAATTTGCACGCTATGCGCACACCCACTTCCTGATGCGCCACATCCTGTCGCTGGTCATGGCTTTCATTGCGGCGGTGCTGGTGTTTCAGGTTCCCATGGCGACCTGGGAAAAGCTGGCGCCCTGGCTGTTTGTCGTGTCCCTGCTGCTGCTGATACTGGTGCTGGTGCCCTTCATTGGCAAGGGCGTCAATGGAGCCCGTCGCTGGATCTCCCTGGGAATCATGAACTTCCAGCCCTCGGAACTGGCGAAATTCGCGGTGCTTCTGTATGCGGCCGACTACATGGTTCGCAAAATGGAAGTGAAAGAACGTTTCTTTCGCGCCGTGATGCCCATGGCGATTGCGATTGCGGTCGTCGGCGTGTTGTTGCTCGCTGAACCCGACATGGGCGCCTTCATGGTGATCTCGGTTATCGCCATGGGGATTCTCTTTCTGGGCGGCGTTAACGCCCGCATGTTCTTTGTGATCGCGGCCGTGGTGGTGGTCGCTTTTGGCCTGATGGTGATGCTCAGTGAGTGGCGGCGCGAGCGGATTTTTGCCTATTTAGACCCCTGGAGCGACAAATATTCCATGGGCAAGGGCTACCAGTTGACGCACTCACTGATTGCATTCGGGCGCGGGGAAATCTTTGGCGTTGGCCTGGGCGGCAGCATTGAAAAACTTCACTGGTTGCCTGAAGCGCATACCGACTTCCTGATGGCTGTGATCGGTGAGGAGTTCGGGCTGCTGGGCGTGCTGGTTGTGATCGGCCTGTTCATGTGGATGACCCGCCGCATCATGCACATAGGCCGCCAGTCGATTGCGCTGGACAGGTTGTTTGCCGGGCTGGTGGCACAGGGTGTCGGGATCTGGATGGGTTTTCAGACCTTTATCAACATAGGCGTGAACCTGGGCGCCTTGCCCACCAAGGGCTTGACCCTGCCCTTGATGAGCTACGGCGGCTCGGCGATTTTGATGAATCTGATTTCGTTGGCTGTCGTCCTGAGAATCGACTATGAAAACCGCGTTCTCATGCGCGGAGGCCGCGTATGAGAACGCGGTTTCGTCAAAACTGTGTCAGCGCGCAGCGCTGCGAAGCGCAAGCGCCGCTCATGCGCGGAGGCCGCATATGAACCGGCAGCATTGCGTTCTCGTCATGGCCGGCGGTACCGGCGGACATATTTTTCCGGGGCTGGCCGTGGCTGACGCATTGCGCGAGCGCGGCTGGCGCGTGCACTGGCTGGGCGGCCGTGGTAGCGCATGCCATCCCAGCATGGAAAGCCAGCTGGTGCCGCCGCGCGGCTTTGCTTTCGAGTCGATTGACTTTTCCGGTGTGCGCGGCAAAGGCCTGGCCACACTGGTGTTTCTGCCGCTGCGTCTGCTCAAGGCCTTTTGGCAAAGCATCCAGGTTCTCAAGCGCGTCAAGCCCGATGTGGTGGTCGGTCTGGGCGGCTACATCAGTTTTCCGGCCGGCATGATGAGTGTGCTGCTCGGCAAGCCGCTGGTGCTGCACGAACAAAACTCCGTGGCAGGTCTGGTCAACAAAATGCTGGCCGGCGTGGCCGACCGCGTTTTTACGGCCTTCCCCGGCGTGTTCAAGAAAGCCGAGTGGATTGGCAACCCCTTGCGTCCCGCTTTTACCCGACAGCCTGATCCTGTTGCACGTTTTGCAGGCCGCAGCGGGCCGCTAAAGCTGCTGGTGGTGGGGGGCAGCCTGGGCGCCAAGGCATTGAACGAGTTGGTGCCCAAAGCCCTCGCGCTGATCCCTATGGCTAAGCGCCCGCAGGTCACGCATCAAAGCGGCGCCCGCCAGATTGAAGCGCTGCGCGCCCACTACGAGGCAGCAGGCGTGCAGGCGGAACTCACGCCGTTCATTGAAGACACCGCCCAGGCCTTTGCCGATGCCGACCTGATCATTTGCCGAGCAGGTGCCAGCACGGTGACCGAGATTGCAGCCCTGGGAGCTGCGGCGCTGTTTGTGCCCTTTCCCTCTGCAGTGGACGACCACCAGACCACCAATGCGAAGTTTCTGGTGGACCAGGGCGGCGGCTGGCTGGTGCAGCAGCGCGACTTGACGGCTGAAAAGCTTGCAGTGATGCTACAAAAAACAGAGCGTACTGCGCTTGTCCAATGCGCACTGCACGCTAAAAACATGCAAAAAACGGACGCCACAGCCCGTGTGGTGGCTGCTTGCGAGGAGCTTGCGACATGAAGCACGCCATTAAACACATTCACTTCATTGGGCTGGGCGGTGCTGGCATGTCAGGCATTGCCGAAGTCTTGCACAACCTCGGTTACGTCATTTCGGGGTCCGACCTGTCGGACAGCTCGACGCTGCAGCGCCTGGCCAGGCTCGGCATCAAGACCTTTGTCGGGCACGCAGCCAGCAACCTGATTTTGGTCGATGCAGTGGTGACGTCAACAGCCGTGCAGGCGGACAACCCTGAAGTGCTTGCGGCGCGCGAAAAGCGCATTCCCGTGGTGCCGCGTGCCCTGATGCTGGCCGAGCTGATGCGCCTGAAACAAGGTATCGCCATTGCCGGTACCCATGGCAAAACCACCACCACCAGCCTGGTCGCCAGTGTGCTGGCCGAAGGTGGTCTGGACCCTACGTTTGTAATCGGCGGCCGGCTCAACAGCGCCGGTGCCAACGCCAAGCTCGGTTCGGGGGATTACATCGTCGTGGAAGCCGACGAATCGGACGCTTCGTTCCTGAACCTGTCGCCCGTGATGGCGGTGGTCACCAATATCGATGCCGACCACATGGAGACCTATGGGCATGACTTTGGCAATCTGAAAAAGGCTTTTGTCGATTTTCTGCACCGCATGCCTTTCTATGGCACGGCGATCCTGTGCACCGATGACCCGGCCGTGCGGGACATCGTGCCGCAAGTCTCCTGCCCCATCACGAGTTACGGTTTTGGCGAAGAGGCACAGGTGCGCGCGGTCAATGTGCGGGCTGTGGGTGCCCAAATGCATTTCACCGCGCAGCGGCGCAACGGCGTCACGCTGCCGGACCTGGACGTTGTGCTCAACCTCGCGGGCGAGCACAACGTGCTCAATGCCTTGTCGGCCATTGCGGTGGCGGTGGAACTCAATGTGCCAGACGCAGCCGTGCAGAAAGCGCTGGCTGAATTCAAGGGCGTGGGTCGGCGCTTCCAGAGTTATGGGGACCTGCCTGCAAAAGACGGGGGGCACTTCACCGTGATCGAAGACTACGGCCACCACCCCGTCGAAATGGCCGCCACACTGGCCGCTGCGCGTGGCGCTTTCCCCGGCAGGCGGCTGGTGTTGGCGTTCCAGCCGCACCGCTACACACGGACACGCGACTGCTTTGAGGATTTCGTCAAAGTCATAGGCCAGGCTGATGCCGTATTGCTGACCGAAGTCTATGCCGCCGGTGAAGCGCCCATCGTGGCGGCGGACAGTCGCTCCCTGGCGCGTGCCTTGCGCGTGGCCGGCAAGGTGGAGCCGGTATTCGTGGACGAGGTGGAGGCCCTGCCACAAGCGATCCTGGACAACGTGCAGGGCGGCGATGTCGTCATGTGCATGGGCGCCGGATCCATCGGGCTTGTGCCCGGAAAAATCGTTGACATGCTGGAAACAACAGAGTCCAACGCGCCGGCAGGACATTGACCATGGCCCAGAACACCTCAAATTTTGGAAAAGTAGCAGTTCTCATGGGCGGCCTGTCCGCCGAGCGTGAAATTTCGCTGATGTCGGGTAACGGCGTCTTGCAGGCACTGCGATCGCGCGGCGTGGACGCCTACGCGTTTGATCCCGCCGAACGCGACATCAGCGAGGTGAAAAAAGGCGGGTTTGCGCGCTGCTTTATCGCGCTGCATGGCCGCTTCGGTGAAGACGGCACCGTGCAAGGCGCGCTGGAGCTGCAAGGTATTCCCTACACAGGTTCCGGAGTCATGGCCTCAAGCATGGCCATTGACAAAGTCATGACCAAACGCGTACTGCTTTCGGAGGGCCTTCCCACCCCCCGGTATGTCCTGCTTCGCCGGGGTTCCTATGGCAGCGCCGACATCAGCGCGGTGCCGGATCAGCTGGGTTTTCCGCTGATTGTCAAACCCGCGCGGGAGGGCTCATCCATTGGCTTGACCAAGGTGACCGAACGGGCCGGCATGCTGGAGGCCGTCGTGCAGGCTGCAAAGCTGGATGCCGACATCTTGTGCGAGCAGTTCATCAGTGGCGACGAAGTGACCTGTCCTGTGCTCGGAAGCGGCGCCGATGCGCATGCCCTGCCTGTCATCCGCATCGTGGCGCCCGAGGGCAACTACGACTACCAGAACAAATACTTCACGGACACCACGCAATACCTGGTGCCTTCCGGACTGCCTGATGGGGAAGAGGCAGTCATCCAGCAACTGGTGCTGCAGGCTTACCGCACACTCAACTGCCGCGGCTGGGCACGCGCCGACGTGATGATTGACAAGGCCACACGCAAGCCCTACCTGCTTGAAATCAATACTTCGCCTGGCATGACGGGGCACTCCCTGGTGCCCATGTCCGCGCGGGCGGCCGGCATTTCCTATGAAGACCTTTGCATCGAGGTGCTGAAGACCGCCGCGCTCGATCATCAAAAGCAGAGCGGAGCCGCCCCTTGAGTCGCACCATCCCACCGCCGCACCGATTGTCCCAGCCCTTGCCGCTGGACGTCAAGCTCATGAACACTTTGTCGGTGGCGCTTGGCCTGGTGTTTGCTGCCATGGTACTGGCGCTGACCATGGCGTGGCTGATGCGTCAGTCGCTGTTCAACCTGAGTGCCCTTCATGTACAGGGCGATTTGACGCACAACAATGCCGTCACCCTGCGCGCCAATGTGGCACCGAAACTGGCCGGTAATTTCTTTACGGTGGACTTGGCGTCCACGCGCGCGGCTTTCGAGGCGGTGCCCTGGGTACGCCGGGCGGTGGTTCAGCGTGAATTTCCAAGTCGGCTGAAGGTGGTGCTGCAGGAACACAAGGCTATCGCCTACTGGGGTTCAGAGGGCGATTCCCGCCTGGTCAATAGCTTTGGTGAAGTGTTTGATGCCAACCAGGGCGACGTGGAAACCGAAGACCTGCCGCTGCTCAATGGGCCGCAGGAACAGGCCCCGCTGGTGCTCCAGGGGTACCAGATGTTGTCCCCGATGTTTGAAGAGATCGACGCTGTGCTGGAACAACTGCAGTTGACGGGGCAGGGCAGCTGGCGTGCCCAACTGGACGGCGGCGCCGTGATTGAACTGGGGCACGGCTCGCTCGATGAGATACAGGCGCGCACCCGCCGGTTCATTGCAACGTTGACACAGGTTTCCTCAAGGTATGGAAGGGACCTGGAGTCCGCCGATCTGCGCTACGGAAACGGCTACGCGATCAAGCTGAGAGGCGTCACCACGGGAAGCCCCGGTGACAACGCAGACAGAAAAAAGAAAAGGTAAACATATGGCCAAAGAATACAAAGATCTGGTGGTTGGGCTAGACATTGGAACCAGCAAGGTGATGGCCGTGGTTGCCGAGGTCATGCCGGGTGGTGAACTCAAGCTCGCGGGCCTGGGCATCGCGTCCAGCAACGGCCTCAAGCGCGGCGTCGTGGTCAATATTGACGCCACCGTGCAAAGCATTCAGCAAGCCCTCAAGGAAGCCGAGCTGATGGCTGACTGCAAGATCGCCCGTGTCTATACCGGCATCACAGGCAGCCATATTCGCGGCATCAATTCCAGCGGCATGGTTGCGGTGAAAGACAAGGAAGTCACGCAGGCCGATGTGGCCCGTGTGATTGAGACGGCCAAGGCCATCAACATCTCGACTGACCAACGCCTGCTACTGGTCGAACCCCAGGAGTTTGTGATCGACGGTCAGGATGTTCGCGAACCGATCGGCATGAGCGGCATCCGCCTGGAGGCCAAAGTGCATATCGTGACCGGCGCGCAAAGTGCTGCCGAGAACATTATCAAATGCGTGCGACGCTGTGGACTTGAAGTGGACCAACTGATGCTCAACCCGCTGGCCTCAAGCCTGTCGGTGCTGACGCGGGACGAGCAGGAACTCGGCGTAGCGCTTCTGGACATTGGCGCCGGCACCACCGATGTCGCGATCTTCACCGGTGGCGCGATCCGGCACACAGCCGTGATTCCGATTGCCGGTGACTTGATTACCAGCGACATCGCCATGGCTTTGCGTACCCCCACCAAGGACGCCGAGGACATCAAGGTCGAAAGCGGCTATGCCAAGCAGTTGCTGGCTGACCCCGGCACGCAGGTGGAAGTGCCCGGCTTGGGTGACCGCGGCCCCCGCATGTTGAGCAAACAGGCGTTGGCCGGTGTTATTGAGCCGCGTGTTGAAGAAATTTTTTCGCTGGTCCAGCAGGTGATCCGCGAGTCGGGCTACGAAGAAGTGCTGTCTTCGGGCATTGTCATCACCGGCGGCAGCGCGGTGATGCCCGGCATGGTCGAACTCGGTGAGGACATCTTCCTGAAACCCGTGCGGCGCGGCATACCGCGCTACTCCAGCGCGCTCTCCGACATGGTGGCCCAAGCCAGGGCCGCCACGGTGATGGGATTGCTTGAAGAAGCCCGGCTGGGACGCATGCGGGGCTACAAGGTGGCGCAGAAGGCTGGCAGCGTGCACAACGCATTCGGCCGTGTCAAAGACTGGTTTGTGGGGAATTTTTGATGAATAAATCTTCCAACTTCATGGGGCGTTCTTCGCGGTGTATCCATTCCGGAGGCGCGGATCCCCCTGCATGACAGGCATGTCAAGCATAAAAACTTTCAGAAATTTTTTGGCAACTGCGGTTTATTGATAGGAGGCTCCCAATGAGCATCGAAATGATTGAAATCGAAGAATTCAACCAGGGCACACAGATCAAGGTGATCGGTGTCGGTGGTGGAGGTGGCAACGCGGTAGGGCACATGATTGATTGCGGCGTGCAAGGCGTCGAGTTCATCTGCGCCAACACCGACGCGCAGGCGCTCAGCCGCGGCAGCGCGCACAAGACCATCCAACTGGGCAGCAGCGGCCTGGGTGCAGGCAGCAAGCCCGACAAGGGCCGTGATGCGGCCGAACTGGCGGTTGATGACATTCGCAGCGCCATTGCCGGCGCGCACATGCTGTTCATCACCGCGGGCATGGGCGGCGGTACCGGTACCGGTGCAGCACCGGTGATTGCACGCGTGGCCAGGGAGATGGGCATTCTGACGGTCGGCGTGGTGACCAAGCCGTTCGAATTCGAAGGTGGCCGCCGCATGACCAATGCCGATCTCGGCCTGGGCGAACTGGAGGCCAATGTGGACTCGCTGATCGTCGTGCTTAACGAAAAGCTACTGGAAGTGCTTGGCGATGATGTGACTCAGGATGAAGCTTTTGCGCATGCCAACGACGTGCTGAAAAACGCCGTGGGCGGCATTGCCGAGATCATCAATGTGCCCGGCCATGTCAATGTCGACTTTGAAGACGTGCGCACCGTGATGGGCGAGCCCGGCAAAGCCATGATGGGCACCGCCAAGGCCAATGGCCCGGACCGCGCGCGCATCGCCGCTGAACAGGCGGTGGCTTGCCCCTTGCTGGAAGGCATTGACCTGTCGGGTGCCAAGGGTGTGCTGGTGCTGATCTCCGCAGCCAAAGGCTCGCTCAAATTGAGCGAATCCAAGCTGGCGATGAACACCATCCGCGCCTATGCTTCACCCGATGCGCACGTAATCTATGGTACGGCTTACGACGATGAACTGGGTGATGACATCCGTGTCACAGTGGTTGCCACGGGTCTGAGCCGCCAGGGCGTGCGTCGCCATGCCCCGCCGCTGCAGGTATTGCGCACGGGCACCGACAACGTACCGTTCAATATACCCACCCTCAATGCGGTGTCGGGCGCTGCAGGCGCGCCGCAGATGGCCATGGGGTCTGCGCAGCCCGACTACGGCAACATGACCGTGCCCAGCGTGTGGCGCACCAACCGCACCCAGGCGGCGGCCAAGGTGGATGCACTGGCATCAGGCGGCATGGATGACTTCGAGATCCCCGCTTTTCTGCGCAAGCAAGCTGACTGATATTGCCCCCACGCTTGTCGCTTCGTATACTGCACCGCCCCCCTCGGGGGCGGTGCTTGCCTGGGGCGGCCCGGCCCGGCGCGGCGCACGGTGGCAATGCTGCCGTGCGGGCTGATCTTGAGCTTTTGGTGTGCGCTATACGCCTGTGCAACTGTGCTCATCAGCTCAAGCTCGGACTACTCGCTGCGCTTTCCCTCCCATTAATCCCTATTCGGCGCGTTGGGCGTACACCAATTAAAATAGCACCATGCTGGCCCAACGAACACTTAAATCCCTGACCAAGGCCGTCGGCGTCGGCCTGCACAGTGGCCAGCGGGTGGAGTTGACCTTGCGGCCGGCGGCGCCTGATACGGGCATTGTGTTCAGGCGGGTCGATTTGCCGCAACCGGTGGATATCGTCGTCTCGGCGCAGGCTGTGACCGACACCCGACTGGCATCCACCATCTCAAGCGGCAGCGCCAAGGTGCACACCGTCGAGCACCTGATGTCGGCCTGCGCGGGCTTGGGGCTGGACAACCTGTACATCGACATCACCGCTGACGAGGTGCCCATTCTTGACGGCTCAGCCTCTTCGTTTGTGTTTTTGCTGCAGTCCGCCGGCATTGAACTGCAGGCTGCGCCCAAGCGCTTCATCCGGGTGATCAAACCGGTCGAAGTGCGGGAAGGTAGCGGTGAAGGCGAAGGCGCAACAGTCAAGTGGGCACGCCTCGACCCCTACGAGGGCTACAAGCTGAGTTTTGAAATTGACTTTGACCACCCGGCCGTGGATTCCACAGGCCAGCGCGTGGAGTTCGATCTGGGCTCGGGCTCCTACTCCCGTGACATCGCCAGGGCCCGCACCTTCGGCTTTACCAAAGATGTGGAGATGATGCGCACCAACGGGCTGGCACTTGGCGGCGGGCTGGACAATGCCATCGTCATGGACGACTACAAGGTCCTCAACAGCGATGGCCTGCGCTACAACGATGAGTTTGTGAAGCACAAAATCCTCGACGCCATGGGTGATCTTTACCTGCTGGGTAAACCGCTACTCGCGGCCTACAGCGCATTCCGCTCTGGCCATGCGATGAACAACAAGCTGCTGCGGGAACTGCTGGCGCACCCAGAGGCCTACGAAATGGTCACGTTTGATGACGAGAAGCGCGCCCCGCAGGGTTTTTCGACCCTGGCCCGCGCCTGGTAGCGCACTGCAGGATTTCAGGCCATGCTGCTCTTCCGCTGGATCGTTCTGCTGTTGCTGCTGGCTGCCGTCGTGTCGTTCATGTTTTACGCCGGGACGGGGCAAGCCCGATTCAGGCGCTTCGGACTGACCATCCTCAAGTGGACACTGATAGCCGCTTTTGGTTTTTTTGCGGTGCTGATTCTGGAGCGCATCGCTTAAGACGCGACACCCGGCTCCTCGTATTCGGTGATGCAGATCCCGGCCATTTCGTTCTTGGTCAGAATAGACGGAATGCGCTTGGTATAGGTCGGCCGTCTGATGCCTTCTATTCACGGTAACTCCACCTCCAGCACTTTGCGCTAAAGAAACAGCAGCGCACTCAAGGACGGGTTGTGCGTAAAGGCGAAACTTTGCGCTGGGTTGCCGCCATGGTCAGAAACGCTTCCAACTCGGATGCGCCCATCTCGCGCGGATACAGCGACTCTTGCCAGCGGATGAAAAAACGCACCCACTATACGTCAACATTTTCAGTACTCAGGCTATAGTGCAATTATCGAACCCGCTCACGAACTGGGTCCAACAGGCGTGGCGATTGCAAGGGGGGCGGGGTTTCAAGGCATGATTTACGACTGTATGTAAAAAACAGTGTGGTCTTCGAAAATCCAACGGACAAGCCATTTGCAGGGAAATTTAATATCGAGGTTAAATCGAAGGCGTCGCGACGCGAGTGGTTTTGTGACAGGATGTGCCAATGAAAGCTCTTATACGCATATTTCGAATCGTCCATGGTCTGATGGCGGCACTCTTCGCCTGCTCAGCGATCATGCTCATTACAATCGCTACCCGCATGGGTTGGTTGGCCTTCATCGGTGGGCTGGATCGAAGTGCAGCCCAGGAGATCATCGAAGCGATAGGGCTCTTGGCTGCGGCCGTTGTCGCGCTTCAAATCGCTGAGACCATTGTTGAGGAAGAGGTCATCCGCGACGCGGACATCAGCGCACCCACTCGTGTACGTCGATTCCTGTCAAGATTCTTTGTGGTCCTCGTCGTTGCGCTCGCTATCGAGGGACTCGTTGCGACGTTCAAGGCAATTCACGAGGACCCAGCGCAATTGCCGTACGCGGCGAGCATCTTGGTGGCAGTAGGAATATTGCTCGCTGCGTGGGGCCTTTTCATTCGTTTCAACCGTTATGCCGAAGAACTGGAGCCAGAGGCAATGGCGGATGCAAAGCGTGAAGACCGAAAGCTGAAGTAGCAACGATCCTATGCGCGTTAACCTCTCAAGCCAAAGGACAGGCCCCGCTACTGCGACCTGTACCTTCTCCGCGCCTTTACCGACTGCGCCCCGCCTTGTAGTTCCCACCCATCTTGCCGTCCAGGCCGCTTGCCTGGGCCAGCCGAGCCATGGCTGCACCTACGTGGGCGTGGGTAATAGCCAATCCCAAGGCATCTGCGGCATCCTTTCCCGGCAGTGCCGGCAGCTTCAGGAGGCGCATGACCATCTGCTGCACCTCTGCTTTACCGGCCTTGCCATAGCCCGCAACGGCTTTCTTCATTTGCAGGGCCGTATATTCGGCCACGGCCAGATCGCTGGACACCAGCGCTGTGATGCACGCGCCACGCGCCTGACCCAGCAGCAGCGTGGCCTGAGGGTTGACATTGACAAACACAATCTCCACCGATGCGACATCGGGCTGGTAACGTTGCACCACCTCGCGCACACCGTCAAACAGCACCTTCAGGCGGGCTGGCAGATCGCTACGTTCCAGATGCGTGGTTTTGATGGTGCCACTGGCCACGTACTGCAGCTGCGGGCCGTCCACATCGACCACGCCAAAACCGGCGATTTGCAAGCCAGGATCAATTCCAAGGATACGCATATGCTATAATTTTAGTAGCTGCTAACGCCCGTTGGTATTGAGCTATAGGACAAAATCGCACTTAACTGAAGGAAAAAATGGGCGCGGCAAAACACAGCCCATAGAAATTGGAATCGGCCCCATTTCTGAAAATTTATCACCGATGCCCAAGTAATTAAGGAAGTTCCACGCCGCCCATGCGCGCCGCGATCGTGCTGGCGTGCGAGGCGAGGTAACCCGAATTGGTACGGGTTTCAAAATACTTGGGCCGTGGCAGCATCACGGCTAGGCGGGCTGCTTCGTAGGTGCACAATTTTGATGCAGGCTTTCGGTAGTAATGCTGGGCGGCGGCTTCCGCGCCAAAAATGCCTTCGCCCCACTCCACGCTGTTGAGGTAGATTTCAAGAATGCGTTGCTTGCTCAGCAGGGCTTCGAGCAGCATCGTGAGCACCAGCTCCTGGCCTTTGCGCAGCAGTGTGCGTTCGCCCGACAAGAAAAGGTTTTTGGCCAGTTGCTGCGTGATGGTGGAGCCGCCGACAATTTTGGGTGGCTTCACGTTGGGCCCGGCAGGCTTTGTGGTGGCCGGTCGGCTGGCTGATTGCGCGGCGCGCTGCTCGGCCTTGGCATTTTTTTCCCAGGCCTTTTCAAGCGCCGCCACGTCCACGCCGTCGTGCTCGATGAAACTGGCGTCTTCGGAAGCGATGACCGCCCGTTTCAGGTTGTCCGACATAGCCTCATAAGGCACCCACTGCTGACGCCATTTCAGTGCGCCGGTGTTCCTGGCAAGCAGGTAAGCCTCTGACCGCTGAAAGGCGGTGGACTCTGGGTTTAGCACGGCCATCACGGCGATGCGCGCCACAAAATAAAGTTGCAGGGCCAGCCCGGCCAGTAGCGCCAGGCCCAGCAGCCTCAATAGCGCTTTCATGTCAGCAGCGCCCGCATTTCCTGCAGTACCTGCGCAGAAGGTGGGCGCACGTTGCGCCACAGCTCAAACGATTCGGCGGCCTGCTCTACCAGCATGCCCAGGCCATCGCGCGGCCTTGCACCGTTTTCGCTGGCCCATGTCATGAAACCCGCCGCCGCGGGGCCGTACATCATGTCGTAAGCCAGCGCGCCGGGTTTGAGTACGCGGCTGTCAACCGGCACCCCGGCACCGGCCAGGCTGCTCGCGCTGGCGTTGATGATCACATCAAAAGAGCCTTCCAGCCCTTGCAGATCGTGCGCAAGTAGCTCTGTTTTTTGTAGTACGCTTTGCAGTGAAGCGTGCGCGGTGTGGCGCTCCACCAGCGCATCGGCCTTGGCTCGGGTGCGGTTGACCAGCACCAGCCGACGCGGCCGGGCTGCCAGCAGAGGGCCCAGCACGCCCGCGCCGGCGCCGCCAGCGCCTATCAGCAGCACATCTCGCCCGGCAAGTGCAACGCCCGCATTGTTCTGGATGTCATTCACCAAGCCCACGCCGTCGGTGTTGTCGGCGTGGATGTTGCTGCCCTCCAGCTTGAGCGTGTTGGCGGCCTGGGCCAGTTGCGCCCTGTCGGTCTGCGTGCTGGACGCCCGAAAGGCCTCGAATTTGAACGGAACCGTGACATTGCAACCGCGCGCGCCGCTTTGCACCAGTTGCGCCAGCGTGGCAGCAAAACCATCGAGCGGTGTGAGCAAGCGCTCGTACTGCAGGATTTGGCCTGTCAGCTCGGCAAAGCGCGCATGAATCAGCGGCGATTTGCTGTGGGCTATGGGGTTGCCCAGTACGTAGTACTTATCCATGGTTGTAGTACTTATCCATGACGGTAGTCGTTAGCCATGATTGAAGTCATTGTCCGTGCGGAAATGTCGGCGTGTTGCAGTCGAAAACTCAGCGGCTCGTGAGCTTTGTTTCAAGGGCATCTTCCCGCGTGAACTTGAAGCGGGACACCACCGCAATCTGGTCGGCCTTGCGGCGCATGGCATGGCTGAATCTGCCGAACGGAGCGGTGCCGCGGACAATGCGTTGTGCTCGCCGGTCCAGCGTCAGGTTGCCCGAGGTTTGAACCACTTCGGTATCCAGAACGCTGCCATCAAAATTGATCGTCACTTTCATGATGAGTTCGCCATACAGTTTCTTGCCGGCCAGCTCGGGGAAATTCGTGGTGCCCTTGTCCTCAATTTTGTGGCGCAGTTCGTCGTAGTACACCGCATAAACCTCTTCGCGTGTGGCCGGGCTGATGTAGCGTTTTTTGGGCCGCGCATTTTCTTCATTGATGCGCTTTTCAATCTCGGCCAGTAGTTTGATGAGCTGCTTGCGCTTTTCTTCGCGTTGGGCCTGTGCGGGGTTGTTGGCGGGCAGCGTCATGTCCGGCGGCGGCAGGGAGGCCAGCTGTTTTTTGATGTGTGCCAGCAACTGCGTTTGCTGCTCCTGCAGCGACTCGACCTTGCGCTGCGCATCCTCGGTCGCGTCGCCCAGCTCCATCAGGGCCGAGGGCGGCAGGGGCGAGGTGGCGCGGCCCTTTTCAAGCTCGCCACCCCCGGCGAGCGATGCTTGCGCGATGGCTTTGGCAAAGTCCGGCTTTTCACTGGATTTGGCATTGACCAGAATCACTTCCAGCGGCGTGTCCTGAAACACGCGGTTAAAGCGCTCCGGGTCGACAAAACGTACCGTCAGCAGCACCGCATGGACGGCGATGGAGGCGCCCAAGGCAATTTGCAGTGTGCTAAATGATTTCACAGGAGGGGATTATCGGGTCTTTATTCGCTGATTCCGCCTTATCGGCAGCTTCTCTGGGCCTGATCCGCACCGTTAACCAGCGGCTGCAGGCGCGTTGGCCGCTTCCTCTGGGGGCTCGCTGACATCGACGGCAATCGAGATCGGGCCAGCGGCCATTTCAGACTCGCCGTCTTCCTCGTCGTTAGCCTCTTCAATCTGCGCTACAGCATCGTCATCAGCCACGGCGTCTAGCCGCTCCATCACGGTGCCCGAGATATCCAGCGTGATCTCGTCAATCGCCCCCAGCTTGATGCGCACCTTGGCACCGCGCGGCAAGCCCTGGGCTCCCAGCGCCGGCAGCACCAGCGGCAGGTCGTCTGCGCGAACCAGGTTGTCCTTGAAGGCGGTGGCGGTCAATTCGGTGATGCTGTTTTGCTGCAGGTATTTAAGCGTCCAGTAGCGCTCGATGCCGGCCTGAAAACCGTTGTAGGCACTGTAGGCGGCATCGAAGCACGAAATGATCGAAAAGAGTTCCGCGTCCTTGGGCTTGAAAGGTGCGGCCAACGCGGCGGTGCGGCCATGCCGCACGCACGCAATGATCTGCCACTGGTTGACCATGTCCGTATAGCGGCGTAGCGGCGATGTGCTCCAGGCGTAGCTTTTGACCCCGATGCCCGCATGCGGCAGCGCCTTGGTGCCCATGCGCACCTTCACGCCGGGCGCCAGGCTCGCCTGGCTGCGGTAAATTCCGGGCACACCATGCTCTGCCAGCCACTGGCCCCAGGTGCTGTTGGCCAGAATCATGGCTTCGGCCACGATCAGATCCAGCGGTGCGCCGCGCTGGCGAATGCTGATGCTCACCGTCTCTTCACCCTGCGGCTCCTGGCCGGACGGGTTGTCGAGCTTGAAGTTGTAGTCGGGCCGGTTGAAGTTTTCGGGCTTGCCGCGCACGATTTCGCGCTGGCCCTTGAGGTGTTTGGCCAGGCGATGCAGGAATGTCAGCTCAACGCCCCACTGGACATCAACTGGAGGGTTTGTCAGGGCAGTTTCAAAAAACGCTTCGGTGAACGTACTGTCCAGTTCGTCGTGACGCAGGTTGCTGACGATGGGGACCTGCTCCAGCCGGGTGACGCTGTCCTTGATTTCCAGCGTCACTTCATCCAGCGTGAGGTAGAGCGACAGGGCAGGGCAGTTGCGGCCTTCCAGCAAGGTGTAACTTTGAACGATCTCGTCGGGCAGCATGGTCAGCTTGTAGCCCGGCATGTACACGGTGGACAGGCGTGCGCGGCCGACGGCATCAATGGGGCTGCCCGGCAACACGGCCAGGCCGGGTGCAGCAATGTGGATGCCCAGCTTGACGGTTCCGCTGCCCAGTCCTTGCACCGACAAGGCATCGTCAATCTCGGTGGTGCTGGAGTCATCAATGGAGAACGCTTTCACATTCGTCAGCGGCAACTCGTCCTTGACCTGGGGCGCCTGCAAGGCCGGAAAGCCCGTACCTTTCGGGAAGTTTTCAAATAGAAAGCGCTTCCAGTGAAACTGGTGGGCCGATGCAATGGCACCGGCTTTTTGCAGCAGGGCCAAAGGCGCGGTTTGGGTCGCACGCGAGGCTTCGACCACGGCTCTGTATTCGGGGCTGTTTTTGTCGGGCTTGAAAAGAATTTTGTAAAGCTGCTCGCGCACCGGAGCGGGACATTGGCCCTGACCCAGCTCCCGGGCCCAAGCAGTGATTTGTGCCGCGACCTGTTTTTTCTTTTCGATGGCGGCCAGCGCCTGCTGCAGAATCTCAAGAGGTGCTTTCTTGAAGCGGCCTTTGCCCGCGCGCCGGAAATAGTGCGGCGCCTCATACAGGCGGAATAGCGCCGCAGCTTGCTGCTCAAGCGATGCGGGTTTGGAAGCATCGGAGCTGAAATAGTCGCGGGCCAGGTCGGCAAAGCCGAACTCTTCGTCGCTGGCGAATTCCCAGGCCAGGTCCAGCTCGATCTCTTCGCTCAACTTTTGCCCGGCGGCCACCAACTCGGCAGGGGCGGGCTTTTCAAACTTCAGCAGCGCATTGGCGGCCTTGACCTTGACGCGCTTGCCCGAGTCGAGCTCGACCTGCAGCGACGCGTCGCTCTCCGATAAAATCCGGCCGGCCAGAAACTTGCCGGTTTCTTCAAACAATACAAACAAAACGGGATCCTTTAGCCTTTGATAACTTGCCTTGAATAGCTTGGCGCTAGTGTAATCAGGCCGCCTTTACGACTGTCACCTTTACGCCGGTATTTCAGGCCAGTGCCAAAAAATCCAGGATAACCGGCGCATGCAGATCAAAATCGCTCAGTGCATGGTCGCCACCTTCCAGCAGGCGTATCTGCGCGCCGGCGTAACGGGTCGTCATTTCGCGCCAGTCCAGCACTTCGTCACCTTTGGCTATGACGGCCAGGTAGTTTTCCGGGACTTTCAGCGGTCCGGCATGCAGGGCGCGCAATTCGTCGACAAAGCGGGGTTCAAAAAGGAAGCGCTCGTCAGGATTGTGCCAGGCGGTCTGCTCGCCAATGTACTTCGCCAGATCGCGCGCAGGATCGATCGCCGGGTTCAGTAGCACAGCCTTGCAGCCATAGCGCTCGGCCACGGCGGTGGCGTAAAAACCGCCCAGCGAGGACCCGATCACGGCCATGGACGCATGGGGCCAGGCTGCGGTGCCTTCGACCAGCAGCGCCATGGCCTCGCGTGGTGACGGCGGCAACTGCGGGCACCACCAGGTCACAGCCGGATGGCATGCCGCGACCAGTTCCGCCATTTTGCGGGCCTTCATCGACTGCGGCGAGGAGCGGAAACCGTGGAGGTAAAGCAGGTGGGTGATGGGCATGCTGCCATCATACGAACGAACGGGCGAAAAAAAGCCCCGCAAGCCTGGGGCCATGCGGGGCGGTGATGGGGGCCCGGTGTCAGTTGTAGGTGTAGACCGCGATCTTGTTGCTGGAGTCGATCATTCTGTAGCCGAACAGCAGGGTGAGATTCGAGCTAGAGGTAAATGCTGGCACAGCATCCGCGGGCGTAGCCACATTATTCCAAACGACTGAGGTGGAACCTTCTTAGTCGGGCTGAAAGTGCCAGAGGCCGTGTTGATGACCGCCTGTACGCCACCGATTTGATGGGCCGCAATATTCTGCACCCAGTCCACAGGAAGCGCGGTCTGCGCACCAGTTGGGCTGACGCCGGTGGGGTCAAGCGCACTCAATGACTGCGGACCCCGCCGGATGGACGCAGGGCACGGGATAATGGCGCATGTCCGCCGTTTTCGACAAACCTTCCCTTTACCAGCGAACCGTCCCCCTGCTTCAGGGCTTTGACGGGCTTTTGGCCTTTGCGGTTTTTCTGCTGGCCTGTGCCGGCCTGCTGATCATGTATTCGTCGGGCTACGACCACGGCAGTCGCTTTGTTGACCATGGCCGCAACATGCTGATTGCCGGGGCCATCATGTTTGTGGTCGCGCAGATCCCGCCGCATCGCCTGATGGCCTTCGCCGTCCCGCTGTATTTAGTCGGCGTGACCCTGCTGGTGGCCGTCGCCATTTTCGGGGTGACCAAAAAAGGCGCGCGGCGTTGGCTGAACGTCGGGGTGGTGATTCAGCCCAGTGAAATCCTGAAAATAGCGATGCCGCTGATGCTGGCCTGGTGGTTCCAGAAGCGCGAAGGCCAGCTGCGCCCACTGGACTTCCTGGTGGCCATTGTGCTGCTGGCCATGCCCATCGGGCTGATCATGAAGCAACCCGATCTGGGCACCGCCTTGCTGGTGCTGGCCGTGGGCATGGCGGTGATTTTCTTTGCTGGCCTGAGCTGGAAGCTGATTGTGCCGCCCATGCTGCTGGGCTTGATCGGCGTTTTTCTGGTGGTGTGGTTTGAGCCGCAACTCTGCGCTGACGGGATGCACTGGCCCATCCTGCATGATTACCAACAGCAGCGCATTTGCACCTTACTGGACCCCTCCCGTGACCCGCTGGGCAAGGGTTTTCACATCATTCAGAGCATGATTGCGATTGGCTCCGGCGGGGTGTTCGGCAAAGGGTTTATGGCCGGCACGCAGACGCACCTGGAGTTCATACCCGAGCGCACGACGGACTTTATTTTTGCGGCTTACTCCGAGGAGTTCGGCTTGGTGGGCAATCTGTTGCTCATTGCTGGCTTTATCTTTCTTGTTTTGCGCGGGCTGGCCATTGCGCTGGAAGCCTCCACGCTGTTTGCGCGGCTGCTGGCCGGTGCGCTGACCATGATTTTTTTCACCTACGCCTTTGTCAATATGGGCATGGTCAGTGGCATCCTGCCTGTAGTGGGTGTTCCGCTGCCCTTCATCAGTTACGGCGGCACGGCCATGGCGACGCTCGGGGTGGCCATTGGCATGTTGATGTCGATTGCCAAAGCCAAGCGGCTGGTGCAGACCTGAGCGCCGACCTTGCCCGCGGGTGCATTGGTGTGCCGATGGTGATTTGTTGCAGCTTGATTCATCTCAAAGCGTGCAATATTCTTGCTTTGATGCAGGGCAGGTTTTATGAGGTAAATGGCTAACATGTTCAGTTCAACTTAACACCTTGAAGGAGCATCGTCATGGCCGGTAAATTTGAGCTCAAGCTATCCAAAAACAACAAGTTTTTTTTACCCTGCTGGAAGACACTGGACAAATCATTTTGACCAGTGAGATGTATGAAGCCAAAGCCAGTGCGGTCAACGGCATTGAATCGGTCAAGAAAAATGCAGCCGACGATGCCCGTTACAGCCGCCTCACCGGCAAAGACGGCTCTACGTATTTCACCCTCAAGGCCAGCAATGGCCAGGTGATTGGCCAAAGCCACATGTTCCTTGGCGAAAAAGAGCGCGACAACGACATCGATTCGTGCAAAACCAATGGGCCGGGCGCCGCCGTCAGCGACCTGACGACCTGACCCGCTGCTTAACCTGCTTTTCCAGTGGGTGAGTGGTGGGTGGATTTAACCGGCTTGTGGCTGGAAAGCTCTTCACCTTTTTGCGTCGGCGCCGTACCCTGATGCCGCAGGTGGCCTTGGCCCCACAGGCCCAAGGCAGACTGCCTACAATGCCCGCATGATCTCACTCAAATCTGCCACCGCGTCCGCTCGTCAAACCAAGGGGGGAATGCGGCCGCTGGCGCGTCCTGCGTTACCCACGCACGAGTCCACCTCCGAGCGTCTGGTCATTGCGCAAAAGCTCCTGTTGGAGCCGTTCGGGCTGAATGATGCAGCCCTGAACCGCGCCCTCGGTGAAATCACGTCTTATGGGGTGGACGACGCTGATTTGTACTTCCAGTACACCCGCAGCGAAGGCTGGAGCCTGGAAGAGGGCATTGTGAAGACCGGCTCGTTCAGCATCGACCAGGGCGTTGGCGTGCGCGCAGTCAGCGGCGAAAAAACAGCGTTTGCCTATTCCGACGACATTTCCGAAGCGTCGCTGCTCGATGCAGCGCGCACCGTGCGCAGCATTTCTGCCGCCAGCAAAGCCGGCCGCGTGAAAACGCCTGCCCGAAAAATCGCCAGAAGTCGCTCGCTGTACCGGGAGCTGGACCCGATCGCCACGCTGGGCAGCACTGCCAAGGTCAAGCTGCTTGAAAAAGTGGAAAAACTGGCCAAGGCCAAAGACCCGCGCATTGTGCAGGTCATGGCCGGGCTGGCCAGCGAGTACGACGTTGTGATGGTGGCGCGCGCCGACGGCACGCTGGCCGCCGATGTGCGCCCACTGGTGCGTTTGAGCGTGACGGTGATTGCCGAGCAAAAAGGCCGGCGCGAGGTGGGTTCGGGCGGCGGTGGCGGCCGCTTTGGCCTGGCTTATTTTGACGAGGCACAGATTACGCAGTATGTGGATGACGCGGTAAAAGCGGCGCTGACCAATCTGGACGCACGACCCGCGCCTGCTGGTGAAATGACCGTGGTGCTTGGCCCCGGCTGGCCCGGCATTTTGTTGCACGAGGCGATTGGCCACGGGCTGGAGGGCGACTTCAATCGCAAGGGTTCCAGCGCGTTTTCAGGCCGCGTCGGCCAGCGCGTGGCAGCCAAGGGTGTGACGGTACTGGATGACGGCACCATGGCTGATCGCCGCGGCTCGCTGAATGTTGATGACGAAGGCAACGCCAGCCAGCGCAACGTGCTGATTGAAGACGGCATTTTGAAGGGCTACATCCAGGATTCGCTCAATGCGCGGCTGATGAAGGTCAAACCCACAGGCAATGGCCGCCGTGAAAGCTATGCCCATGTGCCCATCCCGCGCATGACCAATACCTACATGCTGGGCGGCGACAAGGCGCCCGAGGAAATTGTGGCCAGCATCAAAAAAGGCCTTTACGCCACCAACTTTGCGGGCGGTCAGGTCGATATCACCTCGGGCAAGTTCGTGTTCTCGGCCAGCGAAGCCTTCTGGGTTGAAAACGGCAAGATCCTCTATCCTGTCAAAGGTGCCACGATTGTGGGCAACGGCCCGGACGCGCTGACCCGCGTCACCATGATAGGCAATGACATGCAGCTCGACAGCGGCGTAGGCACCTGCGGCAAGGAAGGCCAGAGTGTGCCGGTGGGCGTGGGCCAGCCGACCTTGCGCATCGATGGGTTGACGGTGGGCGGGACCGCCTAAACCGTTGTGATTCAGGCGTTTTTTTGCCCTGTGCTACATTCAAGCATATGACTTTCGCGAAATTTTATTTCGGTTACTTTTGGTTCTCAAGCGCCTCCGGCGGTAGAGAGACTCTCGCGTAACCCTCAAGTAACGCAACAAATCTCCAAAAACCGCCGGACTCCCGGCGGTTTTTTTTTGCCTGTTTTTATTTTGATGGTTTGTACTGATTCCCTGAAATTCGCTGAAATTGTCTGAAATTTTTTAAAAGGAAGCCTGCGATGAATGCCAAAGCCACCTCTGCCAGCGACACCTGGTATGCGAGCGTCGAGAAAACCAGCCAGACCGACGACGAACGCATCAAGGACATCACCGTGCTACCCCCTCCCGAGCATTTAATCCGCTTCTTCCCGATTCGCGGCACCGCCGTTGAAGCGCTGATCACGCAGACCCGACTAAGCATTCACAACATCATCGCGGGCAAGGATGACCGCCTGTTGGTGGTGATCGGCCCATGCTCCATCCACAACCCCGCAGCGGCCGTGGAGTACGCGCGCCGCCTGGCCGAGCAGCGCAAAAAATACGCTGGTACGCTGGAAATCGTGATGCGGGTTTACTTTGAAAAGCCGCGCACCACCGTCGGCTGGAAAGGGCTGATCAACGACCCTTACCTCGATGAAACCTACCGCATCGACGAAGGCCTGCGCATTGCGCGCCAGTTGCTGATTGAAATCAATCGGCTGGGCCTGCCCGCCGGCAGCGAGTTTCTGGATGTCATTTCACCGCAGTACATCGGCGACCTGATTTCCTGGGGCGCGATTGGCGCGCGCACCACCGAAAGCCAGGTGCACCGCGAGCTGGCTTCCGGCCTGTCGGCACCGATTGGTTTTAAAAACGGCACCGACGGCAACATCCGCATTGCCACGGACGCGATCCAGGCGGCGGCACGCGGCCATCACTTTTTGTCGGTTCACAAAAATGGCCAGGTCGCGGTGGTGCAGACCAAGGGCAACAAGGACTGCCATGTGATACTGCGCGGCGGCAAAGCGCCCAATTTCGACGCTGCCAGCGTGGCTGCGGCCTGCAAGGAACTCGAAGCCGCCAAGCTTCCCGCAACGCTGATGGTCGATTGCAGCCATGCCAACAGCTCCAAGCAGCACGAAAAGCAGATTGACGTGGCGCGCGACATTGCGGCCCAAGTGGCTGGCGGCTCGCGCAATGTGTTCGGCCTGATGGTGGAAAGCCACTTGTTCCCCGGTGCGCAAAAGTTCACGGCCGGCAAGGACGACCCCAAGGCGCTGGAATACGGCAAGAGCATCACCGACGCGTGCTTGGGCTGGGACGATTCGCTGACGGTGCTGGAGTCTCTGTCGGCCGCGGTACTGGCACGCCGGGCGAAATAGGTTTCAGAAGTAATTTTCATCAGGTTCAGCACCCGCAGACACATTACCGGTGCTTGCGGGTATCGCTGTGGTGTACGTCTCGTTCTGACCAGAAAGCCATCATTTTTATTGGTACCATCAAGCCTGCGGCAGCACACCCGTTTTTCCTCATCAGCCCATCAGGAGCAGGCCATGCGCAGCGAAGTCAGTGTGACGTTTAAAGACGGCCCGCCCGTGCGGATCGACCTCCGTGAAGAGCCGCCCATGCCGAACGATGTTGCGCGCAAGTGGCTTGATGACCAGTTCACCCAAATGGGTTGCGAGCCCTTGCGGCCAACTGGCAAGCTGCTGATGGCCGACAGAGTGGTGGTGGTGGCCCAGGCCGCCGGCCCGGCCGGGTTTGCCGACGTCAAGTGGGCGCGGGAGTTTGCCCGCGCAACCAGCGCGGCGCTGGCCAAGCCGCTGGTGCATATTGATGCGGATTCGCTGAGCATCAGCTACTGAATAGCAGTGAATGAGTCGGCTAGGTCGTCGGGTTGCGCCCGGCCGGCTAACCCGGCCAATTTTTTAAGGCTTTTCTTCCTCTAGCCCAGACAGGACGGTCGTGAGCAGCTATTGAATAAATAGCAATTTCGCACCGCTGAACCCTTCAGGAGAACTTCTCAGGCCTTTAGCGCTTCCAGCAGTTTGGCGTGGATACCGCCAAACCCGCCGTTACTCATGCACAGCAAATGGTCGCCCGGCCGGGCCGCTGCTTTGACCTGCGCCAGCAACTGGGCCAGGGTGTCGGCCACCTGAGCGCGCGCGCCCATTGGGGCCAGCGCGGCGCGTGCGTCCCAATCCAGCCCGCCTGCGTGGCAAAAGGCCAGGTCGGCCTGCTCCAGGCTCCAGGGCAATTGCGCCGTCATGGTGCCCAGCTTCATGGTGTTGCTGCGCGGCTCGAAGATGGCCAGGATGCGGGCGTCGGTCTTCCCCGCGCTGTTGAGTTGGCGGCGCAGGCCGTCCACGGTGGTGCGGATGGCGGTCGGGTGGTGGGCAAAATCGTCGTACACCGTGATGTCGCCGCCGCTGCGGTAGACCACGCCGCGCACCTCCATGCGGCGTTTAACGTTCTGGAACTCGGCCAGCGCCCGGGCAGCCACCTCGGGCGCCACGCCCACATGCTCGGCCGCGGCGATGGCGGCCAGGGCATTGAGCTGGTTGTGGACGCCGCTGATCTCCCACTGCACATGGGCCACGATTTGGCCCGCTTTGAGCACTTTGAAGTCGTTCGGCTCGCCCTGGGCTGTGAAACCGCCTTGATTGCGCGAGTTATTGCCAAAGAGTACTTGCTCACTCCAGCAACCCTGGGCCAGCACGCGCTGCAGGCTGTCCTCGGCAGCATTCACGACCACGCGGCCTTGCGAGGGGACCGTGCGCACCAGGTGGTGAAACTGCCGTTCAATGGCGGCCAGATCGTCAAAAATGTCGGCGTGGTCAAACTCCAGGTTGTTCAGAATGACCGTGCGCGGGCGGTAGTGCACGAATTTGCTGCGCTTGTCGAAAAACGCGGTGTCGTATTCGTCGGCCTCGATCACGAATGTGGCCCCCACGCTTGCCACTGCGTGTGCTGCGCTGCCCCCCGTGGGGGCTGAGCTTGTTTGGGGCGGCCCGGCGCTGCGCTCGCCGTTGTTACCCGGACCCAGCCGCGCGGAAACGCCGAAATTGAGCGGCACGCCGCCGACCAGAAAGCCGGGCTGCAGCCCGGCGCGCTCCAGAATCCATGCCAGCATCGCGGTGGTGGTGGTTTTGCCGTGGGTGCCGGCCACGGCCAGAACGTGGCGGCCTTGCAGCACATGTTCGGCCAGCCATTGCGGGCCACTGGTGTAGGGCAGGCCACGGTCCAAAATGGCTTCCATTAGCGGGTATTTGGGGCTGCCGTCGGCCAGGCGCGCCCGCGACACCACGTTGCCCACCACAAACATATCGGGCTGAAAACCGGGTTGGGCCAGCTGGCCGGCGCTGTAGCCTTCAATCAGCTCAATGCCCAAGGCGCGCAATTGGTCGCTCATGGGCGGATAGACGCCGGTGTCGCAGCCCGTGACCTTGTGCCCCGCCTCGCGCGCCAAAGCAGCCACGCCGCCCATGAAGGTGCCGCAAATTCCCAGAATATGTATGTGCATGGCCGTTATTCTATGGAGCCTCTGCTGCCCGGCTCTGTTTTTAAGAGAAAAAGGCCTTTAGCCCAATAAGGACAGGCACACCAAGCTATGTATTTAATAGCAACTTAAGTTGCCGTGAACTTTAGCCGCTGACACGAGCCTAATTTGGGCACAATCGTTTGCAGGCTAACCAGCCCTCTAACCATCCGCTCCTGGCCACTGAGCCAGCCGACCTTGAACTTGCACACCCTCAAATCCGAAATTGCTGCCACCGCCGCTGCGCTGGTGGTGGAGGAAGGGCTGGAATACGGCCCGGCCAAACGCCGCGCGATCAAGCAGATGGCGCTGCCCGCGCGCACTGAATTGCCTGGCAATGATGAGCTGGAAGATGCTGTGCATGAGTACATTGCGCTGTTTTGCGCCGACACCCAGCCCGCTGAGCTGGCCGCCCTGCGCGAGTTGGCGCTGGTCTGGATGGAGCGTTTGCCACAATTCCGGCCTTATTTGGGCGGTGCCGTCTGGTACGGCACGGCCACGCGGCTGTCAGACATCTACATCCAGCTGTTTTGTGACGACCCGAAGTCGGCCGAAATTGCCTTGATTGAGCACAACGTAGCCTACGAGCCGCGCACGGTAACGGGCTTTACCGGCGAAAGGGTGGAGGCGCTCAGCCTGCGAAGTGTCTGCAAACCCTTGAATGAAACGGTCGGCGTGCACCTGATGGTCTATGACCACGACGACCTGCGCGGCGCCTTGCGGCCAGACGCCAAAGGCCGTACGCCGCGCGGCGACCTGGCCGCCGTGCAAAAATTGCTGGCCACCCCTTTTGGAGTCTGAACAGTGAATCGCAGAAATATGCTTTATGCCAGCGTCGCCGCTGTGGCCGGCGTGGCGGGTGCTGGCGCGGCGTGGTGGAAATTCCAGCAGCACTCTGTGGATGGGGTGGCGGGCGTGGCTGGCACTGCGGACAACTCAACTTCGGTCGGCTCATTCTGGAGCCTGAGTTTTGACACGCCGGACGGCAAGACGCTGGCCATGAGCAGTTTTCGCGGTCAGATGTTGCTGGTGAACTTCTGGGCCACCTGGTGCCCCCCGTGCTTGGAGGAACTTCCTTTATTGGATTATTTTTATCAGGAAAACAAGGATAAAAACTGGCAAGTGGTCGGCCTGGCGGTCGATCAGCCCAGCGCGGTGCGGACCTGGCTGCAAACCAATTTGCTGAATTTTCCGGTCGGCATGGCGGGCTTGGCGGGCACCGAGTTGAGCAAATCGCTCGGCAACCTGGCGGGCAGTCTGCCCTTTTCGGTGGTGTTTGGCGCTTCCGGCCAGTTGCTTCACCGCAAGGTTGGCAAAGTCCTGCCCGAAGACCTTGCACTCTGGGCGCAGTTCAAATAGCCTTGAAGGGCTACCCGGGCTTTTTTCTTTGATCAGCGGGGAAAATGTTTTGAAATAGCTGAATTTGCTTCTAATTACATTTTCTCTTGCATTGGGAGTACGCTTGTCTTTCGGGCCAAGCCCTGCTGGCGTCCGGATTGTCCCAGCCTTGGCTTGAGGTACACTCTGCGCTTTCCTCCCTGGTCAGCCGCTCGGCTGCCACGCGCAACAATTAGCTGATAAGCGTTTTAAAGCGTAAAAGCAGAGAGTAAGTGAAAAAAGAAGGAAGTTCGGTGCTCACTTCGGTGTTCACGCCGCCTTTCAGATGAATTCAAAGCTGCGTGCTGAAATCCTCGCGCCAGCATCTACCGTCGTTGGAGAGAATCTATGGATTTAAGAAAACTCAAGACACTGATCGACCTGGTTTCAGAGTCCAATGTGTCTGAACTTGAGATTACCGAAGCCGAAGGCAAGGTACGCATTGTCAAATCCAGCGGCGCTCCCGTCATGATGCCGCAGCATGCTATGGCCATGGTAGCGGCCCCGACCGCCGCCGCACCTGCAGTAGCCGACGCCGCACCAGTTGTGCCCGCCGGTCACACTGTCAAGTCGCCCATGGTCGGCACTTTTTACCGCTCAGCCAGCCCCGGAGCCAAGGCCTTTATCGAGGTCGGCAGTGTGGTCAAGGAAGGCGAGACGATCTGCATCATTGAGGCCATGAAGATCCTCAACGAGATCGAAGCTGACAAGGCCGGCACCATCACCAAGATTCTTTCGGAAAATGGCCAGGCCGTGGAATACGGGCAGCCGCTCTTCATCATTGAGTAAGCGGGCTCGTTGTCCCCTTATCCTAGATTACAGACCAGCCCTATCGACGCATGTTCAAAAAAATACTGATTGCCAACCGTGGCGAGATCGCATTGAGGATCCAGCGTGCCTGCCGCGAGCTTGGCGTCAAGGCCGTGATGGTGTATTCCGAGGCGGACCGCGAGGCAAAATACATCAAGCTGGCTGACGAGTCGGTGTGCATCGGGCCCGCGCCTTCGGCCCGGAGCTACCTCAATATGCCCGCCATTATTTCAGCGGCGGAGGTTACTGACGCCGAAGCCATCCACCCGGGCTATGGTTTCCTGAGCGAGAACGCCGACTTTGCCGAGCGGGTCGAAAAGAGCGGTTTCAAGTTCATTGGCCCGTCGCCGGAGTCGATCCGCCTCATGGGCGACAAGGTGTCGGCCAAGCAGGCCATGATCAAGGCAGGCGTGCCGTGCGTGCCTGGTTCCGAAGGCACGCTGCCTGACGACGCGGCCATTATCAAGCGCACTGCCAAGCAGATTGGTTACCCCGTCATCATCAAGGCCGCTGGCGGCGGTGGTGGGCGCGGCATGCGCGTGGTGCACACCGAAGCGGCCCTGCTTCATGCGGTGCAGACCACCAAAGCCGAAGCTGGTGCCGCGTTCGGCAATCCCGAGGTCTACATGGAGAAATTCCTGCAGGATCCGCGGCACATTGAAATCCAGATCCTGGCTGACCAGTATAAAAACGCGGTCTGGCTCGGTGAGCGTGACTGCTCCATGCAGCGCCGCCATCAAAAAATCATTGAAGAAGCGCCAGCGCCGGGCATTCCGCGCAAGCACATTGAAAGAATTGGTGAACGCTGCGTGGCGGCCGTCAAGAAAATTGGCTACCGCGGCGCCGGCACCTTCGAGTTTCTCTACGAAAACGGCGAGTTCTATTTCATCGAAATGAACACCCGCGTGCAGGTGGAGCACCCGGTCACGGAGTGGATCACGGGCGTTGACATCGTGAGAACCCAGATCATGGTGGCCGCCGGTGAAAGGCTGCCCTTTACCCAGCGCGATATCCAGCTCAAGGGCCATGCGATTGAGTGCCGCATCAACGCGGAAGATCCCTACAAGTTCATCCCTTCGCCCGGACGCATCACGACCTGGCACATGCCAGGCGGGCCGGGAGTGCGGGTGGATTCGCACATTTATACCAACTACTTCGTGCCGCCCAACTACGACTCAATGGTTGGCAAGATCATTGTTCACGGCGATACGCGCGAGCAGGCGCTGGCGCGCATGAACACGGCGCTGGCCGAAACCGTGGTTGAAGGCATCAACACCAATATTGCGCTGCACCGCGAACTCATGGTGGACGCCAAGTTCATGGATGGCGGCACCAACATCCACTACCTTGAAGAGTGGCTGTCAAAGCGTGAACGCTAAGCGCCGCAGGCAGGTGCTATGAGCCTGTTTGAACTGATTCTGCTGGCGCCCGTTCACGAAGTGGAGACGCTTAGTGAGGCGCTGGAGGCACTGGATGCGCTCAGCGTTTCGGTGGAAGATGCCGATGCGCAGACACCGGCCGAGCAGGCGCTGTTTGGCGAGCCCGGCATGCCGCCGCCCAAAGCGGGCTGGGAGCATTCGCGCATGGTGTCGCTGTTTGCCACCGAGGCTCTGGCGCGGGACGCCGCCTCGGTACTCGCCGCCCAGGATTTTTTTGCGGGCTGCCAACTGGTGGCCATCAGTCCCGTACCCGTGCAGGACTGGGTGCGGCTGACACAATCGCAGTTCACGCCCGTAGAGATCACTCCAGAATTCTGGATTGTGCCGACCTGGCATGAACCCCCCGCGCAAGCCAGGCAAGTGATACGGCTGGACCCGGGCCTGGCTTTTGGAACGGGCACCCATCCGACCACAGGCATGTGCCTGCGCTGGATCGCTGGGCAGGGCGGTGCGGGCCAACCGCTGGGCCGTGTGCTCGACTATGGCTGCGGCTCGGGCATTCTGGCCATAGGCGCTGCCAAGTTTGGGGCGGTGGAGATTGATGCTGTCGATATTGACGAAGCCGCTGTCGAGTCCACACGTGCCAATGCCGAGGCCAATCACGTGAAGCTGCATGCGGGCTTGCCCGACAAGGCGGTCGGCGCCTACCAGACCGTGCTTGCCAACATTCTGGCCACGCCGCTGAAGGTGTTGGCACCTCTGTTGTGCTCGCATGTTGAAAAGGGCGGGAATCTGGTGCTCGCAGGCATTCTGGAACGCCAGGCCGATGAGCTCAAAGCGGCCTATCTACCCTATTGCCAGCTTCAGGTGCACGACCAGGAAGACGGCTGGATTTTGATGACCGCGCGGCTTTGAGCGCCCGGCTGAGCGAGTCTTAAACACGCGCGCATCGGCGTTTACCGGCCGCAACAACCCCCTACAATGCAGCGCTAGATGAGCCTGATTACGCGTTGCCCCGCATGCGGCACGATGTTCAAAGTCGTGACCGATCAACTCAAAGTCGCGCAAGGCTGGGTGCGATGCGGGGCGTGCGCTGAAGTGTTTGACGCGTCAACGCATTTGCTGCCGGGTGAAGCTGAGGGACTTGTGCCTTCGGCCTTGACACCTGATGAGGCACTGATCGAGCCGCTGAGAGCCCCCGCGGAGCCAGCATGGCCTCCCTCTGTGTCGTTTGCAGACAGCATGCTCCTGAGGCCTGCACTGTCCGGACCCGATGATGCGCATGACAGTGCTGCCGACTTTGACCCGGCAAGTTGGAAGCAGGCGCGGCAGGAATACCCGCAGCATGAGTCCGTGGATCTTGACACGCCGCTGATCCGACCGGAGCTGGTGCATACGGCGACCATGGATGAATCCGGCTCCGAGCCTTCGGCTTTGGCAGATTCCAAAGCGGCGGATGCAGAAGGGGTGGGTTCCGATGCAGCGCACGAGGTTTCTTTTGTGCGCGATGCACGGCGCAAGGCCTTCTGGACAAAGCCGCTGGCACGGTGGACGCTGGGTGTGCTGTCACTTCTGTTGCTGGCTGCGCTGGCTTTGCAGTGGGTGATGCAGCAAAAAGACAGCCTGGCTGCGCTGGAGCCGCGGCTCGCCCCGCTGCTTCAGGCGCTTTGCGGCCCCCTGCGCTGTGAAATCCGGCCCCCGCGCCATATCGATTCGCTGGTGATTGACAGTTCCACCTTCAACAGAATCGGCCCTGAGGCTTATCGCCTCAGTTTCGCGCTCAAGAATACGGGTTCCACACCTCTGGAAGTGCCCTCTCTGGAAGTGACCCTGACCGACACCCAGGACCAGGCGCTGGTGCGTCGCGTTCTGGCCCCAGCGCAGTTTGGCGCAAGCACCGCCATGCTGGCTGCTCATTCGGAACTGGCCGGCGTCGTGACCATGAAAGTATCGGGCGACGGCGGCCGTGGGGCCTTGCCATCGCTGCCATCGTCCGAACCACCTGCGCTACCTTCGTCTTTGCGGGTGGCTGGCTACCGCATCCTTGCTTTTTACCCCTGATTGAATCGAGAACTTAATGGCTGCTGTAATTTGTGGATCGCTGGCGTTTGACACCATCATGACTTTTGAGGGCCGCTTTTCCGAGCAGATACTGCCCGACCAGTTGCACATTCTCAATGTGTCCTTTCTGGTGCCATCCCTGCGCCGCGAATTCGGAGGTTGTGCCGGCAACGTAGCCTACGGCTTGCAACAGCTCGGCGGCACACCTTTGCCGATGGCCACAGTCGGTAGCGACGGCGCTGACTATGTGGGGCGCATGAAAACACTGGGCATCAGCACCGAATTTGTTCGTCAAGTCGGTGATACCTATACCGCGCAGGCCATGATCATGACCGACCGTGACAACAACCAGATCACGGCTTTTCACCCGGGCGCGATGATGCAGGCCCACATCACCCGGATCGAGGCGCGCAGCGATATCAAGTTGGGTATTATTTCGCCGGACGGGCGCGATGCCATGCTGCAGCATGCCGAACAGTTCAAGGCGGCCGGCATCCCGTTTGTATTTGACCCGGGCCAGGGCCTGCCCATGTTTGACGGCCAGGAGCTCGCTCATTTCGTCGAGTTGGCAAGCTGGGTGACCGTCAATGATTACGAAGCCAAAATGCTCAGTGACCGCACCGGCCGGTCGTGCGCCGAGATGTCCCGGCGGGTGCAGGGCCTGGTGGTGACGCTAGGGGCCGAGGGTTGCGAGGTCTGGATCGACGGTGAGAAAACAGCGGTGCCACCGGTGAAGGCCGAGGCGGTGGTCGATCCGACGGGCTGTGGTGATGCGTTCCGCGGGGCGCTGCTTTACGGGCTGGAGCAGGGCTGGTCGCTGACCCGCTGCGCCGCACTGGGGAACCGGGTGGGCGCGCAGAAGATCGCCAGCCGTGGGGGGCAGAATTACACGCTGACTTCTGCTTAAATCAATGAATAGCCCAGGTGTGACGGGCGCTGTCAGCTATTGAATTAATAGCGACTATGAGTGGCCGACTGGTCAGGATGGATGAGGCTGCCGCTTACAGGTAGAGGCAAGAATGCAGATTCGGAATTAAAAAAGCCCGACATCTTGCGACATCGGGCTCTAAGCAGAAAGACCTGCCTGCTTACGGCTTGCTGGCTGTTGGAAATGGCCAGGCCGCTTGCGGGTTCAGAGTCGTCTGAGCCGCAGGGGCAGCCGCTACAGCGGGTGACTTCGCAGCGGGTTTTTTCGCGGCTTTCTTCGCAGCGGGTTTTTTCGCGGCTTTCTTTGCAGCGGCTTTTTTCGCAGCGGGTTTCTTCGCAGCGGCTTTTTTCGCTACCTTTTTTGCAGCAGGCTTTTTAGCGGCTGCTGTTTTAGCAGCTACTTTTTTCGCTGGTGCTTTTTTCGCCGGCGCTTTTTTCGCGACTACCTTTTTCGCTGGCGCCTTTTTAGCCGCTACCTTTTTAGCTGGCGCTTTTTTCGCTGTTACCTTTTTGGCCGGCGCTTTTTTCGCGACTACTTTTTTAGCCGGTGCTTTTTTCGCCGCTACTTTTTTCGCCGGTGCTTTCATGGGAGCAGCTTTTTTAGCCGCAGTTTTTTTCGCAGTTGCCATAGTTTTCTCCTTGATCACGTTGCAAAGAGCACTTCACGGTTGGAGTACGTGAAGCGATTCACGGCGTTGGGCTGTCGGCTAACCGGGCCCAGCGCCGCGAACACAGGAGCAAAGCCCAACGCGCACTCTCCGGTGCTGTCATTGGTCATTGCAATTCTAGAAATCATTGTTGTGCTTACCTTGCGCTTTTTTTGTCAGTCTTTTTGCGTCAGTCAATCCCAGGAAAGAGCGCCACCGGACTGGTACTCAATCACACGGGTTTCAAAGAAGTTGCGTTCTTTTTTAAGGTCGATCATTTCGCTCATCCACGGAAACGGATTCTCCTCGTTAGGGAAGAGAGTTTCAAGTCCAATTTGCGTGGCACGACGATTGGCAATGTAGCGGAGGTAGCCTTTGAACATGGAGGCATTAAGGCCCAGCACGCCTCTAGGCATGGTGTCTTCTGCGTAGCGGTACTCCAGTTCAACGGCTTTCATGAACAAAGCCTTGATCTCGGCCTTGAACTCCGCGGTCCAGAGATGTGGGTTTTCCAGCTTGAGCTGGTTGATCAAATCGATGCCGAAGTTGCAATGCATGGATTCGTCGCGCAGGATGTACTGATACTGCTCGGCCGCTCCTGTCATCTTGTTCTGGCGGCCCAGGGCAAGAATCTGCGTGAAGCCCACATAGAAGAACAGACCTTCCATCAGGCAGGCGAACACGATCAGTGACTTGAGCAGGGTCTGGTCAGCTTCGGCGGTGCCGGTCTTGAAGTGGGGATCGGAGATCACTTCAATGAAAGGAATCAAGAACTGGTCCTTGTCTCTGATGGACTGCACTTCGTTGTAGGCGTTGAAGATTTCGCTCTCGTCCAGGCCCAGCGACTCGGTAATGTACTGGTAGGCGTGGGTATGGATGGCTTCTTCGAAGGCCTGGCGCAGCAGGAACTGGCGGCACTCGGGGGCCGTGATGTGGCGGTAGGTTCCGAGCACGATGTTGTTGGCTGCGAGCGAATCAGCGGTCACAAAGAAACCCAGGTTGCGCTTGACCAGGCGCCGCTCGTCTTCGGTCAAGCCGTTCGGGTCTTTCCACAGCGCGATGTCGCGCGTCATGTTGACTTCCTGCGGCATCCAGTGGTTGGCGCAGGTGGCGAGGTATTTTTCCCAAGCCCATTTGTATTTGAATGGCACCAGCTGGTTAACGTCAGTCTGGCCGTTGATGATGCGTTTATCGGAAGCCTTGATGCGGTGGGACTTACCGGGTGCTGCCGCAGCGTTTGTGATGGCAGTAGCTGCGGGTTCAGCAGCAGCCTCAGCGGCTGAAAATGCGCCATCGTGCAACATACGCACTTGCGCTTGGGGACGCTGGGATGGTGTGAAAGAAAGAGGTGGAAGTTCCATCGAGCGGCTGTCGGGCAAGCCGCTGGTAAGAGATTTTTGCAACGATGGTGTGACTTCTTCGTCCCAGGTCAACATAGAGGTTTCCAATATTTTGTGATTATGAAAGCAGCGATACAAAATGAAAAGTGTTCATTCACATCGCTGTAAATTAGTGTTGCTCAATTGCATCGAATCGCGCGAAGAATTTCAGCGCGCGATGCGTCCATTTTTTTATTGGCAGGCCTCGCAACCTGGGTCGTCGATCGCGCAGAACTTGATGTCGGTCGCTGGGGATGCATTCACCTGCGCTGGTGCCGCAGCGGCCGCGGCCGCCAGCGCACTCATGCTGCCGCTTGCAGCTTCAGGGCCTGATGAAACCGACGATGAAACGGCGTTCAGCTTGCCGGCTTTCACGGTGGATTTTTCGGCGTGCGTGGCGCCCATGGTGCGCAGGTAGTACGTGGTTTTCAGTCCGCGCAACCAGGCCAGCTTGTAGGTATCGTCGAGCTTCTTGCCCGAGGCGCCCGCCATGTAAATGTTGAGTGACTGCGCCTGGTCAATCCATTTTTGGCGGCGGGCGGCAGCTTCCACGATCCAGGACGTTTCCACTTCAAACGCGGTCGCGTAAAGCGTCTTGATGTCCTGCGGCACGCGGTCGATTGGGCGGAGCGATCCGTCAAAGTGCTTGAGGTCCACCACCATCACATCGTCCCACAGGCCGAGACGTTTCAGGTCATTGACCAGGTAGCCGTTGATCACCGTGAATTCGCCGGAAAGGTTGGATTTCACCGAGAGGTTGCCGAAGCAGGGCTCGATGCAGGCGTCAACCCCAATAATGTTGGAGATGGTGGCAGTCGGGGCAATGGCGACGCAGTTGGAGTTGCGCATGCCATCCTGGGCAATTTTCTTGCGCAGGGCCTCCCAGTCCAGGGTGGCAGAACGGTCAACTTCAACATAACCGCCGCGCTCTTCGGCCAGCATGTCCAGCGTATCCAGCGGCAGGATGCCTTTGTCCCAGAGAGAGCCTTTGTAGCTGGCGTACTTGCCGCGCTCTTTGGCCAGTTCGGTGGAGGCCCAGTAAGCGTGGTAGCAGACCGCTTCCATGGATTGGTCTGCAAATTCGACCGCCGCTTGGGAAGCGTAGGGCACACGCAGTTCATACAGGCAGTCCTGGAAGCCCATGACGCCCAGACCGACAGGGCGGTGGCGCATATTGGCGTCGCGTGCCTTCTTGACGGCGTAGTAGTTGATGTCGATCACGTTGTCCAGCATGCGCATGGCCGTCGTGATGGTTTTCTTCAGTTTCTCGTGATCAAGAACCCTGGATCCGTCGGGGCCGTCCTTCAGGTGTTGCACCAGATTGACTGAGCCGAGGTTGCATACGGCCGTTTCGGTCTCGCTGGTGTTGAGCGTGATCTCGGTGCACAGATTGGAGGAGTGCACGACGCCGACGTGCTGCTGCGGGGAGCGAATATTGCATACATCCTTGAAGGTGATCCATGGGTGGCCGGTCTCGAACAGCATCGACAGCATCTTGCGCCACATGTCAGTGGCTTGCAGTTTGCGGGCCGGTTTGATCTCGCCGCGCTCGGCTTGGGCTTCATAAGCCGTATAAATCTTTTCGAAATCCTTGCCAAACTTGTCGTGCAGGTCGGGTGTGTCAGATGGTGAGAACAGCGTCCAGCTGCCCTTCTCCATCACGCGACGCATAAAGAGGTCGGGAACCCAGTTGGCGGTATTCATGTCATGCGTGCGGCGACGGTCATCGCCGGTGTTCTTGCGCAGTTCCAGGAATTCCTCGATATCGAGGTGCCAGGTTTCCAGATAGGCGCAGACGGCTCCCTTGCGTTTGCCGCCCTGGTTGACCGCCACGGCGGTGTCGTTGACCACTTTCAGGAAAGGCACCACGCCTTGGGATTCGCCGTTGGTTCCCTTGATGTGGGCGCCAAGAGCGCGCACGGGCGTCCAGTCGTTGCCGAGGCCGCCGGCAAATTTGGACAGCAGGGCGTTTTCCTTTATGGCATCGTAAATTCCGCCCAGGTCATCGGCCACCGTGGTGAGGTAGCAGGACGACAGCTGCGAACGGAGGGTGCCCGCATTGAACAGTGTCGGCGTGCTCGACATGAAGTCAAACGACGAGAGGATTTCGTAGAACTCGATGGCCCGCTCTTCGCGGTTGATCTCATTGAGCGAGAGTCCCATGGCCACGCGCATGAAAAAAGCCTGTGGCAGTTCAATGCGCTGCTTGCGCACGTGCAGGAAGTAGCGGTCAAACAGGGTCTGCAGTCCGAGGTAGTCAAACTTCAGGTCGCGCTCCGGCTTGAGCGCCGCACCCAGTCGGGCCAGGTCAAACTGCTGCAGTTTTTCGTCGAGCAGTTCGTTCTGGACGCCTTTGGCAATGAACTTCGGAAAGTACTCGGCATAGCGGGTAACCATTTCCTCCTGGCTGACTTCCTCGCCCAGGACTTCCTTGCGGATGGTGTGCATCAGCAGTCGTGCCGTGGCGTAGGTGTAATCAGGATCTTTTTCAATCAGGGTACGGGCCGCCAGGATGGAGGCCTTGTAAACCTCGTCGATGGGCACGCCGTCATACAGGTTGCGCATGGTTTCCGCAACAATCGGGTCGGGTTTGACCTCGGCACCCAGATTGGCACAGGCCGCTTCAATCAGCGCCTGCAGGTTGCGGACATCGAGTGCAATCTTTTTGCCGCCATCCATCACATGCAGCAAGGGCGCATCGGACGTCTGGGTTTGCGGCTGGCGTGCGCGTTCCTGGGTGCGTTTTTCACGGTACAGCACATAGGCACGGGCAATCTCATGGTGGCCACCGCGCATCAGGCCCAGCTCAACCTGGTCCTGCACATCTTCAATATGAAAGGTTCCGCCGCTGGGGCGCGAGCGTACCAGGGCGCGAATAACGGTCTGGGTCAGGCCGTCCACCGTTTCGCGGACGCTTGCCGACGCTGCACCCTGCGTGCCATGCACGGCCAGAAAAGCCTTCATCATGGCCACGGCGATTTTGTTGGGCTCGAACGGGACCACGCCGCCATTGCGGCGAATGATCTGGTAATGGGCGAGCGGATTGGCTGGCGCGTTGGCATCGCTGCTTGCCAGAAACCTGGACGGAACGGGCACCATGTGTTGTGCAGTTTGCATGATTTCCTCTTTTGCTTTGCTTTATGACGGGTCTGCTGTGCGTTTCAGGGCAATTTTGGATCTGCTGAGGGGCATCCGATCTAGCAACCAATGCCTTCGTTTTCTCGCCAGAATTGGCCCGAATTACATCAAACTGAATTGGAGCTTAGACACTATACCTAGAGTACAAGACTAAGACAAGCCACTACCGGTAGTGTATCGCCGGCTGAATTCATTGTTACATTCAAGGACTTTTTTTAGCCCTGTTTTGGACGCTTGGGTTGGCCGGGTCGCCGGTTGGGCGAACCGGCGGAAAAGCCTGATTCGGTCAGGCTTCAGCTAGACAAACAGAGCACTGGTGCGACTTCCCGCAGACTTCCTGTCGCCAACGCCGGTCAGTGCTTGAATGGTGAAAATACTGGGAATTTTTCAACCACAAGATGCACCGCAATGGTGTGGTTGGGGATCTGAACCTGATCAGGTGATTGCGGGAAAACACTTAGACGGTGAAGCCAGTGAACGCTGCAACAAGGGCCAGTCAAAACCGGGACCGGGGTCCTGCTTGCGCCCTGCTGCAATGTGCTCGTGCCCGGCAATATGTGCGATGGGATAGGCCTGGAGCAGTGCCGCGCACAGTCCGGCCAGGGTTTCGTACTGGAGTGCTTCAAATGTGCCACCCTCAAGTCCTTCCAGCTCAATGCCGATGGAATCGTCATTGCAGTTGCTCCGCCCCCGGTAGTTTGATTCGCCGGCATGCCATGCCCGGTCGTTACATCCCACAAATTGCCACAGGGCGCCGGAACGGGTGATGAAAAAGTGCGATGAAACCTGCAAACCTCGAATGCCCTGAAAGTAAGCGTGCGCTTCCCAGTCAAGTTGATTGGTGAAGAGGCGCTGTACGTTGCCATTGTCAAACTCCCCGGGCGGCAGGCTGATGGAGTGAATGACGATCAGGTCAATTTGCGCGCTGGCGGGGCGCGGACCGAAGTTGGGCGAAGCCAGTGCGCGTGCATACCGGTACCAGCCATCCTGCCATAAGGCCGGGCTGGCAGGGACGCCGTCGCGCTCAGGCCTCGTCATCGGGCGCGTCGGGTGCATCATCGCCGCCCGCGGTCACGATGTTCAGGCGGGCAATGCGGTAGCGGATCTGGCGCAGGCTCAGTCCCAGTTTGGAAGCAGCGGCCGTCCGGTTAAAGCCGGTCTCCTGCAATACCTTTGACAGGATGCTTCGCTCCTGCTGGTCCAGGAACTCCTGCAGATTATCCGGAACGGCTACATAGTCTTCAGGCGGCGCATCGAAATGCAGGTCGCCGCCTTCACCGAGTGCCACCGCGCGGTGCAGGATATTTTCCAGCTCCCTGACATTGCCGTTGAAGGGGCGCGAACGCAACTGCTCCATCACAGGGCCGGTCAGCTCGGGCATGTTGAACCCGGACTCCTGGCAGATTCTTGAAAGTAGGGCATTGCAAAGTGCCGGCAAGTCTTCGCGTCGTTCGCGCAGTGGCGGCACGACAATTTCGATCACATTGAGCCGGTAATACAAATCCTGGCGAAAGTTTTCCGCCTGGACTTCCGCGGCAAGGTTCTTGTGCGTTGCGCTGACGATGCGCACGTCTACCATGTCTTCCTGCGGCGAGCCCAGCGGCCGCACGGTGCGTTCCTGAATGGCCCGGAGCAGCTTGGATTGCATGGCCAGCGGCAAGTCGCCGATCTCATCGAGAAACAGGGTCCCGCCCTTGGCGGCCTGGAAGTAGCCTTGCCGGTCTTGTGCCGAGCCGGTGTAAGCGCCTTTGCGCGCGCCAAAAAATTCTGCTTCAAGCAAATTTTCCGGAATTGCACTGCAATTGACGGCCACAAACGGGCCAGCCGCGCGGTGGCTGCAATCGTGTACTGCGCGCGCGACCAGTTCTTTACCCGTGCCCGATTCTCCCTGAATCAGGATAGGCGCCATGCTGCCGGCCACTTTGACAATGCGGGACTTGACCGCTCGCATCACTGGCGATTCGCCTACCAGCTTTTGCAATAGGACTGAAGCATCACCCGCATCGCACGGTCTGGACGGTACCGGAGTAGCAAGCCCTGCGCTAGGCGCCGGTGCGCTTCGCGCGTCCTTGGCTGGCAGCCCCCCATTTTTTGCTCCTTGTATGGCCGACGCCACGACGCTGCGGAATTGCTTGAGGTCGACGGGCTTGGTGAGATAGTCAAATGCCCCCGCCTTGAGGGCTTCCACCGCATTTTCAGCAGAGCCGTGCGCCGTGATGACCACGCAGCGCTCCGCACGCTGCTGCTTCGCCATGTCGCGCAGCAGTTCAAGCCCCAGGCCGTCGGGCAGGCGCATGTCGGTGATGACCGCATCGAAGCGATGTTCCTTGAGCTGTTCGCGAGCCTGCAACAGATCGCCGGCCGCTTCCACCCGATAACCTTCCCTGAGCAGCGTCAGTTCGTACAGGGTGCGCAGATCCGGTTCGTCATCAATGACAAGAATGTGGGGCTGATGGGTGGCGGGTGCTTGAAGGCTCATGGTCTCAGACAAGTATGGCGTCGAAAGAAAGAGAATCGGCGCTCAAAGGCTGTGAAGCCGGCCTGAACATGACAAAAAATTCATTGCCCTCGATGCCGCCACTCAGCACGCGCTGGTAGCCGATCAGGGCACCGTAGCGTTCGCACAGCTCCCTGCTGATATAGAGGCCCAGCCCGCTGGAGCGGCTCTCGGAGGAGAAAAAAGGTTCGAACAGATGCGTCTGGACCGTTTTCTCCAGTGCTTGGCCGTCGCTCCATACCGCCAGCCGGGCCTGCCCGGGCGCCACCAACTGGGTGGTCACTTCAATGGCTTGGGCGGAGGTGCTGGCATAGCGCAAGGCATTGTCCAACAGGTTGATCATCAGGCGCCGCAAATGCTCGGGGTCAAACCACACCGCTGCATTGGCGGAGCCTGCCGTCACGCCCATCCGCTGCGTTGCCGCGGTTTGCCTGGCCCAGTCTGTGGCGATGCGAAGGACCATGTCGTCCAGCATGAGCGTGCTGGTCTGGGGTGCGGGTATCTGTTCCTGGGCCCGCGAAATGTTCAGCACTTCGTCGACAATTTTGGCCAGGCGCTGCGCGTTTTGCCTGACCATGGCCGTGAGCTGACGGTGACCGGTATCGTGCAGGTCTTCTTCGAGCAGGGCATTGGCCTGCGAAATGGCGGCCAGCGGGTTCCTGATTTCGTGGGCCACCGCAGCAGACATGCGTCCCATGGCCGCCATCTTTTCAGTACGCACACGCGCTTCCATTTCCCGCAGGTCTTTGAGAAACATCACGCACAGGCTGTCGTGTGTGTTATTTTGCGAGGCGGCCAGACGCGTGCGCACATGAAGCCGTCTGGCGTTTCGGGCCGGGCATTCGAGGCTGATGTCCACTTCTTGCGGAGACTGCGTCGTAAAGGTGCGAAGCATCAGTTCGACCAACGGTTGCCAGGCGGCTTCCGTGGCGAGCATGAAGGGGGCACTTCGGATCGCATCCTGTGTAGCCAGCAAGCGCCTGGAGGCCGGATTGGCCGAACGCACCATGCCATTGACATCAACCACCAGAACGCCGTCGGCCAGCGTTTCAATCACCAGCTCGTTGACCTGGGTTAGCATGCGCGCGGTGGACTGGCTGCTTTTCGCCAGCTTCTCCTCCCGTGCCAGCCGCAGGACCAGCTGGTTGGCTAGCAGCGCCACCAGAAAAAACCCCGAGCCGCTCAGGCCGGCCTGCAGGAAGTGTGCGTTGAAATCTCCAGGCGATTGCAGCGAATTCCGCCAGGCGTCGGCAAGCAGCAGCAGCGTCACGCTGGCTGCCGTACCGAAAGCCAACAAAATCGGTCCGAGCACCGAGGACAACAGTACCGGCAGTGCAAACAGCGGGGTGTAGTTGATCCCTCCCGATGACAAAAAATTCAACACAGAGAACGTGACAACGTCCACGCCAATGGTGGACACCCATTGCGCATCAAACGTGTTGCCGTGCGGCCGGGGCCGGGCCCAGAGCCGTGCGACCAGCGTGGCGCACAGGTAGGCTATGCACACCGCGATGGACCAGCGATTGGTGATGTTGCCCAGGGCATAGATGAACGCCTGCAGAATCACCAGCACGCTGGCAATCGCGACGCGGGCCGTCATGAAAACACGCCAGAGGCGGCCGAAAGAGCCTGACTCGGGTTTAGCCTCCCAAGGCGCGGAAATTTTTTCTGCAGATTCGAGCCAAGCGTGGACTTGGGGAGTCATCTAGCCTCCGGCTTGGCGGCGGTGCGCATCGCTGCAGTAGATGCCCTTGTGGCCGATCAGGGCCTCGGACCGCGGCAGATGCACGTGGCAGACGTCGCAGGCCACCACTTCCGTGACCTCGGTTCCCTTTGAGGGACTACCAGGGCGGGCACTTCGAGAGCTTGCCGCTTCGTTTCTTTCCGCCTCCCGATTGTGGCGCCAGAGCCAAAAGACGACCAGTACGAGGGCTGTGACCAGCAAGTACTTCATGCCCGCCTCAGGATGACTTCAAGCACAAAACTCGAACCGGCATAGCCCAGCAGCAGCAGGCCAGCGCCCAGGTACAGCACACGAATGGCTTTGCGGCCACGCCAGCCCAGACGGGCGCGCCCGACCAGCAAACCTGCGAAGGTCAGCCAGGCCAGCACTGAAAACACTGTTTTGTGGTTCCACTTCCAGGCCAGACCGGGCCCGTAAAGTGTTTCGGCGAACAGCCAGCCCACCAGCAAGGTTGCTGAAAGCAGAGCAAAACCTGCTTCCACAAAGCGAAAGGTGAGGCGTTCCAGTGTGAGCAGCGGCACGCCGACATAGGTTTGCCCAGCCAGCCGGATGGCGCGTTCGGACCGGGTCATCAGCCAGCCATGCACCACCGCGGCAGCAAACAGCCCGTAAGAGGCAATACCCAAAGCCCAGTGCAGCGGTAGCCAGGGCGAAGCAATCGCGGGGTAACTGGCGCCCGGAAAAATGAGCGACAGGATGACCGCTGCGCTGCCCAGCCCCGCCAGCGCCCAATGGGCCTGAAGCTGCGGGAGCAGGCGGCTTTCAATCGCATACACGGTCAGCATCAGCCAGACAGTCATGGAAATCGCGGGTGCAAAACCAAAGCGCGGTGGCTCGCCCAGCAGGCCTTCGGCCAATGCCAGTGCGTGCAGCAACCAAGCCGCCAGCAACAGGCCGCGGATGGTGCCGGAACCCAGACGTGGGGCGGCCAACGCAAGTACTGCATAGGCTGTGACGGCACCTGCCGCCGCTGCAAGACCCCACAAAGTGCTTAAAGCTAAAATCATGGCTACAGTTTAGCGCCTCGCCAGGTCTTCCATGACCTTTTTGCGCTCCTCTCGGAGCCTCACTTCCCACTTCCCGGACCCCATTGATGGCTTCAGCCCTTACCGACAAGTTATCCCGCCTCGTCAAGGAAATGCGAGGCCAGGCCCGCATCACCGAATCCAACGTGCAGGACATGCTGCGCGAGGTGCGCATGGCGCTGCTAGAGGCCGACGTGGCCCTGCCGGTGGTGCGCGACTTCATCGCCCGTGTCAAGGACAAGGCACTGGGCCAGGAAGTAATGGGCTCACTGTCCCCCGGGCAAGCGCTGGTGGGGATTGTCAACCGCGAACTGGCGGCGACGATGGGCGAAGGTGTCAGCGACATCAACCTGGCGGCGCAACCGCCGGCGGTTATTTTGATGGCTGGCCTGCAAGGCGCAGGTAAAACCACCACCACGGCCAAGCTGGCCAAGCACCTGATTGAAAAGCGCAAGAAAAAAGTGCTGACAGTGTCTGCTGACGTTTACCGGCCTGCCGCTATTGAGCAGCTCAAGACCGTCACGAAGCAGGCCGGTGCTGAATGGTTTCCCAGCACACCGGATCAAAAGCCCGTCGATATTGCCAAAGCCGCCATCGACTATGCGCGCAAGCATTTCTTTGACGTGTTGCTTGTCGACACGGCCGGCCGACTGGCCATTGACGAAGCCTTGATGAAAGAGATCAAGGAGCTGCACGCGGCTCTCAATCCGGTTGAAACACTGTTCGTGGTCGATGCCATGCAGGGCCAGGATGCCGTCAACACGGCCAAGGCCTTCAAGGAGGCGCTGCCGCTGACCGGCATCATCCTGACCAAGACCGACGGCGATTCGCGCGGTGGTGCCGCGCTCAGCGTGCGGCAGATTACCGGAGCACCCATCAAGTTTTCCGGTACCAGCGAAAAACTCGACGGCCTGGAAGTGTTTGATGCCGAGCGCCACGCCGGCCGCATTCTGGGTATGGGCGACATTGTTGCGTTGGTCGAGCAGGTGGCTGCCGGGGTGGACATGGCCGCGGCGCAAAAGCTCGCCGCCAAAATCAAATCCGGCAGCGGCTTTGATCTGAGTGACTTTTTAAGCCAGCTGCAGCAAATGAAAAGCATGGGTGGCCTGTCCAGCCTGCTCGATAAGCTGCCGGCGCAAATGGCGGCCAAGGCCGGCCAGGTCGACATGGAGAAGGCCGAAAAAGACATCAAGCGCAAGGAAGGCATCATCCAGAGCATGACGCCGCTGGAGCGCCGCAAGCCTGAACTGATCAAGGCCACGCGCAAGCGGCGCATTGCGGTCGGCTCAGGCGTGCAGGTTCAGGAAGTCAACCGCCTGCTCAAGGAGTTTGAGCAAATGCAGGGCATGATGAAAAAGATGAAGGGCGGCGGCATGATGAAGATGATGAAGCGCATGGGGGGCATGAAAGGCATGCCCAAGTTCTGAGCCTATTTCTTAAGTAAAAAGAGGCTGTAGCCCAATAAATCCGGGCGCAGCAAGCTATCAAAATGATAGTATTTCTCCGCTTCGGAAGCTCTGTTTCCCGAAACGTTCATGCGGCTCTCAGCCGCGGCTTGGCCAGCTGGCCGGCGTGCAGCCAGGCGCGGCGCAGCACCGCCGGTGACCGGGTTTCTTCAGGAATCAGCAGGTAGTTCTGCGCGCGCATCGCCGTGCCTACCCCCACCTTGCTGGTCATCACGGTCATCGGAATCGCCAGCAGCAGGGGCAGGCCCACCGGCAGCAACCAGACCAGCGCGCGCGCGTCGATCAAGGCGATGCCGGCTGCCAGCAGCACGATCACCGCGCTCATCGGTGCGAGTTGCGCTAGCGCATGACGCCACGGCACCGCCGCCGCTTCGCGCGGGGGCGACTTCCATTCCAGCTTCAGCCCGGTCAGCGCGACCGCCACAAACAGCGAGTGTGCCAGCATGCGGATGGGCGCCTGCAGTAGGGCGATCAGTGTTTCCAGCAGCGCGCTGCGCAGCAGGTTGGCCGTGCCGCCATAGGCCTGCTGCTCCCGCTTGAGCAGCACGGCGGCGATGCCAAGAATGCGCGGCAAAAACAGCAGGCACAGCGTCCAGGACCAGAGCGACACGAGTTCGCCGGGCAGCAGCGCCCAGTCGGCCACCATGGGCGAGCCCGACAGCCACAGCGCGGTCCCCAGTGTGAGGAAGCACAGCCACAAGGGTGCTGACAGGTAGGCCATGGCACCGGTGCCAAACATGGAGCGGTGCACCGGGTGAATCCCGGGCTCGGCAATCAGACGCGAGTTTTGCAGGTTGCCCTGGCACCAGCGGCGGTCGCGCTGCAGCTCGGCCAGCAGGTCGGGCGGCTGCTGCTCATAGCTGCCCACCAGGTCGGCCACCAGCCAGACGTGGTAACCGGCGCGGCGCATCAGGGCGGCTTCAACAAAATCATGCGACATGATGCTGCCCGCCATGCCGCCCGTGCCCTTGATGCGTGCCAGCGCGCAGTGCTGCATGAAGGGTGCTATGCGAATGATGGCGTTGTGGCCCCAGTAGTGCGACTCGCCCATCTGCCAGAACTGCATGCCCAGCGTGAAGAGGCGGCCGGTCACGCGCGAGGCGAACTGCTGCGCACGGGCGTGCAATGTGACATGGCCGATGGCCTGTGTGGCGGTCTGGATGATGCCAGCTGTGGGGTTGGCTTCCATCAGCTTGACCATGGAGACCAGGCAGTCGCCACTCATCACGCTGTCTGCATCGAGCACCACCATGTAGCGGTAGTCCTTGCCCCAGCGGCGGCAGAAGTCGGCTACGTTGCCGGCCTTGCGGTCGGTGCGGCGTTTGCGCAGGCGGTAATACACCTCGATTTGTGGCTGCTCAGGCTGGCTGGCCAGTTGGGCCCGCAAGTCTTCCCAGGCGGCGCGCTCGGCTTTCTGGATCGCCGGCTGGTTGCTGTCAGACAGGACAAACACGTCGAAGGCCTGGACATGGCCGGTCACCGCGACGGATTCACAGGTGGCGCGCAAACCTGCAAATACCGTGCGCACATCTTCGTTGCAGATCGGCATGATGATGGCGGTCCGCGTGGCCGCATCGAGCGTGTGGTGCTGGACCTTTTTAGCCGACAGGGCGTGGGCATCGCTGCGCAGCGTCACATAAAAACCCATCATGGCCGTCATGAAGCCCGTGACCACCCAGGCAGACAGCAGTGCAAACAGGGCGAGCTGGCCATATTGCAGCCAGGCGCTGTCGTAGTCGGGCTGCACGTCGGCAAAAAGCCTGGTGGCCAGCACCGTACTGATCACGGTCAGCAACACAAACACGGCGCGGCGGCGTTTGGCGGCATGTTGCCAGGGCTCCAGCTCTCCGGAGGCAGAAGCTTGAGGTGCCGCCGCATCGGTCTTCCCAAGCAGGGGCCGCAAGGTGGCGGTGCCGATGCTGTTCCAGAATCCACGCCAGGGACGCGGTGCCATGGAGCCGCGATTAACGGGCGGCGCAGTGACCGCATTGGGGTGACGTTCTTCGCGCAGCAGGCTGCGCCGATTCAGTTTGTGATCAGGTTGGTCCATGTTTCGGTCAGGGTGTTGCTGTTGTGTTGGAGGAAGGCGCGCAACTCAATGGGCTGGGCCGGCTGGCTAGCGTTGTTCAGTCGCTGCACGCGCAAGGTCATGCGCCAGGCGCCCGTCGCGGGGTTGCGGTAAGCCAGGCTTTCCAACACGCGTGCGTTGGCGCTGGCCGTCACTATGGCCTCGACCTTCGCGTCTTCGGGCAAGGCGTCGAGTGCGGGGCCGGCAAAATCGATGACGAACTGAATCTGCTGGCCCTGGGCATCCGCGCCGAGCTTGGAGTAGCCCGTGCCGCGGCGCGATTGCGTGACCCAGCCGTTGGGCGGCAATTGCTGGTTTTTGCCCTGCCAGGCAATCTGGTAGGCGATGTCGAGGGACTGGCCGGGCGCCGGCATTTTTCCCGGCACCCAGTAGGCCGCCACGTTGTCGTGGGTTTCGTCGGGCGTCGCAAATTGCAGAAGTTCCACTTTTCCGGCGCCCCAGTCGCCAAAGTCGTTCAAGGGCGTGACCCAGGCGCTAGGCCGGAGTTCATAGCGTGCTTCGGTGTCTTCGTAGCTGTTGAAAGCCCGGTCGCGCTGCATCAGGCCAAAGCCTTTCAGGCTCTTCATGCTGAACGAGGTGACCAGCGGTGACGTCGGATTTTGCAGCGGACGCCACAGCCATTCGCCTTCACCGGTCGCGACCATCAGGCCGTCCGAGTCGTGCACTTCGGGGCGAAAGTCGCCGGGCCGGGGCTGGTTCTCGCCAAAGAAAAACATGCTGGTCAGCGGTGCCAGGCCCAGCGTGACTACTGGTTTTTCGGTCGCGCGCATGAAGATGTGGGCATGCACTTGCGTGACGGTCTGCTTGCCCGGCTTGATATCGAAGCGGTAGGCGCCCGTCATGTGCTGCGAGTCCATCAATGCGAAAACGGTGAGCCGCTCGGCGCCTGGTGCGGGCTTTTCCAGCCAGAAGTCGGTAAAGCGCGGAAACTCTTCCCGCGCAGCGCCTACCGTGTCCACCGCAAGGCCGCGCGCCGACAGGCCATAGCGCTGGCCGGCGCCCAGCGCCCTGAAGTAGCTGGCACCCAGAAAAACGATCAATTCGTCTTTGTAGGCCGCCGAGTTCAGATGGCTGAAGGCCCGTAGCCCGCCGTGGCCCAAGTCTCCCCAGCGCTGGGGAGTAACCTTGTTTTTTCCAAAGTTGAAGTTGGCCGGGTCATAGGGCAAGAGCTTGACACCCTCCGGGGTGATTTCGTGGATGCGAACAGAGTCCCCATGCGGCCCTACATGGAAAAAGTTGGCTTCGTAGGGCAGTTGGTCGGCGCGCCACAAGGCGCGGTCCGGGTTGAAGCGGATGTCGCGGTAGCCGTCATAGTCCAGCTTTGCAAGTTCAGCCGGGACGGCATGGCGCGCCGACTGGAATGGTGCTTGGGCGCTCTGCTGGGCCAGTCCGGCGACGTCGTCGAGGCTCCAGGCATGGGCCTGGCCCGCAACCAGAGCAGCCAGGCACACCAGGGCTGCAAAGCGGGCCCGTAACGCAAGTCGGCAGGAGGGGACAGAAAGGCGAAAAAAGGCTTGCATGGCATGACTAGGGCAAACCCTGTGCCAGCTTGAAAAATCCTTTTTAAATCAATGGCTTGGAATCAATTCAGAATTTTTCTATGGAGGAAAATCGGGAAATGGTCGAATAAACTGGCATAAACCGGTTTTTTTGTCGCCAGGCAGCGACAGCATTCTGGTCTGGGATGAGAAATCCCTTTGAAATCAGGGGTCTAAGCCTGTCGCCTGAGAGCGACTCAACTGGAGGTCGTTGAGGGGCTGTCTGGCTTGAAATGACCTGGCGTCAAGCCGTGCTTTTGCATCAGGCGGTAAAACTCGGTCCGGTTCCGGTCGGCCAGACGGGCGGCGTCGGCCACATTGCCGTCCGTCAGCTTGAGCAGGCCCACCAGGTAGTCGCGCTCAAAACGCTGCTTGGCTTCGGCAAAGGTGAGCACCTGCACGCTGGGTGAGCGCAGGGCGCGCTGAACCAGCGCCAGAGGCACCAGCGGCGTGGTCGACAGGGCGCAGACCTGTTCCACCACGTTGTAGAGCTGGCGCACATTGCCCGGCCAGGCCGCAGTGGTCAGGGCTTTGAGGGCTTCGGGCGCGAAGCCACTCAGGCGCTTGTCGTACTTGCTGGCCAGCTGGTGCAGGAAGTGGTTGGCCAGCAGGGGAATGTCCTCGCGGCGCTCCGACAGCGGCGGCAGCGTCAGTGTGACCACGTTGAGCCGGTAGTACAGGTCGGCACGGAACAGGCCCTCGGCCATTGCGGCATCCAGATCGCGGTGCGTGGCCGAGATGATGCGCACATCCACGGGAATCGACTGGCTTGAGCCCAAAGGCCTGACCTCCCGCTCCTGCAGCACGCGCAGCAGCTTGACCTGCAGCGCGAGCGGCATGTCGCCGATTTCGTCGAGCAGCAGAGTGCCGCCGTCCGCCGCCTGAAAAAGCCCCTTGTGACTCGCCACCGCGTCAGTGAAGGCGCCTTTGACGTGGCCAAACAATTCCGATTCGAGCAAGGCCTCGGGAATGGCGCCGCAGTTCACGGCAATGAAGGGCTTGCTGGCCCGCGCGCTGGCTTGGTGAATCGCCTGGGCCAGCAATTCCTTGCCCGTGCCGCTTTCACCGCGCAGCAACACGCTGGCGTCGGATTGCGCCACCATCTGCGCCTCTGCCAGGGTTTCGGCCATGCGACTGGACCGGCTGATGATCTGGGTTTGCCAGGCTTCCGGGCTGCCCTTTTTGGCCGAATGGGCGGGCGCACTCAGCGCCAAAGCCTGTGCAATCTTCTCGATCAGGCCCTTGCCGTCAAAAGGCTTGGTCAGGTAGGTGAACACGCCTCGCTCGGTGGCTTCGACCGCATCGGGAATGGTGCCGTGCGCGGTCAGCAAAATAACGGGCAGCGAGGGGTGCTGCGCGCGAATGTCGTCAAACAGGCCCAAGCCGTCCTTGCCGGGAAGCCGGACGTCGCTGAGTACCAATTGAGGCCGCTCGATATGAAGCTGGGTCAGGGCCGCCTCCGCGGAGGTGACCGCGGTCACACGGTAACCCGCCGCCGTGAGCCGCATGGTCAGCAGGCGCAGCATGTCGGCGTCGTCATCAACGACCAGCAGGTGGGGGGAGTCCGGCGTGGAATTGTCGGTCATGGCGCTGGGGGGCGGGCACGGTTAAGCGGAGACGAGGACGACGCAGCGGGGGGCCGGCTCGTCAGGCTGCGTTCAATGGCCTTGAGCGCCTCCAGTCTTTCATTGGTCTGGTCCATCCTGCGCTGCAGGTCGCGCACCTGCTGGGTTTGCTTTTCAAGTTGTTCTTCGAGGCGGCGCTGCTCGCCATAACGCGCGGCCAGCAAGCGGGCCAGCGGATGCAATGCCTGGGCGTCGTCATTGCCGAGCACGCGGGCCAGCAGCTCTTGCGCACGTATCAGTTCAGGCAACTGACGCAGCTGGCTCAGCACCAGTGACAGCTGAAGCTGCTCGGCAGGGGCTGACACCTCACCTAGCCGCGTCATCTCCTGGCTTAGCTCTGCAGGGAGCATCAAACGTACCCGGTCCGCATAGGCCAGCATGCGCAGGGTGGCGTCAGTCGCTGGCGATGCAGCTGTGTTGGCCTGAGGTGTTGGCTGGCCAGCGCTGGGCCGGCCGGTGCCGTCGTAGGCGACAGAAGAGGGCGCCGTCATCCGGCCCGCTGCTACTTCAGCGCTCTTGCTGGACGGGCTGGTGCTGCAGGCTGCCAGCACGGCCACAGCCACCGAAGCCAGCAGGCAGCGGTAGGTGCGGGGCGAGATAAATTCAGTTTTTAAAAACATGAGGAAGCTCAATTCTGAAGTGTGCACCAGGTTGGTCCGGCAGCAGCGCTATGCGTCCGCCGTGCGCGGCGATGTACTCGTGCACGATGGACAGCCCGATGCCGCTGCCGCGAACCACGTCGGCCGGCTGGCGCTCGCCACGGTAAAAGGGTTCAAAAATCCGTTCGCGGTCGGCCAGGGCCACGCCTATTCCCTGGTCGTGAATGTCAATGCGCGCAAGGCCTGGCAGTCGGATCAACTCCAGGCGAATCAGGCCTCTGAGCGGTGAATAGCGAATGGCGTTGGACAGCAGGTTGGCCAGCGCGGTACCGATTTTCTCGGGGTCCACCTCCATTTTGAGCGGCTCGCCTATGACCGTGACCGACAGTTCCCGTGCGCGCCATTGCAGCCGTTGCGCGTCGACCTGATCTTCTATGAGTTGCAATAGATCAACGTTCTGCCGGTGCAGTTGGCGGGCCTCGAACGCCGCCGTATTGAAGCGTAGCAGGTCTTCAATCTGGCCCTGCAATACGCCGGTGTTGTGCCTGAGAATTTGTGCAATTTCGCGCTGGTCATTGCTCAGGGTGCCGGCCACGCCATCTTCCAGCAGCGACACCCCTTCACGCAGCGACGCCAGCGGTGTTTTGAGTTCGTGCGAAATGTGGCGTAGAAACCGGGATTTGTCGGCATCGAGTTCCACCAGCCGCAGGCGCAGCCAGTTCAGTCGCTGGCCTACCAGTGCCAGATCGGCCGGACCCTGAATCGCAATCACCTGATCCAGCCGGTTTTCGCCGAGGCCCACAATGGCATTTTCCAGACGCTTCAGGGGCAAGGTGAACCAGACACCGAAAGCCAGCGCCATGGCAACGGCCAGCACGATGGCCCAGGTCACCTGCTGTGCCAGGTGTTTGCGGCTGGCTTCCAGCTTGCCTTCCAACGATTTGTTGCGCTGCTGGATGGTTTGCTGCACCTGCACCGCAATGGCGGCATTGACCCCTTCCAGTTCGCGAAACGCCTGCGCCAGCTGGCGTTCCCGGTCGAGCGCGGTATCGGGCGGGCCAGCAAGCAGGCTGCCAATGGTTTGCAGGTGAGCGCGCCACTGTCGCGCTTTGGCGCTGGGTATGCCTTCCGCAGCCAGGCTGGCCAGGATGTCCGTGGCCTCGCGGGCCTCATCGCCAAAGCGCTTGCCAAGGACGCGATCATCGAGCACGACCGACTGCCGCGAGGTGCGCTCCATCGAGACGCTGCGCTCGCTCAGCGACTGGGCCGCTCCGCTGAGTTCGAGCGCGCGGGCCGCGTTGTCGCGGCTTTGCAGCGTGAGGTCTTCAAGCGTGAATAGGGCGCGCAGCGAAGCGGCACCCAGCAAAGCGGCAATCAGCAGGAAGGCGATGACCAGCAGTTGCCGGAACGAAAATCGCTGCAGCATTCGGGTGGGACGCTTGAGCAACGATGCGGCCTCAGGCTGGCACGGCGGTGTCGCGGGTCAGGACTTCGCCCCGCAGCGAACGCTGGGTGGCTTGCGTGATCGTGATGTCCAGCATCTGGCCGATCAGCCGCGACTGGCCCTTGAAATTGACTACGCGGTTGCATTCCGTGCGGCCCATCAGCTCGGTCGGATCTTTGCGCGACGCGCCTTCGACCAGAATGCGCTGCACCGTGCCCAGACGGCTGGCGCTGATGGCGCGCACGCTGTCGTCAATCGTGGCTTGCAGTTGTTGCAGGCGCTTGAGCTTGACTTCGTGCGGCGTGCCGTCCGCCAGATTGGCGGCGGGCGTGCCGGGCCGCGGGCTGAAGATGAAGCTGAAAGAGGTGTCGTATCCGATCTCGTCGATCAGCTTCATCATCTTGTTGAAATCGTCTTCGGTTTCGCCGGGAAAGCCCACAATGAAATCGCTGCTCATGGCCAGGTCGGGGCGGATCGCGCGCAGTTTGCGAATGGTGCTTTTGTATTCCATAGCGGTGTAGCCGCGCTTCATGGCCATGAGGATGCGGTCCGAGCCATGCTGCACCGGCAGGTGCAGGTGATTGACCAGCTTGGGCAGCTTGCCATAGGCGTCGATCAGGCTTTGCGTGAACTCGTTGGGGTGGCTGGTCACATAGCGGATGCGTTCAATGCCCGGGATGTCGGACACGTACTCCAGCAGCGTGGCAAAGTCGGCAATCTCTGCGGTTCCGCCCATGGGGCCGCGGTAGGCATTGACGTTTTGTCCCAGCAGCGTGACTTCCTTGACGCCCTGATCGGCCAGGCCGGCGACTTCGACCAGCACATCTTCAAAGGGCCGCGAGACTTCTTCGCCCCGCGTGTAGGGCACCACGCAGTAACTGCAGTACTTGGAGCAGCCTTCCATGATGCTGACGAAGGCGCTGGCACCTTCCACGCGGGCCGGCGGCAAGTGGTCAAATTTTTCAATTTCGGGAAAGCTGATGTCGACCTGCGGCTTGCCCAGCCGGGCGCGTCTGGCGAGCAGTTCCGGCAGGCGGTGCAGCGTCTGGGGGCCGAACACCACGTCAACGTACGGCGCTCGCTGGATGATGGCGGCGCCTTCCTGGCTGGCGACGCAGCCGCCCACGCCGATCAGCACGCCTTTTGCCTTCAAATGCTTGACGCGGCCCAGGTCGCTGAACACTTTCTCCTGCGCCTTCTCGCGCACCGAGCAGGTGTTGAACAGGATCAGGTCGGCTTCGTCCATGTTCTGCGTGGGCTCGTAACCCTCAGCGGCATTCAGCACGTCAGACATCTTGTCCGAGTCGTACTCGTTCATCTGGCAGCCGAAGGTTTTTATGAAGACTTTTTTACTCATTATTTGCTATGTAATTGATAGCTTCTAACGCCTGCCAATAAAGGGCTAAATGCCTGTTTTATGCTTAAAAAAAGCAAATACTAGTGGAAGTAGGCCGGCGACTGTCCGTAGGAAGTTTTACCGTCATCGGTGGGCGTTGCCGTGGAACCGGTGTTGAAGTTGAAAACAGTGTCTGTGGCACCGCGTCGCTTTTCACGGGCCTCTTCGCTGTTGAGTATCCAGACCTGATGCACCTGGCCGTTGTTCTCGCGCAGGTAGTTCACCACCAGTTTCTGGTTGACCAGTGCGCCCGACAGCACCAGGTGGTTGTTGGCGTCGTATATGCGCGAGCCCACGGAGAGCCAATCGGGCTTGCCGTCCATGGAAATTACGGGCGGTGCGAGCACCACCATTTCGCCGCGCAGGGCCGCTTTGGGGAATGGCCTGACGTTGGGTGTGACCTCGCCGGTTTGGGCAGCGGCAGGAGAGCTTAAAAAGCTGATCGATGCTGCCAGCAATATCAGGGCGGCCATCAGGCGGGGTGCGCAGCGGTTCATGGTATGTGTCCAGAGGCTGTGAATTAACAAAGCCTCAGAGGTAAATACCTCTGAGGCTCTTAAGATATCGGTGGTGGTGATAGGTGGACTTGAACCACCGACATCAGCATTATGAATGCTGCGCTCTAACCAACTGAGCTATATCACCGCGCGACCAATATTATAGCGACTTGCAAGCACTGCGTCAGCGATGCTTGAACGCGGGCTTGCGTTTATTCACAAATGCCTCCATGCCTTCTTTCTGGTCCTGGGTAGCAAACAGCGCATGAAACAGGCGCCGCTCGAACATCACGCCATCGCTTAAGCCCCCTTCAAACGCCCGGTTGACGGCCTCCTTGGCTGCCATGAGGCTGGGCTGGCCGTAGCTGCAAATGGTCAAGGCTGCGCCCATCGCTTCGTCCATCAGCTTGTCCAGCGGCACCACGCGGCTCACCAGGCCCACGCGTTCAGCCTCGGCGGCATCCATCATGCGGCCTGTCAGGGCCATGTCCATGGCCTTGGCTTTGCCGACGGCGCGGGGCAGGCGCTGCGTGCCGCCGGCGCCAGGAATAATGCCCAGTTTGATTTCCGGCTGGCCAAACTTAGCGTTGTCGGCGGCAATGATGAAGTCGCACATCATGGCCAATTCGCAGCCGCCGCCCAGCGCAAAACCGCTGACTGCGGCAATCACCGGTTTGCGGATGCTTCGGATTTGCTCCCAGTTGCGGGTAATGAAGTCGTTGTTGTAGACGTCGGCAAAGCTGTAGTTCGCCATGGCACCAATATCGGCACCGGCGGCAAAGGCCTTTTCGCTACCGGTCAGCACGATGCAGCCGACGCTGTCATCGGCGGCAAAGGCCTTGAGCGCGCGGCCCAGTTCATCCATGAGCTGGTCATTGAGCGCATTGAGCTGCTTGGGCCGGTTCAGCGTCACGATGGCCACCTGGCGCGAATCCGGGCCTTCGGTGCGGGTCACAATCATTTCGTAGGTCACGGGAGGTCCTTTTTCTATAAATTTAGCGATGAACTCAGTCTTTGGGTGCCAGCCATTCGTTCACCAGCGCCGCATCCTGCACCGCCAGACGCCAGGTCGTGAGGGCGGGCGGCAGGGTCAACTCAAGCCGCAGCAGACGTTTGTCGCGCGACACCAGGGCAATCACTTTTTTGGCCATCCCGGCGTAGAGCAGGAGGTCGTCGAGTCGGCTCATGCGCCAGCCACTGCCGAGCTGCCTGGCCTCGGCCTTGGTGGCCGGTTCCAGCCCCAGCCATTCATCGCCCGCCGCAAAACCGGCACGCTCGGCCATACCGCCGCGCAACACGGTTTTGACCTGCAGGCCCTGGCTTTCGCTGACGCGCAGGCCCAGTCGATGCGCCAGCTGTGCGGGTTCTTCCAGCACGGCCACACCGTGCTGCTGCAGCAATTCCTTGAGCGGAAGCTGATCCCGGCCATGCACCCAGCGCGCCAGCTCAGACGCGTATGAGCGGAGTCCCGCTGCCTTGAGCGCCTCGGCCACATCCGCCTCGCGCAGGGGGCCGGCCTTGCAGCGCAGCCAAAGGGCGCGCATCACATCGTCCAGCGTTGCGCCAGGGCTAGCGCGCCCCTCGCTACGCAAGGTCAGGTCAAAACACAGCGCCACCAGCGCGCCCTTGGTGTAGTAGCTCACCGTGGCGTTGGGCGTGTTTTCATCGGGCCGGTAGTATTTCACCCAGGCGTCAAAGCTGGCCTGGGCCACCGACTGCACCAGCCGCCCCGGCGTCTGCATGACCTGGTTGATGGTTTTGTTGAGTAGTTTCAAATAGCCCGCGTTGTCCAGCAGCCCGGCGCGGCGCAGCAACAGGTCGTCGTAATAACTGGTGAAGCCCTCAAAGAACCACAGCAGTTCTGTATAGTTTTCGCGCTCGTAGCGGTAGCTTTCAAACTCCGCAGGACGCAGGCGCTTGACGTTCCAGGTGTGGAAATACTCGTGGCTGATGAGGCCGCGCAGCGTGGTGTAGCCCTCGGCAGTTTTGGACTCACCGATGCGCGGCAGGTCTTTGCGGTGGCAGATCAGCGCGGTGGAGTTGCGGTGCTCCAGCCCGCCATAGCCGTCGTCCACGGCATTGAGCATGAACAGGTAATTTTTATAGGGCGGTTTTTTGTGGCCATGCCAGAAGCGGATTTCCGTCTCGCAAATCTTCTGGGTGTCGGCCAGCAGCCGGGCACCGTCGAAGGTGGCGGCGGCACCGGCCACCACAAAGCGGTGCGGGACACCCCGCGCGCTAAAGGTGCCGCTCCAGAACGGGCCCATTTCCACGGGGCAGTCAACCAACTCGTCGTAATCGGCCGCCGCATAGGTGCCAAAACCCTGCTTGTTGATTTTCTCGGCAGCCAAACCGGTCGCCACCGACCATCCGCTGAGTCCGGTGATGGCTTTGGGGGCTGGCAGCTCCAGCGTATGTGGCGATTTTTCCTGGCCTTCCACCTTGAGGCACAGGCTGGTGCCGTTGAAAAAGCCGCGGTGGGCATCCAGCCAGGCGGTGCGCACGGAGTGGTCATGGGCATGGACCTCGTAGCTCAGCACCAGTGCTTTGGCGGGAGAGCACTGGATTTGCCAGCTGCATTTGTCCAGTTGCTCAAAAGGAACCGGCGTACGGGCGCCCTGGTGGGCCTGCAAGCCCTGCAGGTTTTTGGAAAATTCGCGGACCAGGTAGCTGCCCGGTATCCATACCGGTAATGAGACCCGCTGCAGCGCCGCAGGCTGCGCAATCGTCAGGGTGACGTGAAACAGATGGGCGTGCAGCCCGCCGATCTCGATGCGGTAGTGAAGGGGGGTGGGGGTGTTTCGGGTAGGGCCTGGCATCTTGGACAAAGAATACTCCAGGCCTGCCGCAGCATCGGCCAAGGCTGGCCGTCTGGTGTCGAAACAGTGCCCTGGTTTTGCTATAAAAAAAGGAGCTTGTAGCGACCGTCCTGTATGGTCTGGACGGCTAATTTAATAAAAATATGCCGCGTTGCCGTTGGCTACTGGGCTTTGGCGCTGGCCAGCAATTTCTCGACCTGCTGGGCGCTGATGGCGCCGGGGACACGTGAACCGTCGGCAAAAAACACCGTCGGTGTGCCGGTGATCTTGTGTTTCCTGCTGAAGTCCAGGTTGCGCTCCAGCGCGGCCGTGTCGCAGCTGGCCTTGGCGGCCGGCTGTTCGCGAACCATCCAGTCGAGCCAAGCCTTGCCCTTGTCTTTGGCGCACCAGATGTTCCTGGCCTTGTCGACGGAGTCCGGGCTCAGGATGGGAATAAGAAACGTGTGAATCGTCACGTCGTTAACTTTCTGTAAGTCACTTTCAAAGCGCTTGCAATAAGTGCAGTTGGGGTCTTCAAATACAGCCAGCTTGCGTTTGCCATTGCCGCGCACCACGGTAAACGCATCTTTGAAGGGCAGGGCGGCAAAGTCGATCGCGCTGAGTTTTTCAACGCGCTCTTCGGTCAGGTTGCGTTTAGCCCTGGTGTCAATCAGGTGGCCCTGGATCAGAAAGTTACCTTCGGCATCGGTATAAAAAATATCGCTGCCATTAACGCGAATCTCATACAGGCCATTCATCGGCGTTTTGCTGACTTCGTCGATCTTCGAGAGGGCTGGCAACCTTTCTGCCAGGTTTTTGCGTATGGCCGCTTCCTGCGCAAACGCAGCGCCCAAGCTGCAGGCCAACAGGCTGAGCAGGACGATCGGTTTCAGTAGTTTCATTTTCATTCCTGGTTTTTCCAACAACTTTTCCAACAACTCATAGCCCTGCAGCCTGGCGCGCCACCCAGCGCTTGAGAAGGTCGCTGCGGGCAAACCCTTTCATGCCCCAGTTGCGCAAAGCCTGCCACGGGCCACCGGTCTGCGCAAAGAGGTTGTGCAGCCCATCGGTGACCGCACCCATGGCGGCCACGTCGGCTTTGCGCGCCCGCTCAAAGCGGCGCAGCAGCTTTTCATCGCCCAGCCCACGCCAGTATTCACGCTGTGCAATCACCTCGGCGAGGCACACCGCATCGGCCAGGCCCAGGTTCAGGCCCTGCCCGGACAGCGGATGCACGGTGTGCGCGGCATCCCCGGCCAGTGCCCAGCCCGGCCCGACCCAATGCTCGGCGTTGGACAGCGCAAGCGGCCAGCTGGTCCGTTCGCTTGTTAACCGCAAAGCGCCGACTTCCTGGCCAACTTCCTCGCCATAAACGGCTTGCAGGGCGGCACAAAATTCTTCCGGTGGCAGTGCTTCCAGCGCACTGGCACGCTCCACAGAGACTGACCAGACCAGCGCCACAGAGTTCCCGTCCGCGCCGGACAAGGGCAAAAGAGCCAGGATGTCGCCGTTGGAAAACCATTGGCGGGCGATGCCCCCATGCGGTTTGCTGGATTCCAGCCGGGCCGCAATGGCTTTTTGCGGATAGGGTTTGACGGTCCAGTTGACCGACCGATTGAGGCCGAATTCATCTCGGCTACTGCTTTTCTGGCCTTCGCAAATCACGCTGAGCGCGGCTTTGGCCGGTAGCGCCACGGTCTCAATGTGCGGCTGGTAGCGAACCGCCTGGATCAGTTGCTTCTCCAGGGCGGGCACATCCACAATCCAGGCCAGTGCCGGCTGGGCCACGCTTTGCGCCGTGAAATCCAGCCTGCCGCCCTCGTCGCCCCAGACCTGCATCTCAAGCACAGGAGTGACAAAAGGCGCTTCGGGCCAGGCCCGCAGGGTCTCCAGCACCGCCCGGGAAGCGCTGTTCAGGGCATAGGCACGTACGTCGGTAGGCACATCGGCAGCGGCCGGTACGGCGTGCGCGTTGTGGGGCCGGGTGACCAGAGCCACGCGCAGGCGCTCGCGCGCCAGCAGCAAGGCCAGTGTGCGGCCCACCACGCCATCGCCACGAATACAAACATCAAAGGTCTTGGACATGCCCCATTTTAGAAGGCAGTGCAAAATTGGTGTTTTGAGGGGGTATGGCTGTTCACCCGGGCCAGGCATCGGCCCACACATTCATCCCTGATTCACCCCTGCATTCACAAGGAATTGATAAAAAAATGAGCGCTTCATTGAATGACACATTGATCGACGCCTTCTCTGATGCGCCTTCGGATCTGTCCGCGGTGATTTCGCGGCTTTATGTGTATCCGGTCAAGTCCTGCGCCGGAGTTCAGGTGCAAGAGGCCCTCCTGACCGAGACCGGGCTGGAATTTGACCGCGCCTGGATGGTGGTGGACGCGCAAGGTGAATTCCTCACGCAGCGCGAGCTGCCGCGCATGGCGCTGATCAAGCCGCAACTCAAGCACTACGAAATGGTGCTGCGCGCCCCCGGCATGCTGGCCCTGCACATCGCGCTGGATGCAGTTGAAGCGCCGATGCGTGTGCGCGTCTGGGACGATGAAGTGCCAGCCTTTGACATGGGTGCCATCGCCGCCCAATGGTTCACCGATTTTCTGGGCACCAAGGCGCGCCTGGTGCGCTTTGACCCTGAACACAAAAGAATCTCAAGTCCGAAGTGGACTGCAGGGTTTGAAGCGCTCAACCAGTTCAGTGACGGTTATTCCCTGCTGGTCATCAGCGAAGCCTCTCTTGACCACCTCAATGAAAAGCTGACAGCCGCAGGCGCCGCAGCGGTGGGCATGGAGCGTTTTCGGCCCAATATCGTGCTGGGTAATCAGGCTAAGGGGAGCGACGGCAGCGAACTGGCAGCGCACGACGAAGACCGGCTCGATCTGTTGCAGATCGCCACAGCGCAAGGCGCGGTGCAGCTCAAACCCGTCAAGCCCTGCCCACGCTGCCCGATTCCCAATATCGACCCGGCAACGGCCACCAGCAGCCCGGAGGTCGTCGACATGCTGCAGACTTATCGCCAGGATGCCCGCGTCCATGGTGCGGTGACTTTTGGCATGAATGCCATTGTGTTGCACGGCACCGACCACCTGCTTAAGGTCGGTCAGGCGGTCGGTGCTAACTTTCGTTTCTAAAGGGTGAAATTCCTCACCCATTGAGTATCGAATACACTTCTTCCCCTGTTTTTGAAGGTTTGTCATGAGTTTGAAGTGCGGCATCGTAGGCTTGCCTAACGTCGGAAAATCCACCCTGTTCAACGCGTTGACCAAAGCGGGGATCGCGGCGGAAAACTATCCTCAAGGCTGGACGATTTAAAAAAGCTAATGGCCTCAAGCACTTCCGAGCGTTCATAAAAGTTCGGCAGCTAAGCCAGGACAAAATTGCCGCTGAAATAATCATCAGCGGGTGCGGGCCATGATAGGAGAGTGGCGCAGATTTGTCGGCTATTCATTGGGACTCACATCGCCATGCGTTCACACGATTGTCAAGTTTGGAAAACCTCTATGCGTAGCCTCGCCATCGCCTCGATCTTCACCTTCGCTCTAATTGGGTATGCCCATGCTCAGACTGATCTGCAGCCTACGATGGATCACAAAATGCATATGGCTGCGATGGCAAACGATAGCCGTCAGCTCCTAGATTTCCCTCCCCCGATGAAGGCGCATATGCTTTCCAACATGCGCGATCATCTGCAAGTCATCTCTGAAGTCGTGGATGCCATCTCCAAAGCGCAATTCGGCAAAGCCGCAAAGATAGCTGGAGACAGGTTGGGGCTTGATTCTCCTGCCGCTGAGGGATGCAAAGCACCGGCGGGAACAAGTCAACCACAAATGTCCACGCCCGGTAGCATGGAACAAATGATGGCTCAGTTCATGCCTGAAGGTATGCGTAACATTGGATACTCAATGCACAGCGCGGCCAGCGATTTTGCAACAGCCGCGTCAGAAGCAGCAAAGACAGGTGACTCAAAAGCGGCGTTGGCTGCACTGTCCCGAGTGACTCAGCAGTGCGTCGCGTGTCATTCGGTATATCGGCTTCAGTGATGGTGACTGAGCTGTATCCCTGATGTAGGTCAGCCGTCTGTACCACCCGCTGCATCTGGCCCAGCGACCCCGCACCGCCACATGGCGGCTTAATGTTCAGTGCGTTCAAACTGTTCCATCATTTCCCGACCTTGGCTGTCCAGGCTAGGACAGGAGACCGTCGCCACGATGTCGGCTATGCTGGCGCTCTATGTGTGGGTAAATTCGTATCTACTTGGCCGAAGTGTTGCGGCCAGTCGAGAATTGACCCACGTGCCGACGATGGACTGACCCAAGCGAAATCCCTGCAATCGCAATGCTGGCAACGTTCGCAAGGCTGGTGCATGGGTCAGCCGAATCCCGGCACATGGGTCAAAAGTGGATCGGCGCCAACAGCTTATCCTCCGCTACTTCATCCATTCGGTCTACCAAGGAGTTATATGGATTTTCTGGGTCTTTTTGAAAAGTATTGGCCATTCATGGCTCTGGTTCTTTGGTTTGCGTACAAGTGGTGGAATTCAAAAAGAGTCATTGCTATGCTGCCAGAACTTAAGAAGAACGGCGCAATCTTTGTCGACGTTAGATCAGCTGGGGAGTTCGCAAATGGGAATGCTCCTGGAACAATTAACATCCCCCTTCAGGAATTGGGAAGCAGACTCGGTGAGATACCCAAGTCCTCCCCGGTTGTTCTCTGCTGTGCTAGCGGAACACGAAGTGGAATGGCAAAACTAATGCTAAGGAAGAAGGGCTACCGGAAGGTTTATAACATCGGAACCTGGAGCAAGTTTTTGGACTAATCTTCTTTGGGAAGGGTGGTCATTGAATGTGTCCGGGAAACTGGGGGGAAGCTCAACTTGAGGCCATCATAGGAGAATGGCGCCGAAAAGTCGGCCGCAGTAATCCCGAGCGGTACTTGATACAGGGTTATCTCTCTTCACGAGGGAAGGATTGAACATTTATCCTGAAGAAGTAACTCACTCAAATCTCAACAATCGCCAGGAATGAAAATGCAGATCAACAAATCTCCTAAATGGATGCTCGCCGGCGTATTGGCACTCAGCGCTCCGTTGGGCATGGCCGCGCAAGATGAGGTGACCGCTGATCAGGTGGTCACCGCGATTGAGGGCACCTTCGGGGTGACACCTGGCGAACGACGTAATCACACCAAGGGCACTTGTGCGCAAGGTGAGTTCGTCGGATCACCAGAGGCTGCAGCTTATTCAAAATCAGGGCTTTTTTCGGGCAAGAGCATTCCAGTCATTGCCCGTTTTTCTTTGGCCGGCGGTAATCCCAAGGCGCCTGATACGGCGAAGAGCGCCCGTGGCATGGCTCTGCAGTTCAAACTGTCTGATGGTGGCCTGCAGCACATGACGATGCTGAATACGCCGATCTTCGGCGCCATGCAACCTCGAACCTTTCTCGACCTGATGGTCGCAACGAAACCTGATCCCGCAACGGGCAAGCCCGACCCGGAAAAGATCAAGGCTTTCAAGGCGAGCCATCCTGACAACTTGGCACAGACGGAGTATTTGGCGAACAACAACCCTCCTGCCAGCTACGCCAACAGCGCCTTCTTTGGCATTCACACCTTCAAGTTCATTAATCGAGAAAACAAGACTACGCTCGTGCGCTGGCGTTTCGTGCCGCAGGATGGCGTGAAACGGCTTACCGATGATGAGCTTAAATCGGCGCCTGCGAATTTCCTTGAGCAAGCGCTGATCAATCGGGCCAAGCAGGGGCCTGCGCGCTGGAACATGATGGTCTCAATTGGCGAGCCGGGTGATCCTGAAGACAATCCGACGCTAGCTTGGCCCGAGAGCCGCAGGCAAATCAAAGCAGGTACGCTGACCATTTCCTCGGCAATGCCGCAGAAGGGCGCCGAATGCGAAAAAATCAACTTTGATCCCTTGGTGATGGGTGACGGTATCGCGCCGACGAATGATCCGATCCTTTTGTTTCGATCCCCGGCCTATGCGTTCTCTTTTGCCAAGCGGCTCGGCGGGCTTTAAAGGCATGCATTTCGACGCGAAGTAAATCACTTCTCATACATCCGCCCTTTGGGGCTTTGATGTTCGGTGGTTCAACTGAGTGACGGGAATTAGCTCTGCGGTGCTGCGCAGAATCCTGAACCACACGGCACCCAAGACGGATGTGCTGCACCGGCACTATGTGGGGTTGGACTTTGGGGATGTTCGGGATGGGCTGGTGAAAATCCAGGTCGAGATGCAGCGACGGCTCGGAATCCCCCGCCAAGCCACCTCAACGGTCGTTGGTGGAAATGGGTCAAGCCTTTGCCTAGAACGTAGCGGCTGAACCTGAATTACAGCCCCCAGATGTACTGACCATATGACGAGTCACCATCTGCTACGTCGCGTTTGAATATTTGCTTGATCGCATTAGCGAACGGCACAAGGCTAGACCCGAAAAATGTATAGGCGAGAACAGCGTTTGTCATGAATGTTTCCTTTAAAAAATTGAGCAAGCAATGTCTTGCGAACTGGGGCAATACTAGGGTTAACACTCACATCAATCAAATTAATATTTTTTATGAAACGCACGCAAAAATTGATGGGTTACCTGTCGCTCTACACGGGCTTGCGACGCAATGAGGGCAAAGAAGGGCTATGCCGGGGTCGGATTGACCTTGCTGGGGGCGTCCTGGTGGTTCCTGTGACCAAGAACGGGCGCCCGCATTCGTTACCCATCACGCCCTTGATGCGGGAGATTCTGGAACGTCGCTGTAAGGGGTTGAAGCCAGACGATCAACAGCCCTGCGGCTGCCAGCTTGGTAAATGGCGTTTTCAGATCCAGACTGTGAACCGCATTGACGAATTTGATCAACGCTCCAACCAGACCCCGGCCGACCTCGACCAGCGCAGCACCTTTGGATTGTGCAAACGTGTGGCAATGCTCGGCAAACTCTGCATACCCAAAATCACTCACCGGGCGGTCAAGCCAAGTCCCAAAGTGAGTTCTGAAGATGGATTCATACCGACGTTGGCTTGACGGTTTGATGCTCTTGGCCTTGCAATACGCCTCGCAGGCTTCCCGCAGGGTAGGCACGTTGGGCGCCACCCTGCGACTGGGCCGTTCACCGTTGCGGCACTGCCGCAAGACATCCATGGCCCGCGAACGAGCTTCATCCACGGTCATCAGAGGCCAGTAACCCAGCATCATTCGGAACTGTTCCCCTGAAACGCTTGTGGCAATCAGGAAGGTGCGCTTGCGTGCGTTCAGGCGCACGCCAAAGCCACTGAGCACCCGATCCCGCAGAATTCGACCGTCAGTGGCGGTGGTCCTGAGTAGCAGGGACTCGCTAATCATTACAATTGACATTATTCCCCCAGGACAAAACGAGGACAAAACTTTGCGCTAGTGCAGGTTTTGGATCGGTTTGCTCTGTTGTTCACGATTTCGCGCCATTCGCGGGTCTGGCACTTCCACGATGCCCACATTGGGTTCGATAGTGCATTGATTTCTAAGGTTTTTGTCATGAGTTTGAAGTGCGGCATCGTAGGCTTGCCTAACGTCGGAAAATCCACCCTGTTCAACGCGTTGACCAAAGCGGGGATCGCGGCGGAAAACTATCCTTTTTGTACCATCGAGCCCAATGTGGGCATCGTGGAGGTGCCTGACGCACGGCTGGATGCGCTCTCGGACATCGTCAAGCCACAAAAGGTGCAACGCGCGATTGTCGAGTTCGTGGACATTGCCGGTTTGGTGGCCGGTGCCAGCACCGGTGAGGGCCTGGGCAACAAGTTTCTGGCGCACATCCGCGAGACCGACGCCATTGTCAATGTGGTGCGCTGCTTTGAAGACGACAACGTGATCCACGTCGCCGGCAAGGTCGATCCGATCTCCGACATGGAGGTGATCCAGACCGAGTTGTGCCTGGCTGATCTGCAGGCGGTTGAAAAGGCCTTGCACCGGGTGACCAAGGCCGCGCGCTCGGGCGACAAGGAGTCCATCAAGTTGGTGGCGATTCTGGAAAAATGCCAGGCTGCACTGAACGAGGCTAAACCCGTGCGTACCTTGGCGTTCAGCAAGGAAGAGCTGCCGCTGTTGACACAGTTTTTCCTGATTACCGCCAAGCCCGCCATGTTCGTGGCCAACGTGGCCGAAGATGGCTTTGAGAACAATCCTTTTCTTGACCGTCTGACGGCCTACGCTAAAGCCCAAAACGCGCCGGTGGTGGCGATCTGCGCCAAGATCGAAGCCGAAATGGCCGACATGGAGGAGGAAGACAAGAAAATGTTCCTCGCCGAAATCGGCCAGGACGAGCCTGGCTTGAACCGTCTGATCGTGGCCGCCTACAAGCTGCTGGGCCTGCAAACCTACTTTACGGCCGGTGTGAAAGAAGTGCGCGCCTGGACCATCCATGTGGGCGACACCGGCCCGCAGGCGGCAGGTGTCATCCACACCGATTTCGAGAAGGGCTACATCCGTGCCCAGACCATCGCCTATGAGGATTTCATCACCTTCAAGGGCGAGCAGGGCGCCAAAGACGCCGGCAAGATGCGCAGTGAAGGCAAGGATTACATCGTCAAGGATGGCGATGTGATGAACTTCCTGTTCAGTTCATGATCGGGCCGTGCCGGGCGAATGCCGGTACAGTTTTGTTTTTATAAGAATTTTTGGCCTGTATCCCAATAGATATGGGCGTAAGCAGCTATTTATTTAATAGCGGTCAGTTTTCATTTCAACCGGACTCACCAGGACACACGCTGCAATGACCGAACCGGTACGCCTCGCCAAACGCCTCGCCGAGATGCGATCCTGCTCACGCCGGGAGGCCGAGCAGTACATCGAAGGCGGCTGGGTCACGGTCGATGGCGTGGTGGTAGAGGAACCTCAATTCCGGGTACAGAATCAGACCATTGAGCTGTCCGCAGATGCCAGCGTGCTGGCGCTGACGCCGGTGACCTTGTTGCTGCACAAGCCCGCGGGCTACGAGGCCGGCTTGGGCGGTGCTGCAGACAGCAAAGCCGTCCCTGCAGCCCAACTGCTGTCGGCCGCCACCCAGTCGCCCAGCGACCGTTCGGGCATCCGCCCGCTCAAAAAACATTTTTCCGGGTCAGAACTGGTGACACCGCTGGCTACTGCTGCCAGCGGCCTGGTGGTATTGACCCAGGATTGGCGCGTGGCGCGCAAGCTCCGGGAAGATGCCAGCGTTCTGGAGCATGAAGTGCTGGTCGAGGTTACGGGCGAGATCAAAGCCGGTGGATTGGAGCGCCTTAACCGCATTGACCATGGCTTTACCTTCAAGGGCGTGCTGTTGCCGCCAGCCAAGGTGAGCTGGCAGAGTGAGGCGCGGCTGCGTTTTGCCCTCAAGGGCGAGATACCCGGGCAGATCGCCTACATGTGCGAAAGCGTGGGGCTCAAGGTGCAGTCCATGAAGCGCATACGCGTGGGCCGCGTGCCCATGAGCCAACTGCAGCCCGGCCAGTGGCGCTACTTGCTGCCGCACGAGCGGTTCTAGCTTCCCAAGCCGCCCGGAAAAGCCCAAATCAAACTGCCCGTCATCAAAAAATAGCGCGCAAATTTGCCGATCGCCATGTAGGCCAGGCAGGGCCAGAAGGGAAACTTGAGCCAGCCCGCCACGGCGCACAGTGGGTCTCCCACCAACGGCAGCCAGGCCAGCAGGCAGGCTTTGGGTCCCAGTTTTTCCAGCCATCGGATGGCGCGACCATGGTGCGATGAATGCGCGTACTTGTTCACCACCTTGTGCGCGCCATAACCCATCCACCAGTCCAATGCACCGCCCAGCGTATTGCCGGCGCTGGCCACCAGAATTGTCGACCAGAACAGGGCGGGGTTGAGTTTGACAAGCCCGAACACCACGGGTTCGGAACCCAGCGGCAGCAGGGTCGCGGAGATGAAGGACACCACAAACACCGTGCTCAGACCAAATTCTGGCAAGGCCAGCAGATCTAAAAGGTGGTGGATCCAGGCTTCCATAGGTGTCCGAGCATAAAGGGCCAAGTATAGGCAACGCTGCAGGGCACGCCCTGTCAGCAGGATGTGCACCTCAGCAGGCAAATTTCAATTGCTGAAATTTCGGGCAGTTACAATCATGGCTCGCTTTTCGGCAACCAGAACTCCCCCCACTTTTCATGAACATCGGTCCCTACGCTTTGACAAACAAGCTGTTTGTCGCGCCCATGGCTGGTGTGACGGATCGGCCGTTCCGCCAGCTGTGCAAAAAGCTGGGGGCGGGTTATGCGGTCAGCGAAATGGTGACTTCGCGTCGCGATTTGTGGGACACCCTGAAGACCTCGCGCCGTGCCAACCATGAAGGCGAAACCGCGCCGATTGCGGTGCAGATTGCCGGCACCGACGCACAAATGATGGCTGAAGCCGCGGCGTATAACGTGGATCGCGGCGCGCAAATCATCGACATCAACATGGGTTGCCCGGCCAAGAAGGTATGCAACAAGTGGGCCGGGTCCGCCCTGATGCAGGACGAGACGCTGGCGCTGCAGATTGTGGAGGCGGTGGTCGCGGCCTGCGCGCCGCACAACGTTCCCGTTACGCTCAAAATGCGCACAGGCTGGGCCCAAGGTCACAAAAATGCGGTGACGATTGCGCGCGCAGCTGAAGGCGCCGGGGTGCAGATGGTCACCGTGCATGGCCGCACGCGTGAGCAGGGTTACAAGGGATTTGCCGAATACGACACGATCGCCGCGGTGAAGGCAGCGCTGCGCATTCCGGTGGTGGCCAACGGCGACATCAACAGCCCCGAAAAGGCCCGTGATGTGCTCGCTTACACCGGTGCCGATGCCGTGATGATTGGCCGCGCGGCGCAGGGACGGCCCTGGATTTTCCGCGAGGTGGCGCATTTCATGGCCACCGGCACGCACCTGGCGCCGCCGCTGGTGGCTGAAGTCAAACGCCTGCTGCTCGATCATTTGCTGGACCACTACGCTCTGTATGGCGAGTACACCGGCGTACGCATGGCGCGCAAGCACATCGGCTGGTATGTGAAGACCTTGCCAGGCGGTGAAGCGTTTCGTTCGCAGATAAACCTGCTAGAAGACTGCGAAGCGCAGCTGCAGGCCGTCGGTGATTTTTTTGAAGGCCTGGGTGAGCGGATGGACCGTATCCCGGCAGACACAGACACAGATACGGAAATGGGGCCGAGAAAAGACAGCCGGGGCGGGCCCGTGCAGGTATGGATGGACAAGGATAAAAATCAGGAGGAAGCTGCTGCATGAGCAAGAAACACATAGAAGAGTGCGTACGCACCAGCCTGGAAGGCTATTTCAAGGACCTGCGCGGGACCGACCCCGATGGCATGTACGACATGATGGTCCGCGTGGTTGAAAAACCCCTGCTGGAAGTGGTCATGGAACATGCCGAGCAAAACCAGTCGCGCGCCGCCGAATGGCTGGGCCTGAACCGCAACACCCTGCGCAAAAAACTGGTTGATCACAAGCTCATCAAATAATTCCATAGCCCGTTCTCTCCACTCGCCGTTCGGGCTTCTTCGAACCTGCAATTTTTTGAAAAGACAAAAATGAACGCAACCCCGCCCGCCGCCCCTGAAATGATTCACATGAATGCATTGATTTCCGTATCCGACAAGACCGGCATCCTCGAATTCGCGCAGGCCCTGCATGCGCTAGGCATCAAGCTGCTTTCCACGGGGGGCACGGCCAAATTGCTGGCGGACGCTGGCCTGCCCGTGACCGAGGTGGCGGAACTCACGGGCTTCCCGGAAATGCTCGATGGCCGCGTCAAAACCCTGCACCCCAAGGTGCACGGCGGGCTGCTGGCACGACGCGACCTGCCCGAGCACATGGCCGCCCTTCAGCGCCACCAGATCGACACCATCGATTTGCTGGTGGTCAATCTCTACCCGTTTGAAGCGACGGTGGCCAAGCCCGGCTGCACGCTGGAAGACGCGATCGAAAACATCGACATCGGCGGCCCGGCCATGGTGCGCTCGGCGGCCAAGAACTGGAAAGATGTGGGCGTGCTGACCGATGCGTCGCAGTACGCAGGAGTACTCGATGAGCTCAAGGCCGACGGCAAGCTGACGGATACGACCAAATTTTCCCTGTCTGTCGCCGCCTTCAACCGCATCAGCCAATACGACGGTGCGATCAGCGACTACCTCTCCAGCATCCAGCCTGACGGCAGTCATGCACAGTTTCCGGGTCAATCCAATGGCCGCTTCATCAAACTGCAAGACCTGCGCTATGGCGAAAACTCGCACCAGCAGGCCGCGTGGTACCGCGACCTGCACCCCGCACCGGGTTCGCTGGTCACGGCCAAGCAGCTGCAGGGCAAAGAGCTGTCTTACAACAACATCGCCGATGCCGACGCAGCCTGGGAGTGCGTCAGGAGCTTTGATCCGAAGCAAGACGGTGCGGCCTGCGTCATCCTCAAACACGCCAACCCCTGCGGTGTGGCCACCGGGGCGGATGCGCTGGAGGCTTACAGCAAGGCCTTCAAAACCGACCCGACATCGGCTTTTGGCGGCATCATTGCCCTGAACTGCCCACTCGACGAGCGCGTAGCGCTACAAATTGCCAAGCAATTTGTGGAAGTGCTGATGGCGCCTGCCTTCACGCCCGAGGCGCTGGAAGTGTTCAAGACCAAGGTCAATGTACGGATTCTGCAGATTGATCTGCCGCCGGGTGGCGACACTGCCTGGAAGCAAGGCCGCAATTTGATGGACATCAAACGCGTGGGCTCGGGCTTGCTGATGCAAACCGCAGACAACCGCGAACTCGCGCTGGCGGACCTGAAAGTGGTCAGTAAATTGCAGCCCACATCAGCCCAGTTGCAAGATATGCTGTTTGCCTGGAAGGTCGCCAAGTACGTCAAGTCCAACGCCATCGTGTTTTGCGCCAATGGCATGACCATGGGCGTGGGCGCAGGGCAGATGAGCCGCCTGGACTCGGCCCGCATTGCCAGCATCAAGGCCCAGCACGCTGGCCTGTCGCTGCAAGGCACGGCGGTGGCCAGTGACGCTTTCTTCCCCTTTCGCGATGGCCTTGACGTGGTGGTGGATGCGGGCGCGACCTGCGTGATCCAGCCGGGCGGCAGCATCCGTGATGACGAAGTGATTGCCGCCGCCAACGAGCGTGAGGTGGTCATGGTGTTGACCGGCGTTCGGCATTTTAGACATTGACGGCAGGTGGGCAGGGTCCGGAGGCATGTTGCATGCTTCCGGACGTTTTCATGATTAAAAACAGTGCCAAACCCTTAGGGGATGGATGCGAGCAGCTATTTAATTTATAGCATTTCACGGCATTCCGGGTGACCCGGGAGCCGGATGCTGGCTGACTGACTGGCGGCTCAGTGATCGGCAAAAAACTGCGCAGCGGCGTCCACCGTGGCTTCAATATCCGCAGCAGAGTGCGCCGAACTGACGAAGCCGGCCTCATAGAGTGCTGGGGCATAGTACACGCCGCGGTCCAGCATGGCATGAAAAAAGCGGTTAAACGCCGCGCTGTCCGTTCGCATGACGGCAGGGTAGTTTTGCGGGAGTTGTTCGAGCAGGAAAAAGCCGAACATACCGCCTTCGCTGTCGCCGCAAAAAGGCACGCCGGCTTTGTTGGCGGCTTGCGTCAGTCCCTCGACCAGGCTGCGCGTGCGCGCGCCTAACGCTTCGTAAAACCCCGGTTTCTGGACTTCGTGCAGGGTGGCCAGACCGCAGGCGGTCGCCACCGGGTTGCCCGACAGCGTACCCGCCTGGTAGACCGCCCCCAAAGGCGCCAGTTGCTCCATCACCGCGCGGGTTCCACCAAAGGCGGCCAGCGGCATGCCGCCACCAATCACCTTGCCCATCACTGTCATGTCGGGCTTGAAGCCGGGAATGCTGTGGGCATAAACGCTTTGCGCGCCGCCGAGGGCCACGCGAAAGCCGGTCATCACTTCGTCAAACACCAGCAGCGCGCCGTACTGGGTGCAGAGCTCGCGGCAGCGTTTCATGAAAGGAACGCTGGCGCGCACAAAATTCATGTTGCCGCAAATCGGCTCAATGATCAGGCAGGCCACCTCGCTGCCATACAGGGCAAAGGCTTCTTCAAGCTGGGCCAAATGGTTGTATTCCAGCACCAGGGTGTGCTGCACCACCTCAGGCGGCACGCCGGCACTGGTCGGGCTGCCGAAAGTGGCCAGGCCCGAGCCGGCTTTCACCAGCAAGGCGTCGGAATGCCCGTGGTAGCAGCCTTCGAACTTGACGATTTTGCTGCGCCCGGTCGCACCGCGCGCCAGCCGGATCGCGCTCATGGCGGCTTCCGTGCCCGAGCTCACCAGCCGCACCATTTCGAGGGAAGGCACCAGACGCACGATTTCTTCGGCCAGTTCCACTTCGCGCTCGGTTGGCGCACCGTAGGAGAACCCTTCGAGCACGGCTTTCTGGACGGCTTCAACCACCGCCGGATGCCCGTGTCCCAGAATCATCGGCCCCCAGGAGCCGATATAGTCGATATAGCGCTGGCCGTCCGCGTCCCAAAAGTAGGCGCCCTGCGCGCGCTGCACAAAGCGCGGCGTGCCGCCCACCGCCTTGAAGGCGCGAACCGGCGAATTGACGCCGCCGGGAATCAGTTTTTTGGCCCGCTCAAACAGGGCGGTGTTTCGGGACATACTAGGGTTTGTAGCGGACTTAATGTTTAGTGGTTCCATTGGGAGGTAGGTCAAAAGGATGATTCAAAGTCAGCGAGGCATCACCGTATGTGTCGCCCGCTTCATCGTCGGATTCTTCAGCGTCGACATCGGTTTGCGCCCAAAACAGGCGGTCAGGCACGATGTTGCCCATGCCGGGGTGAAAACCGGCATCCAGGCTGTGGTCCAGATAGGTCAACGCTTCCGCGGTAGCCGCCTGCAGGTCATGGCCGTTGGCCAGCAAGGCCGTCAGGGCGGCAGACAGCGTTTCCCCTGCGCCGGAAAAAGTGGCCTCAAAGCGCTCGAATTTTTCGCTGTACAGCACGGTTTGCGGCGTGGCCAGCACGTTGTCAATGAACTGATCGGGCAGCGGAATACCGGTGACCAGCGTGTAGGGCACGCCCAGATCGGCGGCGGCCTTGGCAATGTCCCGGGCCGAAGGGCTGCGCTCGCCAGACCAGTCGGGTAGCAACCAGCGCCACAGGCTGCTGTGGTTGCCGACCAATACGGTGGTCTGTGGCAGCATCAACTCGCGAAAGGCATCGAGGTAGCTGTCAATCTCGCTTTCATCCCACCAGGAAAGGCTGGGCATGTAAGCGACAAGCGGTACCTCTGCGTAATCCGATGCGATTTCGGCAATGGTACTTATGTTTTCCGGGCTGCCTACAAAACCCACCTTGATGGCCGAGACCGGCATGTCTTCCAGCGCGTGACGCGCCTGGTCGGTCACGGCTTCTTCGTCAAACGAAAAGTGGTCGAAAATTTCGGCCGTGTCGCGCACGTAGGCACCGGTCACGACAGCCAGCGCGTGCGCACCGGCCGATACGATGGCCGTGATATCAGCGGTCAGGCCGCCCGCGCCGCTCGGGTCGTTGGCATTGAATGTCATGACACATGCCGGTGACGCGTCGCTGGCCTCGACTTGGAGTTGCCGACTTTCCAGTTGAAGGGTATTGGGGTTTGCCATAAGCTGCGATTTTGCCCTGTAAGCGAATAAGCAACGCCGCATCGATACAATTGTTGCATTCTATTCGAAGGCAACTTAAGCTGTGATTCAATCAATGACGTGGATGTGTTTAATTTGTGGGTGGATTTATGACGAAGCTGTTGGTGCGCCCGAACATGGCATTGCCGCGGGGACGCCATGGGCTCAAGTACCCATGAACTGGACCTGTCCGGAATGTGGGGCGCGCAAAGAAGATTTCGAAATGGTTCAGCTATAAGCGTTTGGGCACTTGCCTGAACAGTCGCAGCCCAGCACTACCGCTTCGGGGCCTGCAAAAAGAGGAGCAAAGGCAGTGAGCATTCCCAGTTCCGGATTGAAGGTTTTGGTCATTGATGACAGCAACACCATCAGGCGTAGCGCCGAGATTTTCCTGAAGCAGGGTGGGCATGAAGTATTGCTGGCTGAGGACGGGTTCGATGCCTTGTCAAAGGTCAATGACTATGAGCCCGACCTGATTTTTTGTGACATTTTGATGCCCCGTCTGGACGGTTATCAAACCTGTGCAATTATCAAACGCAATGTGAAATTTTCGAGTGTTCCCATTGTGATGCTGTCCTCCAAGGACGGCGTTTTCGACAAGGCTCGTGGTCGCATGGTGGGTTCACAAGACTACCTGACCAAGCCTTTTACCAAAGACCAACTGCTGCAAACCGTTCAGGCGCTTGGCAGTGCAAAACAAGGATGAGTGTGATGGCAATTAAAAAAATACTGGTAGTTGACGACTCCAAAACCGAATTGATGTTTCTGACCGATCTGCTGGTCAAAAATGGCTATACAGTCAAAACCGCAGAAAATGCGGAAGATGCCTTTCGCCGCCTAGCAGAAGACAAACCTGAACTGATCCTCATGGATGTGGTGATGCCTGGGCAAAACGGCTTTCAGTTAACGCGTGCCATTGCGCGTGACCCTCTTTATTCCGACATCCCCATCGTGATGTGCACCAGCAAAACTCAGGAAACCGACCGGGTATGGGGCATGCGTCAAGGCGCTCGCGACTACATCACCAAGCCTGTGGATGCTGCTGAATTGGTGGCCAAAATCAAAGCCATTGGCTGATTTGCTGGCATAAAACTAAAGCATGGCGAACAGACAAGCTCTCAGGGAGCTACAAACCCGCTTGGCCGAAAGGTTGCAGATTGCGCGGACGCAAGGCGTTGCCGCGTCCTGGTTGGCCGTGGAGGCCGGTGAAAGGAAATACCTGTTTCCCCTGAGCCAGTCCGGTGAAATTTTTCCGTGGGTCAGCGCGCAGCCGGTCCCATATACCCAAGCCTGGTTCGTCGGCGTTGCCAATTTGCGGGGCGGTTTGTTTGGTATCGTTGACTTGGCAAGTTACGTTAGCGGCCAGGCCCCCACACTGAAAAATGAACTCGCTTACTCAGACTCAAGGCTCGTCGCGCTCAATAGCGCGCTCGATGTTAATTGCGCCTTGTTGATCGACAAGCTGGCTGGGCTGCGAAAACAGGACGCGTTTAGCGACTTTTCAGAAAAAGCGCCCGATGCACCCGAATTTTTTGGTCATCAGTATGTTGACCTCAACGGCGCAACCTGGCAGGAAATTAACCTTCAGTTGCTTGCTCAACAAGCTCGTTTTTTGACGATAGGCGCCTAGCGCACCCTGTCCCCCGTTTCTCCCGGAAGGCTCACCATGTCTGTTATTGAAAATATCCACAAGCAATTTGAAACCAAGTTTGTCCAGCCTGAAGACAGCATGGATATGGCATCCTTAGGCATGCCGGGTGATCCCCTGGATACCGGTGCCATGGATGAAGCATCTCTCAACACCGCAGCCATCCGTCAGAGGGACGCCAAGGAGGACTCTCTTGCGCCAAGCCGCATGGCGACCGCTGAAGAAGGTGCGCCGATTGAAAGTCCCGACCTGCTGACGCTTCCCTTGCTCGGCCGCCGAACCCTCGATCGGCACATCGTCATTTTGGTGACTTTGCTGGCTTTGGCGGTGGTGGTACTGGGTACGGTGACCTTTCTGGCACTGAATCAGGCGCACAAAGTGGCTCAGCAGTTGGAGGCAACCGGTCAGTCCCTGATGCAGTCGCAGCGACTGGCGAAATCGGTATCGCAGGCCCTGGTGGGCAGCGCCCAGGCCTTCCCCGAGGTGCGCGAAAGCGCTGATGTACTGGCCAAATCCGTGCGAGGCCTGAAGGTCGGCGAGGCCAGTTTGAACCTGGTCCCGGTTAGCGACAAATTGCAGCCCGATGTGGAAAAGGTCACCCCCTTCATGGAGCGGGCCGAGAAAAATGCAAAAACAGTTATGGGTCAGCAAAACATCCTGACACAGGTGGGTAACGCTTTGCGCACCATTAACCGCCAATCTTCGGATTTGCTGGAAATTGCAGAAACCGTGTCGTCGCTCAAGCTCCAGCAAAATGCGGCACCGGCAGAAATTTCAGCGGCTGGCCAGCTGGTGATGTTGACTCAGCGCATTGGTAAGTCTGCCAACGAGTTCCTGACCATGGAAGGCGTGAGCCCCGAGGCGGTGTTTCTGCTGGGTAAGGACTTGAACTCGTTCAAGGAGATTGCGCAAGGCCTGCAGGACGGCAGCGCTGAGTTGCGCTTGAGCGGTTCCAAAGACCCCCAGACCCGCGAGCGACTGGATGCCCTGATGGCGCTTTATGAGCAAACGCGGGTGCAGGCTGGTGCCATTTTGGGCAACTTGCAGGGTCTGGTTTCGGCCCGCGAAGCCCAGTCTTCGATCATTGCGGACAGCGAGCCTCTGCGCCGTGGTCTTGAGGATTTGCAGGGTAAGCTTTCTGCCCAGGCTGGCCTGAGCGCGGCTGCGCTGACGACCTTGGTGGTGGCGGCAGCTTTCGCGCTGCTTTGCGCGGCCGGCTTGGCCCGCTTGCAGGTTCTGGAAAGCCGGCAACGCCAGGGTATTGCTGAAAGTCAGCGGCTGGAAGCCAAAGGCCAGGAGCATGACGCCAAGCGCGTTAACGACGCCAACCAAGCCGCCATTTTGCGTTTGATGAACGAGTTGCAGGCAGTGGCTGAGGGTGACCTAACGCAGGAAGCGACCGTGACCGAGGATATTACCGGCGCTATTGCCGACTCGGTGAACTACACGGTGGAGGAGTTGCGCCAGCTGGTGGGTAACGTGCAAAGTACGGTTACACGGGTGGCGCAGACGACGGCGCAGGTGGAGAGCACCTCCACGGAGCTGTTGGCAGCGTCTACCGAGCAACTGCGAGAGATTCGCGAAACCGGCCAGTCGGTGCTCGACATGGCTTCTCGAATCAACGAAGTGTCTACCCAGGCGCAGGAATCTTCTCAAGTGGCGCGTCAGTCGCTGACAGCCGCTGAATCTGGCCTGCAGGCTGTGCAGAATGCCATCGGTGGTATGAACTTCATCCGTGACCAGATTCAGGATACCTCCAAACGGATTAAACGACTGGGTGAATCATCGCAAGAGATTGGGGAGATTACCGAGCTGATTTCCGACATTACCGAGCAGACCAACGTTTTGGCTCTTAACGCTGCCATTCAGGCGGCGTCGGCCGGTGAAGCCGGACGAGGCTTCTCGGTGGTTGCGGAGGAGGTGCAGCGACTGGCTGAACGTTCCGCAGATGCAACGCGCCAGATTTCGGCCCTGGTGAAAGCGATTCAGACCGATACCCAGGACGCGGTAGCTGCTATGGAACGGTCCACCCATGGGGTGGTCGAAGGGGCCAAGCTGTCCGATAACGCCGGTACGGCGCTGACCGAAATTGACCAGGTGTCGCGGCGCCTTGCGGATCTGATTGAGCAGATTTCCAGTACTGCATCCAGGGAAGCTGCATCGGCCAACGTGGTGGCAGGCAACATCCAGCACATTTTTGCAGTGACGGAGCAGACGGGAGAAGGTACTCGTTCCACGGCGCAGCAGGTGCGTGATCTTTCACGCATGGCGGAAGAACTGCGTCAGTCGGTGTCCCGATTCAAGATCGCCTGATGCCCATCTGTTATGCGCTGACAGCTGACTGCTGACTGTGAACCCCGATTTCTGAACCGGCCCGTTATCTATGCAATCCAAGGTCCCGAATTCAAAAGCTGCTGAGATCAATCTCACCGTCAACGATCTTGGTCCGCTGGCTTGGGTGCTTGACGAGCTGCGCAAGTCGCTGGATGGCGCCGCGAAGGCGCTCAAGCGCTTTGTGCGGGAGGCCGAGGTGGCACGCGGCTCCGATCTCGCAGCGCTTGACGCCAGTCAGTTGCGAATTGCGCGTCAGCAGTTACACCAGGCTGTGGGTGCGCTGGAGATGGTGGGGCTGGCAGGACCTGCACGGGTGCTGCGGGCCATGGAGGCCGCGGTGCAAAAGTTTGTGCAGCAACCCGAGCAATGCAGCCAGGAGGCAGCCGCCAAAATCGAGCGTGCCAGCTTTGCACTGACTGAATATCTGGAAGGTGTGCTTGCGGACAAGCCGGTTTCTGCGGTTTCCCTGTTTCCGCAGTACCGTGATATCCAGGAGCTGGTACGTGCTGACCGCATTCACCCGGCCGACCTGTGGCCGTTTGAGTGGCGCTGGCTGGAGCCTGAGTTGGCGGCGACCGCCGAACCCCGGAATTACGACGACAGTGCACGGGCGGCGATGGACCAGTCGGTGCTGCAGCTCATGAGGGGTAAGGCGCCGCAGGCTGCACAGAATCTCAAGGAATTGAGCCTTGGATTTTCAGCGAGACAAGCCGATCGCCAGCCCAGGATTTTCTGGAAGATTGCGGCAGCCTACTTTGAAGCCATCGCGCACGATCTGCTGAGCGCCGATATTTATGTAAGGCGCGCTGCATCCAGGATCCTGTTGCAGTATGCCTCGCTTGCCAAAGGTGATCCCGCGATATCAGACCGCCTTGCGCAGGACCTGCTCTTTTTCTGCGCTCAGGCAGTCTCAAGCCGGGCCAGTGATACGCCCATCCTGTCGGCTGTCCGTTCGACCTACGGACTCACACGGTTTAAACCGGTCGATTACGAGATGGTGCAGTTTGGCCGCTTCGATCCAGCCCTGTTGGCTCAGGCACGCAAGCGGATCACTTCCGCCAAGGAAATCTGGTCTTCCCTTTCTGCGGGAGACGTCAGCAAGTTCATATCGGTGGTCGACCAATTCAGCCTGGTGACTGATTCCCTGCTCAAACTCCATCCGCCCAGCGAGCCACTTGCGCAAGCCTTGACCCGTGCGATTGACTCCACGGTCCGCACCGCCCAAGCCCCCAGAATTGAGTTGGCGATGGAAGTTGCGACAGCGGTGCTCTATCTTGAAGCGGCCTTCGATGACTTGGACCCCAACGATCCGCAACTGACGGTACGCACCGCAAATCTGGCGGAGCGTCTGGAGCGGGTTAGGACGGGTGGTGAGCCTCAGCCGCTGGAAGGCTGGATGGAAGAGCTGTATCGCCGGGTCAGTGATAAACAGACCATGGGTAGTGTGGTCGGTGAATTGCGCGTGTCACTGGGCGAACTCGAAAATTCGCTGGACGTGTTTTTTCGCAACCCGCAGGACAAGACGGCCTTGCAGGCAGTGCCTGGGCAGCTTTCACAGATGCGTGGTGTATTGTCGGTGCTCGGGCTCGATCAGGCAGCCCATGCTGTTTTACGCATGAAAGCCAGCGTCGAGCAAATGCTCGTTAGCGAAATTGACGAGCAAGGGGCACGAGCCACCGGGACATTTGATCACCTTGGTAACAACCTGGGTGCCCTGAGTTTCCTGATCGACATGCTAAATTACCAGCCTGTACTGGCGAAAAAGCTGTTTGTCTATGACGAAGAAAAAGGTGAACTCAAGCCCCTGATGGGTCGTACGCAAAACGCAGCCAGTGCTGCTTCGGCCGTGACGGTGAACAGCGATTTGCTGTCACAGGAAGTTATCTCCGTGGTGCGGGAAGCGGGTGTCGGCAAGCCGGACGAAAATCTCACCGAGAGACTGGATGCGTTGGCGACTCATGCTGAACTTGCTGAGCAGTCCGCCCTTGCCCAGACCGCCCATGATGCGGCGGTGGCCGTTTCTGCGAACAATGCTGAAGCCACAGCCAATGCACTGACGACCTTGGCATCCAAGGTCGTGCAGGCGCCAGCCAGCCAGGCAGCCTCGGCGGATTTCGAAGAAGATGACTTGCGCGATATTTTCCTTGAGGAAGCACGTGAAGTCGTTGGCAATGCCCTGGAAGCCATTGCGGCACTGGCGAGCGACCCGGGCGATGGAGCGCAACTGACGGTATTGCGGCGTGCTTTTCACACGCTCAAAGGCAGTTCGCGAATGGTCGGACTCAGCGAATTTGGCGAAGCAGCCTGGTCGCTTGAGCAAATGCTCAATAGCTGGCTGGCTGATCAAAAAACCGCCACTATTGAATTTAGGGCCTTGTCCTTTGAGGTCCTGGCCGGTTTCACAAACTGGATTGCCGATATCGCTGCGAATCAGGGTGACCCATGGTCAGCGTCCCCCTTCCGCAGCAGTGCAGATGCCATGCGTACCCAAGGGCGCTACAGCGCCTTGAACCTGTCTGCAAAAGCCAGTGAACCGAGCGTTCCCTCCCCCGCTATGGAAGTCGCTGCTGCAGACGCGCTTGAGCTGCCGGAACTTCAACCGGAGTCCGGGGCACCTGACAATACAAGCGCTAACCTGCCTGCTAACGTAGCCGTTGAACCCGTCTTTGAGTTTGATATCGTTTTTGATACCGACCTTGCTGCAGCGGCGCCGGCCGGTACACCTGCTGAGCAGGTCGCCACGTCCGTCATGGATATGGAAGGCATTGATTTCGACAGCCTGTTCGCGCTTTCCGCTGACAGCAGTGTCTCACCCATGCTTGCTGATCCTGCGGTGGCAGACCAGCCCCAGGGCTTGTCTGAAGAGCCGGAGCCTGGGGAAGCGATTGAATTGTCGGCGGCAGATTTTGACAGGCACTTCCAGATCCGGGCTGCAGCGCCCGACCAAGCCGCGCCTGTCACGGACGAAGTTTCACCCGCTACCGAGCGGGAGCGAGTTGCCGCTTTGTACGAGCCGGTAGAGACGCTTGAATTCACTTATTCGCAAATCGAAGAAGCTGCGACGGTCCTGAACGTCGCCGAGCTTGGCGATGTTCCTGATGGCGCTCTGCCGGTTGACGGCAATGGAGATGAGAAAATCAAGGTTATTGGTGCCTTGCGCATAGGCATCCCTCTTTACAACGTCTATTTGAACGAGGCCGATGAATGGTCGCGTCGACTGGTGACCGAAGTTTCCGAATGGGCGATTGAACGCCACCAGCCGGTCAGTGATTCGACGGTGGCACTCGCTCATTCCCTGGCGGGCAGTTCTGCAACCGTCGGGTTCGTTGCCTTGTCTGAAATGGCGCGCGCGCTGGAGCATGCCCTGCAGCAATCCCGGGCTCATCACAGCGATGGCGCTGCTAAATATGGTCAGATATTTGTTGATGCGGCGGAAGACATACGCCGTTTGCTGCACCAGTTTGCTGCCGGGTTTCTCAAGGAGCCTGATGTCGGCATTCTTGACCGCTTGAAGCAGCTTGACTTCTTCGACCCAGTTCTGCCGCCAGCGAGCGAGTTTGCTGATCTCGATTTTTCTGCCGAGCCATTGCAGGCGGACGATGCCAGCGCAGAACCCGTGTATCTGCACGAGCCTGAAATGGTGGAGGCCAAGGTGGTGGAGGTGCCAGCACCTGCCGCGGTCGTTGCGCCGTCCGTGCGGCTGGTATCGCCTGCACCTGTTGCCGTTCCGGCTGATGCCATCGCGACATTCGGCGAAGAAGGCGATGAGGATATCGATGCGGTCGACGCGATCGACCCTCAGCTGTTTCCGATTTTCGAAGAAGAAGGCGCGGAGCTGATGCCTCAGTTGGGCGGTGCACTGCGGCAGTGGTCTGCGCGACCTGACAATCAGGGCGCCCGCATGGAAGTACTGCGTGCGCTGCACACGCTCAAAGGCAGTGCCCGTCTGGCCGGGGCCCTGCGGCTCGGTGAGATGGCTCACCGGATTGAATCAGAAATCGAGCATCTCGGTTCAGAAGCCGCAGCAACCCAGGAATTTGAACCTCTATTGACTCGTTTTGACGCGATGCAAGCCGCTTTTGAAGGCTTGCGTCAGGCCGATGCTGCAGGCGCTGCTGCACCTGCAGTCCCTGCTACCGCCGTCTCTGTTGTATCGCCCGCTTTGGAGGTTCAGGAACCTTTGGCTGATGGGGCCGCTGCCAGTGACACCAGTTCCAGAAAACTGGCGATTCCGGCGCCGCAAGCCATGGTCATGCAGCCATTGCGGCAGGCTGCCTCTGCCTCCGTTCGCGTGCGATCCCAGCTGCTTGACCGCATGGTCAACCAGGCCGGCGAGGTCATGATCACGCGCTCCCGTCTGGAAGCCGAACTCGCTCAGCTGCGCGGCTCCCTCAACGATATGAACGGTAACTTGAACCGTTTACGCCAACAATTGCGTGATATTGAGCTGCAGGCTGAAACACAGATGCAGTCGCGCTTGGCCCAAGCCAAGGAAGCCCAGGCCGGGTTTGATCCGCTCGAGTTTGACCGCTTCACCCGCGTGCAGGAATTGACCCGCATGATGGCCGAATCGGTGAACGACGTGGCGACCGTGCAGCGCACCTTGCAGCGCACGGTGGAAGCCACCGAGGACGATCTGATTGCCCAGGCCCGTCAGACCCGTGAATTGCAACGCGACCTGCTGCGCACGCGCATGGTGGAGTTTGAAGGCATTTCTGAGCGTCTGTACCGCGTTGTGCGGCAGGCTTCCAAGGAAGCGGGCAAACAAGTGCGGCTGGATTTGCTGGGCGGTACCATCGAAATGGACCGCGGCATGCTGGACCGCATGACACCCGCTTTCGAGCACTTGCTGCGTAATTGCGTGGCCCACGGTATTGAAAGCTCTCAAAGTCGTACTGAATCTGGCAAAGACCCGGTCGGACTCATCACCGTCCACCTTCGCCAGGAAGGTAACGACGTGTCGGTGGACTTCAGCGATGATGGCGCCGGCCTGGACCTGCGGCGCATCCGCGAAAAAGCCTTGAGCCTCGGGCTGGTTACAGCAGACCAGTCGCTGGATGACCAGGAGGCTGCCCGCCTGATTTTTATGCCGGGCTTTACAACGGCCGCGCAAGTGACCGAACTCGCAGGACGTGGTATCGGCATGGATGTGGTCCGCACTGAAGTCAATGCACTGGGCGGCCGGATTGAAACCTCTACCGTGTCCGGAAAGGGCACACACTTCAAACTGGTGCTGCCACTGACCACTGCAGTGACGCACGTGGTGATGATTCGCTCAGGCAGTCTGACAGTAGGTGTGCCTGCCAACGTGGTGGAGACCGTGCGGCGCGCCTCCAGCAAGGAGTTGCAGCAAGCTTACAACACCGGCACGATTGAAGTCACTGGCGAGGCCGTACCTTTCTTCTGGTCGGGCGCCTTGCTGCAGGCCTCGCATCACAGCAGCGTAGCGCAGGCCAAGACCACGCCGGTCGTGATTTTCAGAAGCGCTGCCCAGCGGATCGCATTGCACGTCGATGAAGTGCTGGGCAACCGCGAGGTGGTGGTTAAAAACCTGGGCCCGCAATTGTCGCGGCTGCCGGGTCTGGCGGGCATGTCTGTGCTCGCTTCGGGTGCGGCGGTGCTGATTTACAACCCGGTGGCGCTGGCTGCCGTCTATGGTCAGCAGGCGCGTGCCTGGAGCGCGGACCAGGCCGAACCGCATGTGCTGGAAGAGTCGGGCGCCAGCAACGCGAAGGGAGCGGCGCCTGTGCAGGCTGTGCCGCAAATTCCCCTGATACTGGTGGTGGACGATTCGATCACTGTCAGGCGCGTCACGCAGCGCCTGTTGCAGCGCGAAGGCTACCGTGTGTCCATGGCGGCCGACGGCCTGCAGGCGCTGGAGCGCTTGCAGGAAGAACGGCCTGCGGTGGTGTTGTCAGATATTGAAATGCCGCGCATGGACGGCTTTGATCTGACGCGCAACATCCGGGCCGATGTGCGCCTGAGCCATCTGCCCATCATCATGATCACTTCGCGGATTGCCGAGAAGCACCGCGAGCATGCCAAGGAGCTGGGCGTTGACCACTATCTGGGTAAACCTTACTCGGAAGACGAGTTGATGAGCCTGGTGCGGCGTTACTGTGCCGTGGAAATCCCTGTTTCAGCATAAAAAGTGCCTCCAGCCCATATGGGATGGGCATAAATAGCTATTAAAAACATAGCAAATCAGACGGTTACTTTTTTCACCGCCGCGTAGCGCCGCAGTGTCAGCGCACGCGCCACGTCGTGCTGCACGATGGGCATCGGGTAGTTTTTTCCCAGTTCCACACCTGCGGCGCTGAGCTCCACCGGTTTGGTCAGCCAGGGGCTGTGCAAGGCGGAGGCGGGCAGTTTTTCCAGTACCGCCAAGTAGTTGCGGATGAACTTGCCTTCCGCGTCAAATTTTTTGCTCTGGCTGACCGGATTGAAAATGCGGAAATAAGGTTGCGCATCGCAACCGGTGCTGGCCGCCCACTGCCAACCGCCATTGTTGGCCGATAAGTCAAAATCGTTGAGCTTTTCGGCGAAGTAACGCTCACCCCAGCGCCAGTCGAGTCCCAGGTCTTTCACCAGAAAGCTGGCGCTCACCATGCGCAAGCGGTTATGCATGTAGCCCGTCTGGTTGATTTGAGCCATCGCTGCATCCACCAGCGGGTAGCCTGTCCGCCCCTCGCACCACGCCTGGAAAAGCGCTTGGGCTTTCTCGCCTTCTTCCCACGCAATCGCGTCATATTCGGGCTTGAACGCGCTGGCTGCCGCATGGGAGAAATTGCTCAAAATCTGAGCATAAAAATCGCGCCAGATCAGTTCGCTGAGCCAGGTGGCTGCGCCCTCGCTTCCGTATTGTTGCTGTTCCAGCGCGCTTGAGGCCATCTTCCTGATCGACACCGTGCCAAATCGCAGGTGCACGCCGAGGTAGCTCGGGCCTTTTACCGCCGGGAAGTTGCGCGTGTCTTTGTAGTTCACCATGCGGCCCAGAAAATCAGCAAAAAGCGCGGCCCCGCCCTGGCTGCCGGTGGGAATTTTTAGTGCAGCCAGGTTGGTTTTTTCAAACCCCAAAGCGTCCAGTGTCGGCGCAATGCGCTGCTCGTCAGCTGGCCTTGCCGCCAGCGCTCCGGCGTACCGCTTCACTGGATAGGGTTTGAGGTAAAAGCTGTCAACTTTCTTCAACCAGGCATTTTTGTAGGGCGTGAACACGCTGTAGGGTTTGCCGGTCAGGTTAAGCACCTCGGTGCGCTCAAAAATAACATGGTCCTTGAAGCTGTGATAAGCCACGCCTTTGTTTTCCAGCAAGGCTTGTACGCCGGCGTCGCGTGCCAGGGCCTGAGGCTCGTCATCGTGGTTGGTAAATACCGCATCTACAGAAAGCCGCGCAGCGAGCATCGGTAGAGTATTGCTGGCCCTGTCGTGCCGCACCAGCAGGCCGGCATGCGATGTGCCGTTTTCCAGGGCGAGCCGCTGTAGTTGCTCGTTGAGGTCGACCAGCGACTCCCGGATGAATTCCACGCGGCGGTCGGCTCTAGGCAGTGCGTCCAGAATGTCCCGGTCAAATACGAACACGCAAAACACCTGCTGGCATGATTTGAGTGCGTGGTACAGCGCGGCATTGTCATCAACCCGCAAATCCCGTCTGAACCACATCAGGCCGGTGTGATATTTTTTTTGCATGAGGCTGATGGTAGCGAAAAGGTCCCGGTACGGCTTTGCGAAGAGCTTTCAGGGTAGAACTGGTTTTTAAGACCGGCACCGAAGGCCGTCCACGCGTAAAATCAAAACATGGCCATGGATTCCGGACTGATTAACCTGACGCACCACTTCCTCATCGCCATGCCTGGGCTGGCTGATGAAGCGTTTTCCAAAAGCGTGGTCTACATGTGCGAGCACAGCGAGCGCGGGGCCTTGGGCCTGGTTATCAACAAGCCCAGCGACATCACTCTCAAGAGCCTGTTTGACAAGGTCGAGCTGCCGCTGCATCGCAACGACCTCACTGAAGCACCGGTTTTTCAGGGCGGCCCGGTGCAAACCGAGCGTGGTTTTGTGCTCCACGAATCCATGATGCCCGGTCACGAATCGGTGTACGCCTCGACCATGACGATTCCGGGTGGCCTGGAAATGACCACGTCCAGAGATGTGCTGGAAGCGCTGTCTACCGGCGCTGGCCCCCGCAAAGTGTTTGTCTCGCTCGGTTACTCCGCTTGGGGTGAAGGTCAACTGGAATCGGAAATATCGGATAACAGCTGGCTTACAGTGCCTGCTGATTTGACGGTGCTTTTTGACACGCCGGTGGAGCAGCGCTACGACAAGGCCCTCATGCTGCTGGGCCTGCAGATCTGGATGTTGTCTCCCGTGGCTGGTCACGCATGAGCCTGACAGCCATGCCTGTGCAGGCCGCTGGGCTCCAAACCTTTCTGGCTTTCGACTTCGGTCTCAAACGTACCGGTGTTGCGACCGGCAATGTGCTGACCCGCACCGCCACACCGCAAGCGACCATCGCAGCAGAAGGCGTTGCCCGTTTTCCGGTGATTGAAGCCAGAATCAAGGAATGGCAGCCCGATGCGCTGGTCGTCGGCATTCCGTTTCACCCCGACGGTGCGAGCCACGACAATACCGTGCGTGCGCAAAAATTTGCCCGTCAGCTGCGCGGACGCTATGGTCTTCAGGTGTTTGAGGTCGATGAGCGCTACAGCACGACCGAGGCATTGACTGGCGGCGCTAAGGATGCCGACGCAGCGTCCGCCTGCATCATTCTGGAGCAGTTTTTAAGGAGTCTTCCATGAGCAGCTTGATATTGGACGCCGAGGCGCTGTACAGCGAGTTGCTGCGCGGCATGCGGCTGCTATTGGCCTCTTACGACCAGCCGCCGCGGCTGGTGGGAGTCGCGTCGGGAGGCGCCTGGCTGGTACAGCGCTTGCAAAAGGACCTGGGTTTGGCCGAAGAAGTCGGCATTCTTTCTTCCTCCATGCACCGTGACGATTTCTCGCAGCGCGGCCTGGCTTCGAGCGGGAAAACCCTGCTGCCCTTTGATGTGAACGGCGCGCACCTGATTGTGGTCGACGATGTGCTCTACACCGGCCGCACCCTAAGGGCGGTGCTCAATGAACTGTTTGACTATGGGCGGCCAGCCAGCGTCAAGCTGGTGGCACTGGTAGACCGGGGAGGGCGGGAGTTGCCCGTACAACCCGATCTTGCAGTGGCGCGAGTGACCTTGCCCGCCTCGCAGACGCTTGAGCTGGCACGCGCGGAAGACGGCCAGTTCAGCTTTCAGGTTCAGGACCGGTAACCCCCAAGCCGAATCGCCAAGCGATAACCCAGAGCAGAAATTCAGAGCGGAAGAGGAGCCTAAAACGTGTTGTACCGACGAAACCCACAACTCAATAAAAACGGTGAGCTGATTCATTTACTCTCGACAGAAGGTCTGCCCAAGGCGACCCTGACGCAGATTCTGGATACCGCCGCCAACTTTGTCAGCGTGAGCAGCCGCGAGGTAAAAAAGGTCCCGTTACTGCGCGGAAAGAGCGTTTTCAACCTGTTTTTTGAAAACTCCACTCGCACCCGTACGACGTTTGAAATTGCCGCCACACGCCTGTCGGCAGACGTCATCAACCTCGACATTGCACGTTCCTCGGCCTCCAAGGGGGAGTCGCTGCTGGACACCATTGCCAACCTGAGCGCAATGGCCGCTGACCTGTTTGTGGTGCGCCACAGCGAATCGGGTGCGCCTTACCTGATCGCCCAGCATGTGGCACCGCATGTGCATGTGATCAATGCCGGTGATGGGCGGCACGCGCACCCCACGCAAGGTTTGCTGGACATGTACACCATCCGTCATTACAAGAAGGACTTCAGCAACCTCACGGTCGCCATCGTGGGCGACGTGCTGCATTCGCGCGTGGCGCGCTCCGACATCCATGCGCTCACGACGTTGGGTTGCGCGGAGGTGCGTGTGGTCGGTCCCAAGACCCTGGTGCCTGCTGACATGGCGCAGATGGGCGTGCGCGTCTGCAACACGCTGGAAGAGGGCATCAAGGGCGCCGACGTAGTCATCATGCTCAGGCTGCAAAACGAGCGTATGTCGGGTGCGCTGCTGCCCAGCAGCCAGGAGTTTTTCAAGAGCTTTGGCCTGACCAACGAGAAGCTGCAGCTGGCCAAGCCGGACGCCATCGTCATGCACCCAGGCCCCATCAACCGGGGTGTGGAAATCGATTCGGCGGTGGTTGATGGTGCGCAGAGCGTCATCTTGCCGCAGGTTACCTTCGGCATCGCAGTGCGTATGGCCGTCATGAGCATCGTTGCCGGGAATGAAGCATGACTGTGGCCCCCACGCTTTTCACTTCGTGTAATGCGCTGCCCCCCAAGGGGGCTGGCCTTGCTTGGGGCGGCCCGGCGCGGCGGCCTTTTTCCGGAAAAATCAAATGAAACTCCTCATCAAGAATGGCCGGGTCATTGACCCTGCTTCCCATCTGGACGAAGTGGGCGATGTCGCCATTGCTGCAGGCCGCATTGTGTCGCTGAAAGGCGCCGCCGCCGATTTCGTGCCCAACAAAACCATAGACGCCAGGGGCTGTATCGTGGCACCGGGCCTGATCGACCTGTCGGCGCGGCTGCGCGAGCCCGGCTACGAACATGAAGGCATGCTGGAAAGCGAGTTGGCTGCTGCGGTTGCAGGCGGCGTGACCAGTCTGGTGTGCCCGCCGGATACCGATCCGGTCCTCGATGAACCCGGTCTGGTTGAAATGGTCAAGTTCCGCGCAGAAAAGCTGCACCAGTCGCGTGTGTTCCCGTTGGGTGCGTTAACGCGCGCCTTGAAAGGTGAAGCGCTGACCGAGATGGTTGAGTTGACCGAGGCTGGCTGTGTGGGCTTTAGCCAAGCCGAAGTGCCGCTGGCCAACACCCAGGTGCTGATGCGTGCGCTGCAGTACGCCGCCACTTTTGGCTACACCGTCTGGCTGCGCCCGCAGGAGATGCACCTCGGCCAGGGCGTGGCCGCCAGCGGTGCACTGGCCACGCGCCTGGGCCTCAGCGGCGTGTCCGTGGCCGCCGAAACCATTGCCCTCCACACGATTTTTGAACTGGTCCGCGCCACCGGTGCACGGGTACACCTGTGCCGTATCAGCAGTGCCGAAGGGGTTGCGCTGGTCGGCAGGGCCAAAGCAGAGGGGCTGGGCGTGACCTGCGACGTGAGCATCAACAATCTGCATTTGACCGATGTAGACATCGGCTACTTCGACAGCCGCATGCGGCTGAACCCGCCCCTTCGCCAGCAACGCGACCGGGACGCCATTCGTTTGGGGCTCGCAGACGGCACGATTGATGCGCTGGTGTCTGATCACACGCCGGTCGACGAGGATGCCAAAACGCTGCCGTTTGCCGAGGCTGAGCCGGGTGCTACCGGCCTGGAACTTCTGCTGGGCTTGGCCTGCAAGTGGGGCAGTGACAGTCAAGCCGGTATGCTGCGGGCACTCGCGGTGTTGACGAGCGAACCCGCGCGCGTGCTGGGTGATGCACTGGGCACCCTGCAGGCCAGCGCGGGTCGGCTGGTCAAGGGCGGGGTCGCCGACATCTGCGTGTTTGATCCGGACAGTAGCTGGATGGTTGAGCCGGCTGTCTTGCGCAGTCAAGGCAAGCACACGCCCTTTTCTGGCCACCAGCTTTCTGCGCGTGTGCGCTGGACGGTGGTGGGCGGCCAGGTGGCCTACGAAGCCTCGCATTAAAGCACCGGCTGCACCATGAGGCTGCTGGGCATTTCCTGGAAGTTGTTGCGGGCCATGGTGCATGCAGGACACGGTTTTTGGACGATCAAAATCCTTTTTCCGAGGCTTGAACAGGCCGACAGGGACGCACGGGTTCACGCATGGTCGGGTCAAATGTTGCGCATCGTGGGTATCGAGCTGGTGGTGAACGGCATACCGCCCGCTGGGGGGCCCGTGTTGCTGGTGTCCAACCATATTTCGTGGCTGGATATTTTGGTGATCCACGCGTCACGCCATTGCCGGTTTGTTTCCAAATCCGATATCAGGGGGTGGCCCGTAGTCAGTACGCTGGCCGGTGGTGCTGGCACCTTGTATATCGAGCGTGAGTCGCGGCGCGATGCGCATCGGGTGGTGGTGCAAATGGCAGAGCGCCTGCGGGAGGGTGACATTCTGGCGGTGTTTCCCGAAGGCACGACCGGCGACGGTATCACGCTCAAGCCCTTTCATGCCAACCTGATCCAGGCCGCCATTGAGGCGTCTGTACCGGTACAGCCGATGGCACTCAAATTCATCGATGCAGCCAGCGGTGCGACGAGTTTTGCACCCAGCTATGTGGGCGACGAAACCCTGATGGGATCGATTTGGCGGACCCTTGCTGCGCACGGGCTGAAGACCGTCGTGACTTTTGGGGAGCCCCAGGTGCCGCAGGGGCAATCCAGGCGCGTATGGGCGCATTCGCTGCGCGAAGAGATTGAGCGCTTAAGACAAGTTTAGCGCGACAGGTTTAGCGCTGCAGGGTAGTTCTCGGCGCGTCGGGCCTCGCGCGGGACGGTCACGACATGATAGACCTCTGAGCGTATGCCACTCCACCCACCCAGTGCGCGGTCATGATGGGATGGCACATCGTCCTTATGTGTATTTACTAGCGCGCACCGCTTTGTCCGAGCGGGTTGTCCATATGATGAAAGCCGCCCGTCTGATCGGTGCGCTGGGCCTATCTGGTGCGCTTCAGCGCGGTTGCCCTGCAAACCATTCAGAGCGTTTACTGGGGACCTGTTTTTAGTGCATCTGCATTCCAAGATCCTGCAGTTCCCCCTTCTGTAGGCATGAGCCTACGCATATTAAATGCGCGGGACTACTGCCACCGCAATGGATGGAAAGTAAGGTGTAGTCATTCGTAAAGGTGCTTGTGACGGTTGCCAAAAACTGTGCAAGTTGCAAGCGGATCCATCAACATCTTCAGGAAGAAACTATGAACCAAGATCGTGTAGAGGGTAACTGGCTTCAGTTCAAGGGCAAGATTAAGGAGCAGTGGGGTAAGCTGACCGATGACGACCTGGATGTCATCGCTGGCAAGCGGGATCAACTGCTGGGCAGTATCCAGAAGCGCCACGGCATCAGCAAGGAAGAAGCCGAAAAGCAGGTCAGCGCATGGCAGGAACGCAATCCCACCAATTTCTTTGAGCGCTACTGAGCCCGGCAGGGAACTCTGATTTTCATTTTTTCAATTTCTTCATTTAATTAAAAAACGCACCAAAGGATTCACCATGAAAACCAAATTGCTAATGCTTACTGTGGCCATGTCTTGTGTTTTTGCGGGCAATGCCATGGCATTGACCAAAGATGAATACAAAGCCCAGAAAACCCAAATCTCGGTCGACTACAAGGTCAACCGTGACAAATGTACGGCTTTGAAGGCTAATGCCAAAGACATCTGCGTGTCAGAAGCAAAGGGCACAGAAAAAGTGGCCAAGGCCGAGCTGGAGGCCCAGTACAAGCCCAGTTCCAGAAATGATCAGAAAGTCAGCGTCGCCAAAGCGGACGCGGCCTACAGCACCGCCAAGCAAAAATGCGATGACCTCTCCGGTAATAGCAAGGATGTCTGCGTCAAGGACGCTAAGGCTGCTCACGTAAAGGCCAAGGCGGACGCCAAAGTGACCAAGGCCAGTGTGGATACCAGCAAAACCAAAGCCGAAACAATGACCGATGTGAAGAAAGATACCAACACCGAGAAGCGTGAAGCCGACTACAGTGCGGCCAAAGAGCGTTGCAACAGCCTGGCGGGCACCGCCAAAGACACTTGCTTGAGCGATGCCAAGAGCAAATACGACATGAAGTAACAGGAGCAGGTCCGTCCGTCACTGCGGTGGGCGGGATAGTGCCTCACCTCACTGAAGAAAAATCCCGGCTATGCGAGAGCATGCCGGGATTTTTTTTGAGCAGTTTTGCTATGTATTCAATAGCTTCAAGCACCCGTGACATATGCGCTGGTGACTCATTTGTTCTGAAAATAACAACGAGAAAAACGTTGGCATGCGAATAAGCAATGCGGCGCCCGCCCGGAAAGTGAGACCAACCGCTTTCAGCGCCTGCTGAGCAACTTCATGTCTCAATAGTGCTACCGTCCTTATTCCATGGGTACAAGCAGCTATCAAAATCATAGCTTTTACGCGGCGATGACATGAATGCTCACGGTTTGACGTCAAGTAAAAACCTGGGCTCTTAAGGCGGTTCATCGGCTTCGCACGGCAGGCCCTGTCTCTGAAAGTTTTTGGCAGTGCTCTTAAAATACCGGTTACTCAGCCGGCTGTTGCAGCGCCTGTCATTGCAGGCTTTTACTCCCGCCCGCTTTAATCAAAAGGTTTGCATGCTTGTTCAGGATGGTTTGCCCACGCGCGAACGCGTACGCGCGCTGGTGGTGATCATGCTCGGGATTGTCATGGCCGTGCTCGATGGCACTATCGTCAATCTGGCCCTGCCCGACATCACGCGCGAACTGAATGCCTTCGCCGCCCAATCCATCTGGGTGATCAACGCCTACCAGATCGCCACGCTGGCCTTGCTGCTGCCCCTGGCCACGCTCGGCGACATCGTGGGCTATCGGCGTGTTTATCTGACCGGCATGGCGGTGTTCACGGCTGCCTCGGTGGCGTGTTCGTTGGCCGATTCATTGACCACACTGGCGCTCGCTCGCGTGATGCAAGGCATAGGCGCGGCCGGTCTCATGAGTGTGAACGCGGCGCTGGTGCGGCTTACTTATCCATCGCGCCTGTTGGGGCGGGGCATCGCCATCAATTCGCTGGTGGTGGCGACCGCCTCGGTGGCGGGGCCCAGCATTGCAGCGGGCATTCTTTCGGTGGCCTCGTGGCCCTGGTTGTTCGCCATCAATGTTCCTTTCGGCTTGATCTGCCTGTGGTTGGGGCGCAAGGCTTTGCCGGACAACTTGGCCAAGGCAAGCGGCGCGCGTTTCTCGGTGCTGGATGTCGTATTGAACGGCCTGATGTTCGGGCTGGTATTTCTGGGAATTGATGGTCTTGGCGTTCAGGTTGAAGCAAGCCCTGGCGGCGCGCACGGCACACCGATGTGGCTAGCGCTTTCCGAGCTGGCTGCGGGCGTCGTCGTGGGCGTGATCTACGTGAGGCGCCAGCTGGAAGAGCCGGTGCCACTGTTTCCGCTGGACCTGTTGCGCATCCCGGTTTTCGCCTTGTCCATGGGCACCTCCGTGGGGGCTTTTTGCGCCCAGACGCTGGCCTATGTCGGATTGCCGTTCCTGTTGCTGGGCAGCTATGGGCGCAGTCATCTGGAGGCGGGCCTGCTGCTCACCGCCTGGCCGCTGGCCATTGTGGTCATAGCGCCGCTGGTGGGGCGTCTTATCGGTCGCTACCCGGGCGGGCTGTTGGGCGGCTTGGGGATGGGCTTGCTATCCCTGGGCCTGATGGCTCTGGCCCTATTGCCAGCGCAGCCCGCCAACGCCGATATCGTCTGGCGCATGGCCTTGTGCGGCGTGGGGTTTGGTCTGTTTCAGTCGCCCAACAACCACATCATCCTCACCTCGGCTCCGGCGCACCGCAGCGGTGGCGCTAGCGGCATGCTGGGCACGGCGCGCCTGACCGGGCAAACCCTGGGCGCGGTGCTGCTGGCCATCGTTTTCAGTTTTTTCGATGCGCAGCACGGCAAAGGTCCGCTTGTCGCGCTGTGGCTGGCCGCAGGTTTTGCGGCGGTGGCCGGGACCTGCAGCGCGCTGCGTATAAAGCGGCAATGACGAGGGCGCTGGCAAAGAGCGGATCAGGCCGCAGGCTTGACTGAGCCGGGAACGGCGTTGACTCGCATCCGTCTGGCGGGTGCATGCCACCCTGAACTTATGGTTTTGACCATTCGCTGCCCTGCGAATGGCTCCCAAGGTCACGCGGTCCAGTTCTCTGCCGTTCGTGTTCATGCTGGGGCACGCTAGTGAGCGCTGAGCAGCATGGGTGTCGCGCCAGCCGGTAAATCGCGGCCTGGACGCGGATTTTTAGGCGTTAAATCCGGTGTTAGCCAATATTTCACGGGCGCAAGCAGCTATCGAAATAATAGCGGTTGGTGCCACCAACAGGAATCGAACCTGTATCTAGCGCTTAGGAGGCACTCGTTCTGTCCATTGAACTATGGCGGCACTTCTTGGCAAGTTGCGAAGAACAAGAATTGTATGCGCTGGCTGAGCGTTGGCAGGGGCGGGCTGAAGCTGGCTCAGTCGTAAGGCACCGTAAAGATCAGGTCCACGGCGCTTTGCTGGCCAGCTTGCGCGCGCACCGTGAAGCGTTGCGACAGGTCATAAAAAACATACAGGGTGCCCAGGGCGCCTGAAATGCTGCGTTCATAGGCGGCGTAAAAATTGCGCGAAAAGCGTCTGCCCAGCGTAACCGCGCCCTCGGTGGTGCTGCCATCTGCATTGCTGGACGCACCGCGAAACGACAACTCATCGAGCCCCAGCGATGCAGCCAGGCCCCCCGAAATTCCGCCGCTTTTGCTGCCCAGCAGTGCCAGTGCCGCCTGCTGCAGCAGCGCTGCTTCGGCGCCGCCGGCGGCCGACGGCCGACCAATCACCAGCCATGACAGTTTTTCAGCATCGGGCAGCTCGGGCTGCGCGTAAAGGCGCACGCGCGGCAGCAAGGCCGTGCCGGTGATTTGCACGCCCACGCGCTGGGTGAGGTTGGGGCGAATGGCCAGGATGTCCAGCGTTGGGTTGTCGACAGGCCCGGTGAACCGCAGCACGCCTTGCTCGACATCCAGACGCTGACCGTAGGCGCGGTACTGCCCGCCAGCGGTGTTGACCGTGCCCGTCAGCCGGGGCTCGCGCAGCGAGTCACCATAGAGGGCCAGTGTGCCGCGAACCCGCGTGTCAAGGCCCTTGCCCTGGATCCGGAAGTCACGGCCCAGATCGATTTGAACGGCCAGCTTGATGGGCCGGACTTCCTTGTCCGATGTCGGTGCGCTGGTTTGTGCCGGTGCCTTCTGGCCGGCAGCGGCACCGCGGGTAGTGCGCACCAGCACGTCGTCGCCCAGCTGGGGCGTGCCTTCGTCGGGAAGAATGATGCGCGCCTGGTCTATCACCAGCTTGCCAGTCAGTTCGGTCTGGTCACCCTTGAGGCTGGCCTGCACCTCGCCAGACACGGTGACTTGCCGGTCGGTGCGCAGACTGGCGTGCAGCCGCTCCAGTTTGGCACTCAGCTGTACTTGCGGCCGGCCCTCGATCCAACCGGCCTCGCCCTGCGCCGTCAGCAGGCCGCCGGTGCCTTTGTCGCCAGCCCCTTGCAGGGAGAACTCGTTGATGCGCATGCGCGTGCCATCCAGCCGGGCCCGCAGGCGGCCGTTGCCAAACTCGATGCCATCGACGATCGAGCGCAAGGCCAGGTCGTTGGCTTGCAGGTCACCTGTCAGCTGGGGGGCAGCACGCGTGCCGCCAATGGCCACATCGGCCCCGAGCGAGCCGCGAAGCCGCCAGCCCGGTGGTGCCAGCATCGACCAGACCCCAATGCGCGGCAACTGCGCATGCAGCTGGCCATTGAGCGCCGCATCAGCCGGCCAGAGCCAGCCACCCAGTCCGGTGCCTGAAGGAGCGCGCGCCAGGCGCGTCAAAAGCCGGCCGTCGGCGGTGCCCGCGCGTTCGCTGTCCCAGCGCACAGCCAGCGTCAAGGCCTCGCCTTCACTAACCAGCGACACCCGCGCTTGCCGCACACCGGCCGCCACGCGGGTAGAAGTGCCTTGTGCGGTGTCTGCCTGAACCGTGATGTCGCCACTGCTACGTGTCAGGCTGGCTTTGAGTGCCAAGGTATCGCTGAGTCTGGCATCCCATTCGCCTTCAAATACCAGGTTGCCCGCAAGGCCGGCACCGGCCATCTGCGGGCCGCCCAGCAACTCAATCCAGGCCATGGGTAAGCCGGTGAGTTTGCCGGCGGTGAAGAGTTCACCGGGCCGCCAGCGTATAGGTTGCCAGGTGAGCGTGGCTTGTGAGGGAGCGGTGGCTGAGGCGCTCGCGGACGGCGCGCTTAACAAGGCCTCGCCAGCACCACTTTCAAATGCACCGCCAGCGCGTGTCGGCGTCCACTTGAGCGGCACCGCTGCGCGCGTCGCCAGCCGCCATGCTCCCGCTCCCAAGGCGGGGTCCTCAACGCTCACGCTGAGCTGCTTGAGCAGGCCTTGCCAGGCCGATTCGCCTAGCGCTGCGTTGCGCGCGGCGGCCTGCCTGACGCGCCCGCCAACGGCTGCCAGTTGCAGGGCGTAGCGGCGCTGGTCCACTTCCATGCGGCCCTGTGCGCTGAATTGCGCCTGGCTCAAGCGGCCTGAGAGTGAGGCTTGCAGTGCGCGGATTTTCAGCACGCCCGGGGTGGCGGTGGCTGGAGACGGGGCTGCGGAAATGGGCCCCGCTGTGCGCCAGTCGAGTGAAGGCAGCTCCAGCCGCGCCTGCAGCGCCGGATCGAGCCAGCCTCCTTGCCAGCTGGCCTGGAGTTCAGCGCTGCCGCTCGCCGAAGCCGTTTGAATGGTGGCGGGCAGGCCCGGCAGTTTTTGCAGCCAGCGCAAGGCCTGCGCTGCATCCCGGCCGCGCAAGCTCAATGTGCCGCCGCCGCTGGTTTGCCGCAACTCGCCCTGCAGCTTTGCGTCCAGGCCGGGTGCCGTCAACGCCAGCTTGCCTTTGCCGCCACGTGCGGCGGGCTGGACTTCTAGCTGGCCACTCAGTTCGGCCTCATCGGTCCGCACCCGCAGGGCTGACAACACCAAGGTGCCGCCCGCCTGCCGGGGGTTCCAGCTGCCGGTGGCACTGGCATCGCGCAGGCGCAGTTGGCCCAGGGAAGTGTTCTCGCTGGAAGGTGTTCTGGATGCCGGTGCTTTGTTGCCGGTGCTGCGCGCGCTTCCCCCGCTGCTCGCCGCCTGCACGCTGGCTTCAAAGTCCGTTGCTGTGCCTTGGTTGCGCACAGCGGCCCGGCCGTCGATCGGCAGGGGGGCGAGCTGTGTGTGCAGCAGGGCCGGGTTGACGTGCTGCAGCGTGGCCTGCAGTTTCCAGGCTTGCGCCGGTGCTGCCGTGTCCGTTGCGGAGGGCTTGGCGGGCGGGGCGCCAGTCCACTCGCCGTTGGCCAGCAGTTCGCCGCCACCCAGTTGCGCCTTGAGTGTGCGCACAATGCCTGCGCCATTTCGCCACTCGCCCTGGGTTTCCAGGCGTTCCAGGGGGAGCCGGTGCTGGTCCCAGGGGCCAGGCAGGTGATTGGCCAATTGCAGTTGCAGCAACCATGCAGCGCTGGGGGCCGCCGCGGTGCGGTCCAGGGGGCGTACGCTGGCGCTACCGCTCAGCAGGGTTTGCGGCGCATCGGGCCACAGCCCTGCGATGTCCAGATCATGGAAGTTTGCATCGGCCTGCGGCAGCGGCTGCGCGGCCCAGGGTGTGATGCGTGCCGTGGCGCTGGCATGCGGTTGCTGTTGGGGTTGCGCACGACCGGCCGCCGGCTTTGCAGTCATCTGTAGCTCGGCGTTCACCAGCAGCTCCTTTAGCGGACCGCGTACCGTGGCCTGGAACGCAAGCGGTACGGAGGTTTTGCTGTCGGGCAGGGCGGCCGCCAAGGCACCCGACAAGCTGGCATCCAGCATGAGCGGACTGCGGGAAGACAAGACGGCGCGCCCGCTGTAATGGCCACTGGCCACCTGCGCGCTGAGCAGATCGAGCTGATGCTGCAGACCGTTGAATTCGTAGCGCCCTGAAATGCCCGACGCCGTAAATGCTGTAAGGGTCGTGGGCCCCGTCCACCGCAGTTGCCCAACTGAAAACGCATCAAGCACGATCGGCAGAGGAAGACTCAAAGCAGCGGGTGGGCCGGTGGGTGGCGCGGCAGCGGGTGCACGCTGGTCGTCCACCTGCACGCTGGCGGCGCTCAGGCGGTTGAGCTTGAGCGTGCCGTGCAACAGCGACCAGGGTTGCCAGCTCAGGCTGACATCGCGAGCGTCTATTCGCAAGCCGTCCTGCTGCCACACCAGTTGGTCAATCTGCCCGCGTGAACGCAGTGAGCCTGTAGCGCGCTCGGCAGTCAGGGGCTGTGATTGCCCTATCCAGCGTAGTGTGGTGGCCAGGGACCCGTCCATACCGGCCCACCACCACAGCGTACCTAACGCCACCACCGCCAGCACAACGAAGCTGCCGCCGGCCAGCGCAGCGACTCTCAGCCATCGCCGCGCTGGCTTGGCAGGCACTGCAGCAGTCACTAAAGCAGTCTCATCCTTGGGGGTGTTCAATGGGTCCATCGGAACGTCCCTCAAAAGATAAAACCCACGCTCACGTGCAGGCGCACCTGTTTCACCTTGACACCGTAGGCCAGGTCAATCTGCAAAGGACCAATCGGGCTTTTCCAGCGAACGCCGGTGCCCACACCGATGGACGGTCGCATGTCTTGCGGCTTGTCGGCCACGGCGCCCGCATCCAGAAACAGGGTGTTTTCCCATTCGCTGGGCAAACCGTTGCGCAGCATGGGGCGCTGCCATTCAATGCTGCCGACGGCCATGTAGTGGCCGGGCCCGATTACGCCATTGGGCAGCTTGATGCCGATGTCGCGCAACCCATAGCCGCGCACCGTGCTGTCGCCGCCGGTACGAAACAGTTGGGTGCTCGGGATACGGGCGGTGTCTTTTGCCAGCACGGCACCGGCTTCTGCGCGCATCGCAATCCGGCCGCGTTGCAGCGCCTGAATGCCCAGCCAGCGGCCCACCGCACGCGTAAAAGGCTGACGATCGTCACCCAGCGTGGAGCCGCCACCGATCTCGAATCCGAGGCCGTAGCCTTTGCCGGGAAAAGGCAGGCTGTCGAAATAGCGGCCGGTCCAGACATAGTTGACTGTCAAGGCCGAGCCGTCACCAGTATCCACGGCTGAGTTGCCCAGCAGGCCTGCGCCATGCACCTGCGCCCTGTCGTATTGCAGGTAGATGTTACGGTCGATGCGGTCACCGGCCTGCGTTCGGCCAAAGCGCAGGCGTTGGGCCTGGGTGATCAGTGCGTTGTCATCAAGGCGTTCCGTGCGGCCCAGGGCGACCCAGCGCCAGCTTCCCTCGTCGGGGATGGAGGTCCACTCGGTTTGAGCGAACGGGGACTTTTTCTCAAGCTGCAATTTGGTCGCTGCGCGCCAGCCGATGCCGGGTACTCGGTGGTGCGTATGCTCCACGGAGGCCCGCGGCCCGCTGTCGGTCGTCACGCCTATGCCCAGAATGATTTTTTGCAGCTTGGCTTCGCGCACCTGCACCTTCACCGGCGCGGCCAGCGGATCGCTTTCGGGGTCGACAAAAATATAAGCCGAATCAAAGTAGCCGCTGGACGCAAGTCGTTGCTGGGCTTCCACCAGTTGGTTTTGGTCGTAGACTGTGCCCGCATTTAAACGGGCCAGTCGCGGCACCAGCACCGGGTCGTAGCGTTCCACACCCGTAACCTCCATCTTGCCCAAGCGGTACAGCGGACCTGAATCCAGCGCAATTGTCAGGCTGGCGGTTCGGGCCGGTGCGTCCACGTCGGCTAGGCTCCCGGCCAACTTGCCGGCCGGGTAGCGGCGTGCGACCAGACCACGCAGCGCCTGCGTTTTGGCGCCATCCCAGGCATTCTGTGTGAAGCGCTGACCGGTGGGCAGGCGCCAGTCGCGCTGGATTTCGGCGCGCTGGGCCAGCGCATCCGGATCCGGTGATTCGGCAATGTCACCCGAAAAATTGATAGCGACAGGGCCTATCAACGTGGCTTCACCCGGATCAACGGCAACCACAATGGTCGGGCGCTGATTGACGCCACCCTCATGCGTGATACGGATGTCGGGGCTGAAGTAACCGAGCGTGCCCACGAGGTTGCGCACATTAAGCTCGGCGAGCACGATCAGGCGGGCCAGTTCAGCCTCGTCCAGATCAGTTACTGCGCGGTAGCGCTGCAGCTCAATGTGCTTTTCAAGCAGTTCGCGTACCACCGGCGGGGCACGCACGGCAATGTCAAAGGCGGTGACTTCGGGCTCGGCGTTGGTGGGGCCGACGGCGCCCTCTGGTATGGGGGCGGGCTCCACTTTTTGTGGGGGTGGCTTAGGAGGTGGTGCGGTTTGCGTGACACCGGAAGGGGGTGTTGAAACGGCGGTAATGGAAGAAGTAGCAGACTGTGCGGGCGTGCCGATTTGCGCTCTGGCCGTAGGCACAAAGAAAATTACGAGGAGGGCGAAGAGGGCGAAGGAAGGGGGAAGTTTCCCTGATCCTGCCTGGCTGGCCGTCCGCGTGCCGCATGTACTGGGATGGGTCACGGCTTCAAGTTTACTTGCGCACTACTTGGAGAGCAACCGCATCGCCTCTTCAAGTCCCCTGATGGTCAATGGGTACATACGCTGGCTCACCAGTTGCTGGATCACGCTGATGCTCTGGCGGTATTGCCAGACACCCTGCGGCTCCGGATTGATCCAGGCAAACTTCGGGAACGCATGGGTCAGCCGCTCCAGCCATTCGGCACCGGCTTCCTCGTTGTTGTATTCCACGCTGCCGCCGGGTTGCAGTATTTCGTAAGGACTCATGGTCGCGTCGCCCACAAAGATAAGTTTGTAGTCTTTGTTGTACTTGCGGATGATGTCCCAGGTGGAAAACTTTTCACTGAAGCGGCGGCGGTTGTTCTTCCACATGAAGTCATAGACACAGTTGTGAAAGTAATAAAACTCCAGGTGCTTGAACTCCGCCTTCACGGCTGAGAACATTTCCTCGACACGGTGGATGTGCTCGTCCATGGTGCCGCCCACATCCATCAGCAGCAGTACCTTCACGTTGTTGTGGCGTTCCGGCACCATCTTGATGTCCAGCCAGCCGGCATTGGCTGCGGTGGATTTGATGGTGTCGTCCAGGTCGAGTTCTTCTTCGTTGCCCTGACGTGCAAACTTGCGCAGGCGACGTAGCGCGACCTTGATGTTGCGCGTGCCCAGCTCCTGCGTGTCGTCGTAATCTTTATAGGCGCGCTGGTCCCAGACTTTCACAGCGCTTTTGTTACGGCTTTTTTCCTGCCCGATGCGGATGCCCTGCGGATTGAAGCCATTGGCGCCAAAGGGCGAGGTGCCGCCGGTGCCAATCCATTTGCTACCGCCTTCGTGGCGCTCTTTCTGTTCTTCAAAACGGCGTTGAAGCGTTTCCATGAGCTCGTCCCAGCCCATTTTTTCTATTTTTGCCTTGTCCTCAGCGCTGAGCTCCAGCTCCAGGTTTTTGCGCAGCCATTCAAGTGGAACGTCCTGGGTGAAATCGGCGATCACTTCCACACCCTTGAAGTAGGCCGCAAACGCGCGATCAAACTTGTCGTAGTGTTTTTCGTCTTTCACCAGCACGCAACGGCTCAGGTAGTAGAAGTCGTCAATTTTGTAGGCGCCTGCGCCTGCGTTGCCTTCAGGTTTTCCGCTGTTCGGACCTACTACGCCGGCCTCAAGCGCTTCGAGCAGCATCAGGTATTCCTTGATAGACACCGGAAGCTTGGCCGAGCGCAATGTGTAGAAGAAGTCAATCAGCATGGCGTCGTCAACCTCAGTGACGTTGCTTGTCAAGGAGATACAGGAGCTGTGCCTTGACCTCGGGCCACTCGCCGGAGCGCAGGCTGTACATCACGGTGTCGCGAATGGTGCCGTCGCGCCGCAGCGCATGGCCGCGAATCACGCCGTCTTTGCGGGCACCCAGCCGCTCGATGGCGCGCTGCGAGGCATGGTTGAAATTGTCGGTGCGCCAGCCGACCACATGGCAACCCAGGGTTTCAAACGCGTGCGTGAGCATCAGCAGTTTGCAGGTGGTGTTGACGTGGGTGCGCTGGCAGCGTGCGGCATACCAGGTGTAGCCAATTTCAACGCGCTTGATAGCAGGCAATATGTCGTGGTAACTGCTGCTGCCAAAAACCGTGCCGGAGGCCTGGTCGCGGACCGCAAATGCGAAACGGTGGCCAGCCTCGCGTGCCGCCAGTGCGGCTTCTATGTAGGCCCGCGTTTGTTCCGGCTCAGGCACAGACGTGATACGGAGCTTCCAGAGTTCACCGTCGGCGGCAGCGGCGCGCAGACCCACTTCATGGTCAAGCGCGAGGGGCACGAGTTCCACGCCTCGTGCAGAAAGAATGATGGGGTCTACAAAGCTCATGTGTCTTCGTTTCGTTTTTGCGCTTGCGCGCGGCGCCAGCGCCGTGCCAATTGCAAGCCCAGGCCACCGCCCAGGCCCACCAGCACGATGCCGCCCAAGGCGCTGTGGCCATAGCCCTCCGCAGAAATGTCCAGACCCAGCAGTCGCCCCACCCAGAAACCGAGCAGTGCACCGCCCAGAAAGCCGATGGCGTCGGACAGTCCTTCTATCCACAACGATTTTTGATTCATGCGCCCGATTCCTGTATTAACGGTTGTTGCGCTGCATGAACACCAGTTTCTCAAACAGCGACACATCCTGTTCGTTTTTGAGCAGTGCGCCGACCAGCGGTGGTACGGCCACTTTCTCGTCCCTGCTTTGCAGGGCTTCCAGCGGAATGTCTTCGGCCACCAGTAGCTTGAGCCAGTCGAGCAGCTCGCTGGTAGAGGGTTTCTTTTTGAGGCCGGGCAGGTTGCGCACCTCATAAAAGCTCTTCATGGCGGCAGCCAGCAGTTCCTTTTTCAGGTTGGGGAAGTGCACAGCCACGATCTGCTTCATGGTATCGGCATCGGGGAACTTGATGTAGTGGAAAAAACAGCGGCGCAGAAACGCGTCGGGTAATTCTTTTTCGTTGTTGGAGGTGATGAACACCAGGGGCCGGTGTTTGGCCTTGACGAGTTCGCGCGTCTCGTACACATAAAATTCCATGCGGTCGATTTCGCGCAGCAAGTCGTTCGGGAATTCGATGTCGGCCTTGTCGATTTCATCGATCAACAGCGCGACGGGCTGGTCCGCCGTAAAGGCCTGCCACAGCACACCCTTGACGATGTAATTGTGAATGTCCTTGACTTTCTCATCGCCCAACTGTGAATCGCGCAGGCGCGACACGGCGTCATACTCATAGAGGCCTTGCTGCGCCTTGGTGGTGGACTTGATGTGCCATTGCAGCAGCGGAAGACTCAGCGCCTGCGCCACTTCCTCGGCCAACATGGTTTTGCCGGTGCCGGGTTCGCCTTTGACCAGCAGCGGCCTTTTCAGGGCGGCAGCGGCATTGACTGCAAGCATCAGATCCGGGGTGGCGACGTAGTTTTTTGAGCCTTGGAATTTCATGTTCTTGGGTCAGAGGTAGGGGCGAGGAGCGAGAATTTGGGGCCTTTGCGCGGGTTGCCGGCAATTGGTGCCTGGCCTCAGCAGGCGCAGATATAATCCGACGTTCTTTTATACGACGAATTCTCACCTGATTGTGCGCGAAAAATGAATAAGCTGTTCACTACGATATTCGCTGTAGCTGTCTCATGTGTGACGGTCTCAAGCCTTGCCCAAGAGACCAAGGGCGATGCCAAAGTCGGCGGAACCAAGAATGCCATGTGTATTGGTTGCCACGGCATCAAGGGCTACCAAGCCTCTTTCCCTGAGGTGTACAAGGTTCCCATGATTTCTGGCCAAGGTGCCAAGTACATCATGTCTGCGCTCAATGCGTACAAAAAAGGCGAGCGCAAGCATCCCACCATGCGCGGTGTTGCCGGGTCACTGACGAACCAGGACATCGCCGATCTGGCGGCTTATTACAGTGTGCATGGCGTGGTGGTTGGTGCTGAACTCCCCGCCAAGCCGGTCAAAGAGCCCAGCGCCGAGGTGCAGGCCTTGCTCAACAAAGCCAATTGCATATCCTGCCACGGCACCAATTTCAGCAAACCTATCGACCCCACGTACCCCAAGATTGCCGGCCAGCATGCTGACTACCTGTTTGTGGCGCTCAAGGCGTACAAGACCGATAACAACCCAACGGTCGGGCGTGGTAACGCCATCATGGGTGGCATGGCCAAGCAGTTCACCAATGCCGAGCTCAAGTTGTTGGCCAATTATGTGTCGTCGGTCGAAGGTGAACTCAAGGTGGTTCCCCAGAGTAAATTCCGCTGAAGGCGGAACAATCCCCCTCAATAAAAAAGCCGCTGTTTCAGCGGCTTTTTTATTAGCGCAAGGCAAGTTTGTGTCTGCAGGTTTAGTCCCGGGTCGCATGGCGCTGCACGCACTCTATATAGGCCGCGCCGTCGGGTGGTCGGCCTGCACGCTGGCTTTCCCAGACCATCTGGCCCAGGCAGTCCATGGCCTCGTGGTGCGCGTCATGCAGGGAGTTGCGCCTGGCGGTTAAAAGCTCCACGGCCTGGCGAATGCCGCGTGGCTGGTCGATGGAGCACTGCTCGCTGAGTGACAGGTGCATGGACAGGTGCAGGAAGGGGTTGGTTTTGCCAGCTTCCACGGAGTACATCTTTTCAAGCGCAGCGTCTGCATCGGCAAAATCCGCGTGGTATTCGGGGTGCTCCTCTATCCACTGGCTTGCTATTGTTTCTATAGCTTCCATCGGTTGCCCGGATCGGGATTTGGCATAAACTGAGCAGAAAAACCGGCGTACGTCGGCTTGTGAAGGCGTGAACATGGCAAGAGCGTATCACGCGGCGAGCGCCCGTTGCCGACGTGTTGTTGTATCAGTGCTTCATAGACGCGACGGCCCGGCTACGTCCTACAGACAGTTTGGGCGTGCGCCTCTATATTACGGGTCACGGTGGCATAGTTCCGGGGCGTGGCCACCCAACGACTCACAAGCCCGGCGAGGAGATTTCAATGAACGCAGCACGCATCGCAGGAATTATTTTGATCGTTGGCGGCCTGGCCGGCTTTTTCACTGGTGGTTTCAGCTTTACCAAAGACAGGACCGCCGCCAAAATCGGTCCCATCGAGTTGACGGTGAAAGAAAAAGAAGCCGTGAACATTCCCCAGTGGTTGAGCCTCGGTGCTGTGGCCTTGGGCGCGATTGTGCTGGTGATGGGTTTTCGTAAATCCTGACCGGAATTCAGACCCGCCAAGCAGCCCAGCCGCACGACACCTGTCAGGTGCGCTGCACACTCAACATGCGTGAGATCGCCTGCGCTGCTGCGAGCAGTTGCGGCAGCATCGCCTCTTGCATCGCTTTGGCGCTGGTCCGGTTGGCTTGGCCGCTGATGTTTAACGCCGCCACCATCTCGCCGGCCCGGTTGGTAATCGGTGCCGCCATCGACACCAGGCCTTCTTCCAGTTCCTGATTCACCAGCGACCAGCCCTGTTTGCGAATCTGCGCGATCCTGGTCACGAGGTCCTCCACCCCGGTCACGGTGTGCTTGGTGCGTGCCGTTCGTTCTGACGCTGCCAGGCACTGCATGAGTTCTGCTTCAGGCAATGCTGACAGCAACATCCGGCCCATCGATGTGCAGTAGGCCGGCAAGCGCGAACCCATGCCCAGGCTGATGCTCATGATTTTGTGCGTCGGCACGCGCAGCACATACACAATGTCCGTGCCGTCCAGCACCGCCGCCGAGCACGACTCCTTGACCTGTTCGACCAGCGCTTCCATCACCGGCTCAGCCAGGTTCCAGATCGGCATGGACGAGAGGTAGGCAAAACCCAGATCCAGTATGCGCGGGGTCAGGCTGAACAGCTTGCCTTCACTGCGAACGTAGCCGAGCGCCTCCAGGGTGAGCAGGATGCGGCGGGCGCCGGCGCGGCTCAGGCCGCTGCGCCCGGCTACTTCGGTCAATGTTTGCCGGGGCGCAGTGGCGCTGAAAGAACGAATCACTTCAAGCCCGCGCGCAAATGACTGCACGTAGCCGTCGCCGGGCTTGAGGTCTGCAATAAGGGTGGATGCTGCATTTGCCATGGCGCTTTAAATCTCCTAAAATTCATTATACGAACGCTTGTTCTTGTTGCGAACAAAATGCACTCGACAAAAAGTGCGTATGTTTCAGTCCTTGTTGGAGATGTTGGAGACTATAGAATGATCAACAAAATTGCCCGATCCATTGCCGATGCGCTGGCGGATGTGAAAGACGGTTCCACCGTGCTGATTGGCGGTTTTGGCACTGCCGGCATTCCCAATGAACTGATTGACGGCCTCATTGCCCAAGGCGCCAAAGACCTGACCGTGGTCAACAACAACGCAGGCAATGCCGAAGTCGGGCTGGCCGCTTTGCTGAAAGCCGGGCGGGTGCGCAAAATCATCTGCAGCTTTCCGCGCCAGGCCGATAGCCAGGTGTTTGACGGGTTGTACCGCAGCGGCAAGCTGGAACTGGAACTGGTGCCGCAAGGCAATTTGGCCGAGCGCATTCGCGCTGCCGGTGCGGGCATTGGCGCTTTTTTCTCGCCTACCGGCTATGGCACGGAGCTCGCTAAATACCCGGACGGCTCGGCCAAGGAAACCCGTGAAATCAATGGCAAGCACTACGTGCTCGAAATGCCCATTTACGGTGATGTGGCGCTCATCAAGGCCGAGCAGGGCGACCGCTGGGGAAACCTGACTTACCGCATGGCGGCGCGCAACTTTGGCCCGGTGATGGCCACAGCCGCCAAAAAAACTGTGGCCACGGTGCATGAAATTGTCGAACTCGGCGCACTCAACCCGGAACACATCGTGACCCCCGGTATTTTTGTCCATCAGATCGTGAAGATTGACCGCATGGCGACTCAGGCCGGTGGTTTTAAGAAAGCAGCTTGAGCATGAGTTACCAGAAACGCACCAAAGACCAACTGGCTGCACGCGTGGCGCAAGACATTTGCGAAGGCGCTATCGTCAACCTCGGCATCGGCATGCCCACCCTGGTCGCCAACCATATTCCAGCCAGCCGCGAAGTTATTTTGCACAGCGAAAACGGCATTCTCGGCATGGGTCCGGCACCGGCGGAGGGCAAGGAAGACTACGACCTCATCAACGCCGGCAAGCAGCCCATCACGCTGCTCAAGGGCGGCTCATTTTTTCATCATGCCGACAGCTTCGCCATGATGCGCGGCGGCCATCTCGACATTTGCGTGCTGGGCGCGTTTCAGGTCTCGGCCACCGGCGACCTGGCCAACTGGAGCACCGGCGAGCCGGGCGCGATTCCCGCCGTGGGTGGGGCGATGGACTTGGCCATAGGCGCCAAGCAAACCTGGGTGATGATGGATTTGCTCACCAAAAAGGGCGACAGCAAGGTGGTGGCGCAATGCACCTACCCGCTCACCGCCATTGCCTGCGTCAAGCGCATTTACTCTGAACTCGCAACGCTGGCCTGTACGCCGCAAGGCCTCCACCTCATCGATAAGATAGAGGGTCTGGAGCACGCCGAGCTGGAGAAACTCATCGGCCTGCCTATCTCTGTCTGACCCCGAATAAATTTACCAAGCCTTTCATTTTTCGAGAACCCTCATGAAGCAAGCCTTTATCTGCGACGCCATCCGCACCCCCTTCGGCCGCTACGGTGGCGCATTGAGCAGCGTGCGCACCGACGACCTCGGCGCGATTCCGCTCAAGGCCCTGATGGCGCGCAACCCCAACGTTGATTGGCAGACTGTCACCGACGTGATTTTTGGCTGCGCCAACCAGGCCGGGGAAGACAACCGCAATGTGGCGCGCATGGCCAGCTTGCTGGCAGGCTTGCCTATGGAAGTGCCGGGTGCCACCATCAACCGCCTGTGCGGCTCAGGGCTGGATGCACTGGGCACGGCGGCACGCGCCATCAAGTCGGGTGAAGCCACGCTGATGATCGCGGGCGGGGTAGAGAGCATGAGCCGCGCGCCGTTTGTCATGCCCAAAGCCGAGAGTGCCTTCAGCCGTGCCAATGCGGTGTATGACACCACCATCGGCTGGCGCTTCATCAACAAGCTGATGAAGGAAAAGTACGGCGTCGACGCCATGCCCGAAACCGCAGAGAACGTCGCCACCGATTACAAAATCAGCCGCGAAGACCAGGACAAGATGGCGCTGGCCAGCCAGCTCAAGGCCGTGGCCGCGCAAAAGGCCGGCTATTTCGACGCCGAAATTACGCCGGTCACGATTGCCCAGAAAAAGGGCGATCCCCTCGTGGTGAGTAAAGACGAACACCCGCGCGAAACCACGATGGAATCGCTGGCCAAGCTCAAAGGCGTGGTGCGACCTGACGGCACCGTCACCGCCGGCAATGCCAGCGGCGTCAACGACGGCGCCTGCGCGCTGCTGCTGGCCGATGAAGCTACCGCCACCAGAAACGGCCTCACGCCGCGTGCCCGCGTGGTCGGCATGGCTACCGCTGGCGTTGCGCCGCGCATCATGGGCATTGGCCCGGCGCCCGCCACGCAAAAAGTGTTGGCGCTGACCGGCCTGAAGATCGAACAGATGGACGTGATTGAGCTCAACGAAGCCTTTGCTGCGCAGGGCCTGGCCGTGCTGCGTTTGCTGGGCCTGAAGGATGACGACGAGCGCGTCAACGGCTGGGGCGGCGCGATCGCGCTGGGCCACCCGCTTGGCGCCTCGGGTGCGCGCCTGGCCACCACCGCCGTCAACCGCCTGCACACCACGGGCGGACGCTATGCGCTGGCCACCATGTGCATTGGCGTGGGGCAGGGTATTGCGGTTATTCTTGAGCGGGTTTGATAGCGGCGGCGCGCTGCAGGCTTTTGCTACGGGCTTTTCGTAGCAGTCAACTGCTATATTTTTAATAGCTGCTTGCGCCCGTTGCTATTGCGCTACAGGCACTTTTCATCCATAAAATGACCTTCCCGCTGGTCACCGACCCGTTTTTCTACGCCGTCGCCATTCCCGCCGTGCTGATGCTGGGCATCAGCAAAAGCGGCTTTGGTGCGGGTTTTGGCTCGCTCGCAGTGCCGGTGATGGCGCTGTCGGTCACAGTGCCTCAGGCCGCGGCGATTTTGATGCCGCTATTGCTGCTCATGGACTTGTTGGGCGTGGCAGCCTTCCGTAAAAACTTCGATTTGAAGTTCCTCAAGTTTCTGGTGCCTTTCGGCCTGATGGGCACGGTGGTGGGCGCGCTGCTGTTCAAGATGCTTGATGCCAAGGTGGTGGCCGGCATCGTCGGTGGTTTCACCCTGTTGTTTTTGGCGCAGCGCCTGCTGTTCCCGCCCAAGTCCGACAGCCCGCCGCCGCCGAAGTGGCTGGGTGCGATTTTGACGATAACGTCGGGCTTTACCAGTTTTGTGGCCCACGCCGGTGGTCCGCCGCTGAGCGCTTACGTCATTCCGCTGCGCCTCAGCCCGATCAAGTTCACCGCCACCATGGCGTTTTTCTTCTTTGTGATCAACCTCTCCAAGTGGATTCCCTATGCCTGGTTGGGCCTGCTTGACTGGCGCAACCTGGCGACCTCGCTGGTGCTGTTGCCGCTGGCGCCGGTGGGCGTGTGGATAGGCGTTCGCCTGGCGCGGCGCATCAGCCAAGTCTGGTTTTACCGGATTCTCTACTTCGGCATGTTGCTCACCGGCCTCAAGCTGGTGTGGGACGGCTTTCGCTGAATGCTATTGAAAACATAGCTGCTTGCGCCCGTTCGGTAAGCGGTACAGCCTGTTTCTTCTTGAATTCTTGGGAACAAGCAGCCCTTGAAGCAGCGTTACAGCAATTGCCCCTGCAGCGAAGCCTCGGCCAGCAGCTCCGCCAGCCGTGCGCCTTTGCCCTGCCATTCGTACACCACGTTTGCGGTCGGCAGCACGTAATGCCACGGCAAGCCGCTTCGAGCCACGCCCTGCGCGTCTTGCCTCTCACGATGAATCTACTTGCGAAAGACCAAAAGAAACAGCAAAGAGCTTATAGTTATCCACAGCTGACCTTCAACGGTTCAGCTTCAGCCCCCTGGTCGATATTCAATCGGCGCCACCTACAGCATGAACAGGAGCTTTCCCATGATGAATCGCGACAACCCCGTCTGGCTGATTACCGGTTGTTCAACCGGCTTTGGTCGTGAACTGGCAAAACTCGTGCTTGCGCGCGGATGGCGCGCCGTAATTACTGCACGGGATCTGTCGAAGGTGGCGGACCTGGTCGGGAATAATACCGATCGGGCGCTCGCACTTCAACTCGATGTCACCGACCGCAAGCAGGTCGACGACGTTGTGGCGCAAACGCTGCAGCGTTTCGGTCGTATCGACGTGCTCGTCAATAACGCCGGTTACGGCTATCTCGCCGCGATCGAAGAAGGTGAAGATGATGCTGTGCGTGCAATGTTCGAGACCAACGTCTTCGGTTTGGTCGACATGACGAAAGCGGTGCTACCCGCGATGCGCGAGCGGCACAGCGGCCTGATCGTCAACATTTCATCAATCGGCGGCATCACGAGTTTCGCGTCTACCGGCTATTACCACGGCACCAAATACGCGGTCGAAGGGATTTCCGAATCGCTCGCGCTTGAGGTCAAGCCGCTTGGCATCGACGTCCTCATCGTCGAGCCGGGCCCATTCCGCACGAACTGGGCGGGGCCGTCGATCAAGCAGTCGGCGACGCGCATCGATGCTTACGAGTCGACAGCCGGCGAGCGCCGCCGGCAGATAGAGGGCCGCAACGGCAAGCAGGCGGGAGATCCGGTACGAGCCGCACAGGCGATCATCAACGCGGCACTATCGGACACGCCGCCGCTGCGTTTGCTGCTGGGCAAGGGTGCTCTCGAACTGGCGCGCAAGAAGCTTGATCTGCTTCGAAGCGACTTCGACACATGGGAAGGCATAACAATAGGCGCAGACTTTCCCGAAAACGAAAGTTGAACGTTGCAGCCAAAGTGACCTTGCCCCCGAAAAACGTACTGCCTAGCTGATGGTTAAAAATCAGTTCAAGGAGCCGGTCAGAATCTTTTTCCAAAGCGGACAGTTGCTTTGCCGTGAAGCGGGCATTCGACGTTCAAAGTGAAGGGCAATTGAAGGTGGTTCTTTTTACACCCCCCCAGTAGCGCGATGTCCTGTTCCGCACAGACGGACAACTGCTTTGACTTCATATTCGTCTGCAATCAAAGCAGTCGTCAACGTAGGGAGCTGGTTATCCGTTAAGGAGCCAGTCCGGCGGACAAATCGGACCGACAGGCCAACAAACTCATAGGAAAAAGTATCATGAAAAAGTTTCTTGCTCTTATATGCTTGCTTTCTGCCTTTGCAGTGTCAAGCTTTGCGCAATCTGCTCCAGATACGACGCCGGCTGAAGCTGGCGCCAAGCTCGTTGCTGAACGTGACGCTGCATGGCTCAGGGCGCATCCCGGCGGCGCTGAGGTCAAAGAACCGATGGCCCTTAATAACGCAAAACACGTTAAGCGCGCAAAGCATGTCAAGCATGTCAAGCGCGCAAAGCACACGGTAAAAAAAGGCGGGATGACCAACGCCAATACCGCCAAGCCTCAGAAGTAAGACCTCTAAACTATCTTCGCATAGCGGGTATTGGTCGGGTGGCGCCGGCCAGCACAGCGGCTAATGGTGCCTGTCGCCTCGTTGAGAGGTTAGGCCTCTCTATGTTGAGTCGGCCGGCGAAGGAAAAGCCAAAAATAGATTGCGATGTTGATGACAACGACCGCGGCAGCAAGTTCGAACTGAACCTCGCGGGTTAGACCTGAAGGATAGATGACGTCGAGGAGATAGTGCTCGACGAAGCTTTCCGTGTAACCCGATTGACCGGCTCTGATACGAAAATCGTTCTCGATATAGGTGAGCGGGCAGATGCGACCAGTCAGCTCTACAAAGAGCGCCCAAGCCGCCACTGGAAGATGAACAAGTGGCATCCAGCGCCACCTCACGGCGAGTGCCCCACCAAAAAGGGCAAATAGGATGAATGCCAAGTGGAGCAGGAGGGTGCCGTCAGCGGCAAAACGAAAGTACATGAGAAAGTCGACACAATGGTTGATGCCAAATGAGGGCGAGACACGGCCATACCGCTATTGTGCAGAAGTGCCGAAGAAGTTCAAAAATGCCCTCGGTGTAAGGGGAAGAGCTGGTGGGATTTGAGGAACTTATGTCGGACCCTTTTGCAGGACCATCACGTCGTAAGCATAGTCTCGCAAGGCGACGGCCAGCAGGGTCTTGTCTGGACCCATGCCCTTTATCGTCCCCGTCGAATTGGCGTGTAAAGCTGCGTGCGTTTCTGCCCACTGCTTGGTTCCTTTTTTTTTGTCTCAAACCCACCTTTGAATTTTTGGTGGGTGCGGAGGCGAATTCCGGTGAAATGCTCCCCTGATTGTGTGCCGTAAGTCGCCATATCAGCAGCCCTCCGGAGAGGAGCGCTGCGGCGCACAACATCAAACTTGTAATTGGGCATTGAGCCCTATAAAATAATTTCCTGCATGTCTGCCTTTCTTACATAGCGCCAGGTCACTGATTCGACGTAAAGACACCGGACTTTTTTAAGCTATCCCTGGCGCACCGCCAGAGTTGAAGCGCGACTTCCTCGATCTCGTCATCGACAACGCAGAACTCCTCTATCCGGTCGCTGAGCAGATTGCCAAGTACGTCTTGTCGTTCGATGACCTGACGCGCGTAGAACAAAAGCGAATCGCAACAAAACTTCTTCGACCACTCAAGAGTAAGAGAAACCCGCCGCCCCCTTACTACGCCACGTGGATTCTCCACATTTTTGCCTCAGAATCAGCGTGGAACCACGCAACAGACATTGTTGCGCTTTATTCCGAGTCCACATCTGAGGTGATCAAGCGCCACGCTGTCCTTGTAGTGCATTCATCGGGCAATCGCTCCGAGGCGGTCGCCATAAAGGATGATTACGTGGGCGCTTCGCCGTTGCTGAGGCTCGCTATCCTCTTTGCGAGTCGGAATCTTGGTGCCGATGAGCGCAAGCATTGGAAGTTTGCAAACGGGGTTAGCGGTGGCATCGAGAAGCTCATTTGAATGCGTACGCTGCCCAAATGATGCTCTCGCTGAAACCCCAAAGGCCTTCCGCCACATCCCACATCCCTCCAACCGAACCAATGCAGAACCCACAGAGTGGCTATAGACCAGTCCGGAAATGAGAAAAGCACCTAGGCTTGTGACCTAAGTGCTTGATTCGTTTCTTGTTTTCGGCTCCTCAACCTGGGCTCGAACCAGGGACATCACAGTTGGCGTTGCATGCGACAGGTCGCTAAGCTGCAAAGTTTTGTAAGCAAAATTTACCGTCGTCATCACGCGGCCCCTGTACTGCGTTGAGCATGTGAGGCTTACACATAGTCTTTAAGGAGTTTCAAATGAAGAAGTTTTCCCTCTCCCTCGTCAGCGCATCTGCGGTACTGGCGTTTGCCAGCATGCTTCCGGCCCACGCAGCTGTCGATGCCGACGCCGCTCAAGCTTTGTTCAAAAAGAATGATTGCACTAAGTGCCACTCTGTCGACAAGACCAAAAAAGGTCCCTCCCTGAAAAAGATTGCCGCCAAATACAAAGGCAAACCTGATGGCCAGGAAAAAGCCATTAAGAACTTTACGACCGGCCCCAAGGTCAAGCTCGACGACGGCAGCGAAGAGGAGCATAAGGTAATTGATACCAAGGACTTGGCAGCGCAGAAGAACCTGGCCGACTGGATTTTGTCGCAATAGTTTTGTTGGTGCAAAGTCGGAAACAAGACAAAAAAAGCCACCGCAATCGGGTGGTTTCTTAAATCAATTTTCCGCGGTCAGCCATATAAGGTCGACCAATCGGATTCGAGTTGCTGTACTGTTTCCTGCCCCGGCTCTAGTGGGCATTCCGGCACCCACGGGCTACTGGCTTGGCCTGTGCGATGCTGCTTGTCTGTGCGTGCAAATCATGGCGACCGACTGGAAGGTGCCCATAATTTTGTATTTCGATTCACACCACGCCAAATGTGCAACTTGGAGAGTTCCGGCTCTTTGCACTCCCCCCTTTGACGAACTTGATAATTGACTCAACTTCCTCAATGCTAGTGCGGAACCATTCTTTCGCCCTCGCGGAATTTGTCAATGACTTTG